>CAYXQS010000078.1:5125-9777 GCA_964466515.1 uncultured Gemmatimonas sp. | reverse complement strand
ACGGAATCCGCCTCCTCCTCGCCGACAGCGCGGACTTCGGCGCGACCGACCGCCCACTCACCGCCGACGAGCGCGCACGCGCGACCTGTGGCCCGGTCGAGGTCCCGATGGTCGTCGGCGGAATCGCGGTGGCGTACAACGTCCCCGGCGTCATCGAGCCGCTCCGGCTCGACGCGGACGTCCTGGCCGGCATCTTCGCCGGACGCATCCGGCAGTGGGACGCGTCGGCGCTGCGTGCGCTCAATCCGGGCGTGGCGCTCCCTGCCCTCGCGATTCGTCCCGTGCAGCGTGCGCGGGTGACAGGCACGAGCGGCGTCTTCAACCGCTACCTCGAGGGATCGGCGGTGTGGCGCGCCGGTGCCGACCGGGCTGCGGTCTCCGCCTCACGGGTGGAAGGCAACGAAGGCGTGGCCGCCGAGGTGCAGTTGCACGACGGCGCCATCGGGATCGTGGAGTACACCTACGCGGCGCAGTCGCGCCTGGCGGTGGCCGCGCTCAGGAACGACGCGGGCGCCTTTGTCCTCCCCAGCGCCGAGAGCATCGCGCGCGCGGCGGCGGAACTGCTCACCCCGGGCGTGGCGGACACCATCACCGGGTTGCTCGGCGCGCAGGCCGCGGACGCGTATCCCGTGGCCGCGCTCACGCGGATCGTTGCCGACCGCGCGCTCGGCGACCCCACGCGTGGCGCGCACTTCGTTGCCTTCGCGCGGTGGGCGCTCACCGATGGCACGCCGGCTGCCGCCGCCGCGGCCTATGCGCCGCTCCCGGAGGCCGTCACGGCGCGGGTGTTGCGGCGCCTGGATGCGCTCCGCCCGGGAGAGTGCCCCGCCCCGGGACCGCGCTGATGGACCAGCGGATCGCGGCCATCGACATCGGCTCCAACTCGATTCGCCAGATCGTGGCGGACGTCTCGCCGGACGGCACGATCCGCGTGGTGGACGAAATGAAGGCGGCGCCGCGGCTGGGCGCGGGCCTCGTGGCCAGCGGCGCGCTCAACGAGGAGCATATGGCCGAGGCCGTCGAGGCGATCACGCGGATGGCGGAACTCGCGCGGCAACTGGGCGCCAGGCAGATCGAGACGGTGGCGACGAGCGCGGTGCGCGACGCCTCCAACGGCGCGGCGTTCCTCACGCGCGTGCGTCGCGAGTCGGGGGTCAAGCCGCGCCTCCTGCAGGGCGAGGAGGAGGCGCGCCTCGCGTATCGCTCGGCGCTCGCGCACTTCGAGCTTGGCGTCGGCCGGTCGGTGGTGATGGACATCGGCGGCGGCTCGCTCGAACTCGCGCTCGTGGCCGAGGGGCTGGTGGAGCGGTTGATCTCGTTTCCCTTCGGCGCGATCCGGCTCACGGAGCAGTTCCTCTCCAAGCGCGCCGGCCCCAAGGCGGTGAAGAAGCTCCGCAAGCACGTGCGCGGGGCCATCCGCAAGGCGCTCCCCGTCCGCGACTGGCGCGGCGCGGAGTTGGTGGGCTCGGGCGGCACCTTCACCAACCTTGCGGGGATGTACCTCGCGCGGCAGGGAATCCGCGTGCGCAGCGTCCACGGAACGCGGGTGCCGCGCCACGAGCTGGAGCACATCCTCGAACAGCTCGGTGCGCTGTCGCCGCAGGAGCGGCTCGACGTCGAGGGGCTGAATCCCGGGCGCGCGGACATCATCGTCGCGGGACTCGCCGTGGCCGCGGAGGTCGTCGCCCGCGTGGAGCCGCGCGAGATCGCGGTCTCCGGCTATGGAATCCGCGAGGGGCTCCTCCTGGAAACGGCGCACGTGCGGCCGGTGATTGCGGACCCCGGCGAGTCCCGGCAACGTTCCATCATCGCGTTTGCGGAGCGCTGTCATTACGAGGCCCCGCACTCCAGGCAGGTGCAACGCCTCGCGCTCCAGCTCTTCGATGCGCTCGGTGCGCGCATCGGGTGCGACCCGGCCGACCGACAGACCCTCGCCGACGCCGCGCTGCTCCACGATGTAGGCTATCACATCAATTATCAGGGGCACCACAAGCACTCGTTCCACCTGATCCAGCACGCGGACCTGCTGGGCGTCGCGCCGGACGAGCAGCTCGTCATCGCGCACACGGCGCGCTACCACCGCGGCGCCGAGCCCTCGCGCAAGCACGAGCTCTACTGGGAGCTCGACAAGGCCACCCGCGACCGCATCAAGCGGCTCAGCGCGCTGCTGCGCGTGGCGGACGGATTTGACCGCGGGCACGTCGCCGCCGTGGACGTGGTGAAGGTCCGTTGGCTCGATCGCGCCGTGCGGCTCACGCCGGTGCCGCGGCGCGCCAGCGGCGTGCTGCGCCTTGAGATCTGGGGCGCGAGCCGCAAGGCGGGGCTGCTCGCGGAAATGGCCGGGCGTCCGGTGGAGGTGATCGGGCCCAACGGCGAGGTGTTCACGCCGGACAGCGACGACGACTGACCCCGCGGCGAGGCGTCAGATCCCGACTTCGAGCGAGGTCCGGAGTCCCCAGGCGTGCCGACGCGCGCGCGTGACCGCGTCATAGAAGTCGTCCCGCATCAGCTCCCCCTGCACCTTCACGCGGTGGCCCTTGAGGTAGCGCGTGACGCCTACGGAGCCCTGCCGCTGGCGTTCCGCGCCCGGAAGGCCGGCGAGGTCCGCGTGCGGCCGCACGATGCTCACGCGCACCGCCGGCTCGATGGCACGCGCGAACAGGTACGACGCCTGGAGCGTGAGCCCCTCGCCCGCGAGCACAAAGAGCGTGTCGCTGCCGTCCACGGTGATGGGATCGCGCGCGACGCGGCGCGCCGCCTCCGCCCCCGCCGCAAACCCGCGGTACTTGAAGAGGACGTCCACGAGCCCCGTGGTCATATCGCGCGGCGCGAAGAGGCGCTTGCCGAGCTGGCCGCCCGTGCGCATTGCGTGCTCGTTGTGCGACACCGAGACGCCGACCGCGAGCTTGGGGTGCGTCTCGCGCAGGAGGTCGCCCTCGAAGTAGTCACCGCCGGCCGCGAAGGCGCCGAGCGGGAGGAACTCCGCGCGCGCCGTGTACGCGAGCCCGGCGTCGCCCGCGGCCGCGTTGCGCCCCTCGCCGCCGCTGACCGCCGCGCGGAGCGTGAACGGCACCGCGCCCGCCATCTGGTGGTAGGTCGCGATGACGCCGACGTCGCGGTCGATGGTGAACGCCGCGTTGACGATGGAGCGGTCGGGGAACTGCAGCTCGCCCGACGAGATCACGCGCTGCCGGTTGCCGGGCAGCTTCATCTGGCCGGCGGTGAGCGCGAGACGCGGCGTCGCCTGCCAGGTGACGTAGGCGTCGCGGAGGACGTTGGGGAAGTTGGAGTTCTCGAAGTCCTGGTCGCCGCGCGAGAAGGAGAACTGGAGGTTCACCTTGAGCCGCGGGTCCCAGACGACGGACTCCAGGCGCAGCCGCGCGCGGCGCACGGCGAGCAGGGTGCGCTCGATCTCGGGCCCTTCGTCGTCGGTGGAGAAGACCGCCCACTCCTGTACGCGGAACCGGAAGGCGACGTAGCTGAAGCCGTCGCCCGAGGCGAAGACGAGGCCGTGGTCGCCCAGACGGATGGTCGGGGCGAGGGTGTCCCGTGCCGCGGACTGCGCCGCCGCGCCGGGGCCGGCAAGCGCGCACCAGAGGAGCGAGGCGAGGACGCGACGCACGCTCAGCGCTTGGTGAACGCCGCGAACTCGGCCGTCGACGACGGCGGCCGGCCGGGGCCGAGCGCCCCGTCGCGGCGCAGCGGGCTCGCGTCCACCGAGAAGGCGCCGCTCTCGCGGCTCGCGCCCCACGAGTCGCGCAGGAGCATCCGGTGCGTGGCGCGCTCGCCGCGCTCCCCCGGGTCGCGCTGCACGTAGCTCCCGTCGGGCTGCAGCTCCCAGGCCTGGCGGTTGTCGGCGAGGCAGATGTCGAGCACCGACTGCAGCCGCTTCTTGAAGAGCGGGTTCTCCACCGGCGTGACGACCTCGACGCGGCGGTCGAGGTTGCGCGGCATCCAGTCGGCCGAGCCAAAGAAGTACTCGGGCTCGCCGTCGTTGCCGAACATCCAGAGCCGCGAGTGCTCGAGGAAGCGTCCGATGATGCTGATCACGCGGATGCGCTCCGAGAGCCCGGCGACGCCGGGCCGGAGGCAGCAGATGCCGCGGATGATGAGGTCCACCTCCACGCCGGCGCCCGAGGCGCGATAGAGCGCGTTGACGCACTCCTCGTCCACGAGCGAGTTCATCTTGGCGATGATGCGTCCCGGACGCCCCGCCATCGCGTGCGCCGTCTCGCGGTCAATGAGCCCCAGCACGCGCTCGCGCATATTCACCGGCGCCACCAGCAACCGGCGGTACTCGCGCTGGCGCGAGTAGCCGGTGAGGGCGTTGAAGAGATCGCTGATGTCCGCGCCGATGTTCTCGTCGCAGGTGATGAGGCCGAGGTCGGTGTAGCTGCGCGCCGTGCGGGTGTTGTAGTTCCCCGTCCCGATGTGGACGTAGCGCCGGATGCCGTCGGCTTCCCTGCGCACCACGAGCGCCGTCTTGGTGTGCGTCTTGAGTCCCGGCACGCCGTAGACGACGTGGACGCCGAACGATTCGAGCGTGCGCGCCCACGCGATGTTGTTCACCTCGTCAAAGCGCGCCTGCAGCTCCACCAGCACGGCGACCTGCTTGCCGCGCTGCGCCGCCTCGGTGAGCGCCTGCACGATCG
>CAYXQS010000078.1:796-5115 GCA_964466515.1 uncultured Gemmatimonas sp. | reverse complement strand
CACGATCGCGCCGTCGCCCGAGGTGCGGTACAGCGTCATCTTGATGGCGAGCACGTGGTCGTCGCGCGCGGCGCTCTCGATGAACGTCTCCACCGACGCCCCGAACGAGTCGAAGGGGTGGTGGAGCAGGATTTCGTGCTCGCGGATCACGTCGAAGACCGAGCGGGTGGTGTCGCGCAGCTCGGGCGGCACCACGGGGATCAGCGGGACCTCGCGGTGCTCCGGGAAGTCGAGCGCCGAGAGCGCCATCAGGTCGCTCACGTCGAGGAGCGGGCCCGGCTCGTGGACCTCGCGCTCGGAGAGCGGCGCCATCTCGGGCGCCTCGCTCGCCCGGAGCTCATCGAGCAGCAGCGCGCGCAGGTGGTGCGGCGTCCCGCCCTGCACCTCGAGCCGCACGACCTCGCCGAAGCGGCGCTGGAAGAGCTGCTCCTCGATCGTCGCGAGCAGGTCCTCGGGCTCCTCGGTGTGCGAAATCTCGAGGTCGGAGTAGCGCGTGAGGCGGAAGGTGTAGCACCCCAGCACCTCCATTCCCGGAAAGAGCGCGTCGAGCCGCGCGCCGATGACCGTCTCGAGCGGGACGAAGGCGTTCGGCCGCCCGGTGGGCACCCACCGCGGGAGGCTCTTGGGCACCTTCACGCGCGCGAACCGCACCTCGCCGCGCTCGGGGTCGCGCAGCTCCACCGCCAGCGAGAGCGAGAGGTTGGAGATGTACGGGAACGGGTGCCCGGGATCGACCGCGAGCGGCGTCAGCACCGGGAAGACCTGCTGGTCGAAGAACTCGTCGATGCGCGCGCGCTCCTCGGCGGTGAGGCGGTCCGGCGTGAGGAGCTCGATCCCGATCTGCGCGAGCCGCGGGAGGAGCACCTCGTGCAGGACGACGCGCGCGCGTTCGCTCAGCTCGCGGACGCGCGCGTCGCAGAGCTCGAGCTGCTCGGCGGCGGTGAGCCCGTCGGCCGGGGTGTGCAGGACGCCGGCCGAGAGCTGCCGGCGGAGCCCCGCCACGCGCACCATATAGAACTCGTCGAGGTTCGACCCGAAGATCGCGAGGAACTTGAGCCGTTCGAGGAGCGGCGTGCGCTCGTCCTCCGCCTCGTGCAGGACGCGCGCGTTGAACTCGAGCCAGGAGAGTTCTCGGTTCAGGAACGCGGGGTTCTTCGAGGCGAGGGCGTGCATCGGAGGGCCGGCGTCAGCCGGTGAAGGCGGCGATCACCCAGTAGGAGAGGGCCGCGACGATGGCCGCGGCGGGAATGGTGAGGACCCAGGCCCAGACCATCCGCGTGGCGACGCCCCAGCGGACCGCCGAGAGGCGGTGCGCGGCGCCGACGCCGACGATGGCGCCCGAGATCGTGTGCGTGGTGCTGACCGGGATCCCCATCGCGGTCGCGATGAAGATCGCCGAGGCACCGCCCGTTTCGGCGCAGAAGCCGCCCATCGGGCGGAGCTTCGTGACGCGCGAGCCAAGGGTGTGTACGATGCGCCATCCGCCCACGAGCGTCCCCAGCGCGATGGCGAGATGCGCGCCGAGCTTCACCCAGAACGGGATCTCGTCGCCGTTGGCGAGATAGAAGTGGCGCAGGAAGCCGGTCTCGTTCACGAAGTACGCCTGGCTCGTCACCAGGAGCGAGACGATGATGCCCATCGTCTTCTGCGCGTCGTTGGCGCCGTGCGAGAGCGAAAAGAGCGCGGAACTCGTGATCTGCATCCCGCGGAAGAGCGGCTCCACCGAGGCCGGCCGCGCCTTCCGGAAGGCCCAGGTCGTCGCGATCATCAGCGACCACCCCGCCGCCATCCCGACCATCGGCGAGAGGAAGATGAAGAGGATCGGCTTGACCCAGCCCGGGAGGATGAGCGCCGCGACGCCGGCCTTGGCCAGCGCCGCCCCGCCGTACCCGCCGATGAGCGCGTGCGACGAGCTCGACGGGATCCCGAACCACCAGGTGATGAGGTTCCAGACGATTGCGCCGGTGAGGCCCGCGAGGATCACGTCCTGGTTGACGAGCGCGAGATGGATCATCCCGCTGCCGATGGTCTTCGCGACGTTGGTCTCGAAGATGAACAGGGCCGCGAAGTTGAACGTCGCGGCCCAGGCCACTGCGGTGAACGGGCTCAGCACCCGCGTGCCCACGATCGTCGCGATGGAGTTCGCGCTGTCGTGGAACCCGTTGATGTAGTCGAACAGGAACGCGACGCCGACGATGGCGAGGATGTACCAGACCACGGTCAGGAGTTCTTGAGGGAGATGCTCTCGAGCACGTTCGCGACATCCTCGCACTCATCGACCGCGTGCTCGAGGTTGTCGTAGATCTCCTTCCACTTGATCACCGTGAGCGGGTCGGGCGTGCCGGCGAAGAGCCCGGCGATGGCGCGCGCGTAGAGCGCGTCGGCCTGTTCCTCGAGCTCCTTGACCCGCCGCGCGGCCTTGTGCACCGCCGCCGGGGTGCGGATCTCCTTCACCCCGCGACCGATCGCCGTGGCGCACTCCACCAGCACCTCGATCAGGCCGATGGCCAGGTCGCGCCGCTCGGTGATCTGGAACATCTGCGCGCGGCGCGCGGTGCCGTCGATCAGGTCCACGACGTTGTCGAGACGATTGGCGAGGAGGTGGATGTCCTCACGGTCGAGCGGGGTCACGAAGGAGCGGTCGATCCGCTGCATCACCTCGTAGGTAATCACGTCCGCCGCGTGCTCCTCGGCCTTCACCTTCACGGCGAGCTCCTCCAGGCGGTGGGGCTCGCTGAAGAGCTCTTTCAGCAGGAGCGCGGCGGTCTCAAGCCGGGCGGAGAGGCGGTCGAAGAGGGCGAAGAATCCTTCGTCCTTGGGAAGAAATCGCACGGGAGGGCTTGGGTCGGGGGATGGGGCGCAGGGGGGCACCGAAGGCGCCGCAACGCTGGGTCCAGCACGGGAAAGATACCGTGCGCCCGAGAGAGGCCGCAAACACAAACCTCCGCTCCGTGGCAGGATCGTTACAGAGGGTCAGTCAATGGCGGTCAACAGCCCACGGCGCAACAACATAGCCCGCCGTTCCGCCACGAGGTCCGACCGCTCGAACAGGCGGATCAGAAGGACCCCCGCCAGGAAGCCGCCCACGTGCGCCCAGACCGCCACGCCGCCCGTCATCCCCGTCGGGCCGGCCAGCGACGGCAGCCCCGCCAGCAGCTGGAGCCCGAACCACCAGACCAGCACCAGCCAGGCCGGCACGGGAATCACCCGGAAGAAGATCAGGAAGATGAACAGCATCCGCACCCGCACCCTCGGGAAGAGCACGAGGTAGGCGCCCATCACGCCGGAGATCGCCCCCGACGCCCCGACCGTGGGAATCGGCGAGGCGGGGTCCACGACGATATGGGCCACCGCCGCAGCCACGCCGCAGAGGAGGAAGAAGAGGACAAATCGCCCCTTCCCCATCACGTCCTCGATGTTGTTGCCAAACACCCAGAGGAAGAGGCCATTGCCCAGCAGGTGTGCCCAACTGCCGTGGAGGAAAATCGAGATCACCGGCGTGGCCCAGCGGAGCGGATCGGCGTCCACCACGCAGTTCAGGTCGCGGGTGATTGGGATGCTCGTGCCAAGCGGCGCCATCCCCGAGAGCTCGCCGGGAACAAGGCCGAGGTTGCAGACGCTCATCGCCAGGGTGCGATGGTCGAACCCTCCGCCCTGGACGAGCACCCACACGCTTCCCATCGCCGCCAACAGCAGGATGGTGATCACCGGGAGGTGAACGGTTGGGTTGTCGTCGCTGAGCGGGATCATTGTGTCGTCTTGTCAGGGCGCTTCAGAGCGAGGACGGGAGAATCCGGCCAAAATGGCGCGAATCCGTGGCCCCACCCTTGCCGTTCAGATAGGCAGCAATCCTGCGGTCGCCCGAAGTGGCGGCCCTTTCGTAGGCCACAAGATACTTCTCCGAGGAACGAATGGCAGACAAGGTGATTGGCATCGACCTGGGTACGACCAACTCCGTCGTGGCGGTGATGGAGGGGGGCGACCCTGTCGTGATCCCAAACGCCGAGGGCGGTCGCACCACGCCGTCGGTCGTCGGGTTCAGCAAGGACGGGGAGCGCCTGGTCGGTCAGATCGCGAAGCGGCAGGCGGTGACGAATCCGCAGAACACGGTCTTCTCGATCAAGCGCTTTATGGGCGGCAAGATGGGCGAGATGACCACCGAGCTGGCGCGCGTGCCGTACAAGGTGGTGCGCGGGCAGAACGATATGGCGTCGGTCGAGGTGCAGGGGAAGACGTTCACGCCCCCCGAGATCTCGGCGATGATCCTGCAGAAGATGAAGCAGACGGCCGAGGACTACCTCGGGCACACGGTGACGACC
>CAYXQS010000078.1:0-786 GCA_964466515.1 uncultured Gemmatimonas sp. | reverse complement strand
CGCCGGCAAGATCGCGGGCCTCGACGTGCTCCGCATCGTCAACGAGCCGACGGCGGCCGCGCTCGCCTACGGCCTCGACAAGAACAAGAAGAAGGACGAGAAGGTCGCGGTGTTCGACCTCGGCGGCGGCACGTACGACATCTCGGTGCTCGAGCTCTACGAGGTGGACGGCACGCGCCAGTTCGAGGTGAAGTCCACCAACGGCGACACGCACCTGGGCGGCGACGACTTCGACCAGAAGGTCATTGACTGGCTCGTCGCGGAGTTCAAGCGCGACCAGGCCATTGACCTCTCCAAGGACCCGATGGCGCTCCAGCGCCTGAAGGAGGCCGCGGAGAAGGCGAAGATCGAGCTCTCGGGCACGATGAGCACCGACATCAACCTGCCGTTCATCACGGCGGACCAGTCGGGGCCCAAGCACCTCAACTACCAGCTCACGCGCGCCAAGTTCGAGCAGCTGGTGGACGACCTCGTGCAGCGGACGCTCCCGCCGATGCAGAAGGCGCTCAAGGACGCCGGCCTCGACCCGTCGCAGATCGACGAGGTGATCCTCGTCGGCGGCTCGACGCGGATGCCGAAGATCCAGGAGATCGTGAAGGACTTCTTCAAGAAGGAGCCCAACAAGGGCGTGAACCCGGACGAGGTCGTGGCCGTGGGCGCGGCGATCCAGGGCGCGGTGCTGACGGGCGAGCAGAAGGACGTGCTGCTGCTCGACGTGACCCCGCTCTCGCTGGGCATCGAGACGCTGGGCGGCGTGACGACGGTGCTCATCCCGCGCAACACGAC
>CAYXQS010000077.1:7747-9839 GCA_964466515.1 uncultured Gemmatimonas sp. | reverse complement strand
CGATGGAAAAGGTCTTCGTGAACGTCGACCGCTTCGGGAACACCTCGGCCGCGTCGATCCCCATCGCGCTCAGCGAGGCCCTGGAGAAGGGCATCATCAAGGAGGGCACGACCGCGATGTTCGTCGCCTTCGGCGCCGGATTCACCTGGGGCTCGATGGTCGTCCGGTTCTGAGGCGCGCCCGATGATTCTCTTGTTCCCCGGACAGGGGTCGCAGAAGCCAGGGATGGGGAAGGACCTCGCGGCGGCGTTTCCCGCGGCGCGCGAGGTCTTCGAGAGGGCGGACGCCGCGCTCGGCGCGCACCTCAGCACGCTGTGCTTCGATGGCCCGCCCGACGAGCTCACGCTGACGCATAACGCGCAGCCCGCGCTCCTCACGCACGGCGCCGCGGTCTGGGCCGTGGTGAAGGACCACGTCGGCGCCAGGGTGCAGGGCGCGGCCGGCCACTCGCTCGGCGAGTTCTCCGCGTATCACGCCACCGGCGCGCTCCCCCTCGCGGACGCGGTCACGCTGGTGCGCACGCGCGGCCAGTTGATGTACGAGACCGGCGTGCAGGTGCCCGGCGCGATGGCCGCGATCCTCGGCGAGCTGCAGCGCACCATCGAGGAGATCTGCACCGAGGCGTCGGCCCAGGGCATCGTGGTCCCGGCCAACTACAACAGCACCGAGCAGATCGTGATCTCCGGCGAGGTCGCGGCCGTTGAGGCGGCAATGGCACTGGCAAAGGCCGCGGGCGCCAGGCGCGCACTCCGGCTGCCGGTGAGCGGCGCCTTCCACAGCCCGCTGATGACGCCCGCCGCCGCCGGCCTCCGCACCGCGCTCGACCAGGCGCACTTCCGCGACCCGAGCGTCCCGGTCTGGAGCAACGTCACCGCCGAGGCCATCGGCGACGCGACGACGGCCAAGGACCTGCTCCACCGCCAGCTCACCTCGCCGGTCCGTTGGGTCGAGGTGGTCCGCAACCTGGCCGCGCGATTCCCGGGCACCACGTTTGTGGAGATGGGTCCCGGCGCCGTCCTCAGCGGCCTCGTGAAGCGCCTCGCGCCCGGCTGCCCGGCGATGACGTGCGGCACCGTGGCGGAAGTCGAAGCGCTCCTCGCCAGCTAGCCGCGCCGTCCCCCTCAACCTTCTACCTTTCGCCCTATGAAGATCGATCTCAGCGGGAAGGTCGCCCTCGTCACCGGATCGACCCGGGGCATCGGGCGCGCGATCGCGCAGACGCTCGTCGGCTGCGGGGCCAGGGTCGCGGTGGTCGGCCGGAACCTCGCCAAGGCGGAGGCGGTCGCCGAGGCACTGGGCGAGGCCCGCGGCTTCGCCTGCGACATCAGCGTGCCGGCGGACGTCACGATGCTCGTCCAGACCGTCGAGGACGCCTTTGGCTCGCTCGACATCCTCGTCAACAACGCGGGCATCACGAAGGACAACCTGATGCTGCGGATGAAGGACGAGGACTGGGACGCCGTGCTCGAGACCAACCTGCGGTCGGCGTTCGTGGCCATCCGCGCCGCGCAGCGCGGGATGATGAAGCGCCGCTTTGGCCGCATCGTCAACATCGCCTCGGTGGTGGGCCTCATCGGGAACGCGGGGCAGGCCAACTACGCGGCGAGCAAGGCGGGGCTCATCGGGCTCAGCAAGTCGGTGGCCCGCGAGCTGGCGTCGCGCAACATCCTGTGCAACGTCGTGGCGCCGGGATTCATCAAGACCGATATGACCGATGCAATGACCCCGGAGGCCGTGCAGGCGCTCTCCGCGTCGATCCCGCTGGGGCGCTTGGGCGCGCCGGCGGACGTCGCGGGGGTGGTGGCCTTCCTGGCCTCCGAACACGCCGCCTACATCACCGGGCAGGTCCTGACGGTGGACGGCGGAATGGTGATGTCCTAGGTATATTTCCCCGCTGATCCCGCAGTCCCACCCCTACGGAGTTTAGACGCAATGGCAGACCATTCCGCGAAGGTCAAGGACATCATCGAGAAGGAGCTCGGTGTCGAACGCGAGAAGCTCACGGATGGCGCGAGCTTCATCGAGGACCTCGGCGCAGACTCGCTCGACATCGTCGAGCTGGTGATGGAGTTCGAGAAGGAGTTCAACATCG
>CAYXQS010000077.1:5747-7737 GCA_964466515.1 uncultured Gemmatimonas sp. | reverse complement strand
ATGCCGAGAAGCTCCGCACGGTCGGCGACGCGACGAGCTACCTGAACAGCAAGATCGGCGGCTGACCGGATGGCGTCAGCGAAGCGCCGCGTCGTCATCACGGGGGCCGGCTGTGTCACGCCCGTGGGGAACGACGTGCCGACCACGTGGGCGGCATTGCTCGCCGGCAAGTCCGGCGGCGGCCCCATCACCAGGTTCGACGCATCGGCCTTCAAGGTCCGGTTCGCGTGCGAGGTGAAGGGGTTCGACGCGGCGCTGTATATGGACCGCAAGGAAATCAAGCGGTCCGACCTCTACACGCAGTACGCGATGGCGGCCTCGGTGCAGGCGATGACCGACGCGGGGTTCGGGGACGGCAAGGGCTATGATCCCCTGCGCATCGGCGTCGTCATCGGCTCGGGGATCGGCGGGATCGCGACCTTCGAGGACCAGGTCGAGACCTACCTGACCAGCGGCCCGAACCGCATTTCCCCGTTCTTCGTCCCGATGTTCATCGGCGACATCGCGGCGGGGGTGGTGTCGATGCGCTTCCAGGCCAAGGGGCCGAACTACGCCACGCAGTCGGCCTGCGCCACGAGCGCGCACGCCATCGGCGACGCCTTCCGGATGATTGCGTACGGCGACGCGGACGTGATGATTGCGGGCGGGTCGGAGGCCGCCGTCCGGCCGATGGCCATTGGCGGATTCGGCAATATGCAGGCGCTCTCCACGCGCAACGAGTCGCCCGAGACGGCCTCGCGGCCGTTCGATGTCGCGCGCGACGGCTTCGTGCTCGGCGAGGGCGCGGGCTCCGTGGTGCTCGAGGAGTACGAGCACGCCAAGCGGCGCGGGGCGACGGTCTACTGCGAGGTGATGGGGTACGGCGCCACCGGCGACGCGTACCACCTCACCGGGCAGCCGGACGCGCACGAGGGGCTGCAGCGCGCGATGCGCCGCGCCCTCGAGGACGGCGGCCTCACGCCGGCGGACGTGCAGTACGTGAATGCGCACGGGACCTCGACGCCGCTCAACGATCCCAACGAGATCCGCGCCATCAAGGCGGTGTTCGGCGCGCACGCCACCGGGCTCAACGTCAGCTCGACCAAGTCGTCCACGGGGCATATGCTCGGCGCCGCGGGCGGCGTCGAGGCGATCTTCAGCGCGCTGGCCATCCGGCACGGGATGATCCCCCCGACCATCAACCTCACGTCGCCCGACCCCGAGTGCGACCTCGACTGCACGGCCAACACCGCGGTGAAGCGCGACGTCCGCGCGGTCCTGACCAACTCGTCGGGCTTCGGCGGGCATAACGTGAGCATCGCGCTGCGGCGCTGTCCGGACTGAGCGCGTGTCAACGACCGCGCTGACGATCCCCTTCGAGCGCATCGTTGACCCGGCGGTGCGCACGGTCGGTGAGCGGGTGGCCGCGGGCGAGCGCCTCTCGCAGGCGGACGGGGTGGCGCTCTTCGAGACCCGCGACCTCACCGGGGTGGGGATTCTCGCCGATGCGGTGAACCGCGCGCGGCACGGCGACCGCGTCACGTTCGCGGCCAACCAGCACATCAATCCCACCAACGTCTGCACGCTGCGGACGACGTGTACCTTCTGCGGCTACGCGCGGCTCCCGAAGGAAGACGGCGCGTACCGCTACACGATCGAGCAGGTGATGGCCGAGGCGCGCCAGGCCAAGACGGGGCTCACGCGCGAGTTCCATATCGTCGGCGGGCTCGATATGCAGGCCGGGCTCGAGTACTACGTGGCGATGTTCCGCGCGCTGAAGGCGGAGCTGCCGCACGTCCACATCAAGGCGCTGACGGCCGTGGAGATCGCGCACATCGCGCGGATCGAGAAGAAGACGTGGGCCGAGGTGCTGACGACGCTCCGGGAGGCCGGGCTCGACACGATGCCCGGCGGGGGCGCGGAGACCTTCAGCGCCGCCGTCCGCGAGGAGATCGCCCGCAAGAAGCTCGGGGCCGGCGACTTCATCGGCGTCCACCGGACCGCGCACCAG
>CAYXQS010000077.1:0-5737 GCA_964466515.1 uncultured Gemmatimonas sp. | reverse complement strand
GCGCGACCTCCAGGACGAGACGGGCGGATTTCTCGCCTACATCCCGCTGGCCTATCACCCCGACGACAACGAGCTGGGCCGCAAGCTCAACCGCCAGGGGGTCGCGAGCTCGGGCGTGGACGACCTCAAGAACCTCGCCGTCGGCCGGCTCTTCCTCGACAACTTCGCCCACATCAAGAGCCACTGGATTATGGTGACGCCCTTCCTCTCGCAGGTCGCGCTGCATTACGGCGTGAACGACCTCGAGGGGACGGTGGTGCGCGAGAAGATCTACCACGCCGTCGGCGCGCAGACGCAGCAGGCGATGTCGCTCGACGCCTTGATGCACCTGATTCGCGGGGCGGGGAAGATCCCCGCTGAGCGCGACTCGTTCTACAACGTGTTGCGCACCTTTGAGGAAGGCGACCCCCCTCGCACCGCCCGCCTGTCGCCTCCGACCAGCAGTTCAGAGGCCGCGTGAAGGTCGGCCGCATCCCCTACATCAACTGCTTCCCGGTCTACGGCGGCGTGGACCGGGGGATCGTCCCGCTCGACGCCACGCTCGTGGACGGCGTCCCAACGACGCTGAACCGGATGATGGCCGACGGCGCGCTCGATGTCAGCGTCGTCTCGGCGGTCGAGTATGCGCGCGACTGGGAGCGCTACCTCCTCCTCCCCGATCTCGCGATCTCGTGCAACGGGGCCGTCCGCAGCGTGATGCTCTTTTCCACGATGCCGGCGCGCGAGCTCACCGGACAGCGGGTCCTGGTGAGCCGCTCGTCGATGACGAGCGTCCAGCTCCTCGAACTGCTCTTCGAGCACGTCTGGCACGCGCGGCCCGAGTTCGTGCCGGGCGACGCCGAGGCCGACGCCATTGCGCGCAACGACGACGTGGGCGCGGGGGTCGCCGCGCGCCTGGTGATCGGCGACGCCGCGCTGATGCTGCAGAGCGAAGGGCACCCCGTCGCACGCGCGCACGACCACGCCTACACCCACGTCTACGACCTCGGCGCCGAGTGGAAGTCGTGGACCGGGCTGCCGTTCGTGTTTGCCGTCTGGGTGGCCCAGCGGACCGTGCCGGTGGCGGACGCGCTGCGGGTCCACGCCTCGCTCATCGCCTCGCGCGACTGGGGGATGGCGCACCTCGACGAACTCGCCGCGCAGGCCGCGCGCGCCACGGGCGTGGCGCCGGGGGAATGCCGGCGCTACTTCGACGGACTCGACTGGCGACTCTCACTGCCCGACCTCGAGGGACTCTCGGAGTTCCTCCGTCGGCTCGAGCTCGCCGGCCGCGTCCCCAAGGGACGGCTCGCCTTCCTGCCCGCCGCGGGAGCCGTGAGGTAGCCCTCACGTCTCATCTCTCACATCCCTCCCCAGTGTCTCTCGAAACCGAACTCCTCGCGTACTACGAAAAGGCCCCCCTGCTGGAGCTGGGCGCCGCGGCCGATGCCGTGCGCCGCCGGCTCCACCCGGAGCCGATCGTCACGTACATCGTGGATCGCAATATCAACTACACGAACGTCTGCGTGGCCGACTGCGGCTTCTGCGCCTTCTACCGCCGCCCCAAGGACGGCGAGGGGTGGACACTCAGCTACGAGCAGATCGGCGCCAAGATCGACGAGGTGAAGACGCTCGGCGGCGTGCAGATCCTGATCCAGGGCGGCCACAACCCGTACATCCCGTTCGAGTGGTACCTCGAACTGCTCAGGTACATCAAGCGCAACCACCCCATCCACATCCACGGCTTTAGCCCAAGCGAGGTGGACTTCTGGTCGACGCTCTACCGGATGGACGCGCGCACGGTCATCCAGGAGCTGGTGAAGGCGGGCCTCGACTCGATCCCGGGTGGCGGGGGCGAGATCCTCGTCCAGCGCGTGCGCGACCACGTGGCCAGGAAGAAGGCCGGCGCCGACCGCTGGCTCGAGGTGATGGAGATCGCCCACGGCGAAGGGCTCAGGACGTCGTGTACGATGATGTACGGCATCGGCGAGACCAAGGCCGAGCGCATCGAGCACCTGCTGCGCCTCAAGGCCCTGCAGGACCGCACCCAGGGCTTCACCGCCTTCATCTGCTGGCCGCTGCAGCCCGAGAACACGCCGACGATGAGCCATATGCCGAAGACCGACGCCGTGGAGTATCTCCGCACGACGGCCTTTGCGCGCACCGTGCTCGAGAACATCCCCAACATCCAGGCCAGTTG
Source organism: uncultured Gemmatimonas sp. (assembly GCA_964466515.1). GTDB lineage: Bacteria > Gemmatimonadota > Gemmatimonadetes > Gemmatimonadales > Gemmatimonadaceae > Pseudogemmatithrix. The sequence goes on along the minus strand of CAYXQS010000077.1, from coordinate 3,558 downwards.
GGTGACGATGGGGATGAAGGTCGGGCAGGTCGCGCTCCACTACGGCTGCAACGACTTCGGCTCGCTGATGCTCGAGGAGAACGTCGTCTCGGCGGCCAACACGACGCACCGCACGTCCATTGAGGAGATGGAGATGCTGATCCGCGAGGCGGGCTTCACGCCCCGCCGACGGCGGCAGGACTACCGGCTCATCGAGCCCAGCCCGACCACGGCCGCCGCGTGAGCTCCCCTCCCGTCCGCGTCGGCATCGGCTACGACTCGCACCGATTCGCGGAAGGGCACGGCGTCCTCCTCGGTGGCGTGCTGATCCCCGCGCCGGTGCGCTGCACCGGCCACAGCGACGCCGACGCCGTCTGCCACGCGCTCACCGACGCGCTCCTCGGGGGCGCTGGCCTCGGCGATATCGGCGAGATGTTCCCCGACACCGGCGCGGAGAACGCGGGCCGCGACAGCCTCGAGATGCTTCGCCTCGCCGTGGCGCGCGTGCGCCAGGCGGGATGGAGCGCCGCGCAGGCCGACATCACCGTGATTGCCGAGACGCCCAGGATTGGCCCGCACCGCACCGCGATGCGCGAGAAGCTCGCCGCCGCACTCGGCATCGCCGCCGCCGAGGTGATGGTGAAGGGGAAGACCAACGAGGGAATGGGGTGGATCGGCCGCGGCGAGGGCATCGCCTGCATTGCCGTGGCCACGCTCGTGCCCGCCGGGACGTAGGGTGATCGCGAGCCTGATGCTCTGGCTGGAAGGGCTGCACCCCGGCGCCCTCTATGCGACCATCGCGTTCGTCTCGTTCGCCGAAGGCGTGGTCCCCATCGTGCCGGGCGACGTCGCCGCGGGATTCCTCGCGTACCTGAGCGCGCGCGCCGGCGGCACCTGGCTTCCCACCACCGCGAGCGTCGTGGCCGGTGGGGTCGCCGGCAACTCCGTCGTCTGGTGGCTCGGCAAGCGGTACGGGGCCATCTGGCTCGCGCGCCAGATCGCGCGGCTGGGCCTGAAGGGGGCGGGCGCAAAGGCCGCGAGCGCCGAGCAACGGATCGAGCACGCGTACCTGCGCTACGGATGGGTCGCGCTCTTCGTGAGCCGCTTCGTGCCGGGCGTCCGCGCGATGTCGCCCGCGGCGGCCGGCGCGCTCGGCGTCCCGCTCTGGAAGACCGCGCTCATCATCACGGTGACCGCGGCGATGTGGTACAGCGTGATCACGTGGATCGCGTTCAAGGTCGGGACCGACTGGCCGAGCGTGAAGGTCGCCACCACCCATTTCGCCGAGGGGGCAGGCCTCATCGGCGTCGCCGCGGCGGTCGTGCTGGGAATTGTCGCTTGGGTCTACTGGCGGCGTCACCGGCGGAAGGCGGCGCCCCACGCCCCCAGGCCGGACGACCCCACGGCGTAGATTGGATCGCGTGCCCTCCGACACCCGCGCGCGCGCCTTCTACCTCGAACGCTTCGCCGAGTATCTCGCGCTCGAGCAGGGCGCGAGCGCGCGCACCACCGACGCCTACCGGCGCGACCTGCAGCTCCTCGTCACCTGGGCGTCGTCGCAGGGGGTGCAGGCAATCCAGGGGCTCACCGCCGCACACCTGCGCGAGTTCGTCTACCATCTCAAGGACGGCGGCCGCTCGCCCGCCACGATCCGGCGCCGCATCTCCGCCATTCGCACCTGGTACCGCTTCCTCCTCGCGGAAGGCGTGGTGACGGCGGACCCCAGCGAGCGCCTGGAGACCCCCAAGCGGTGGCGCGCGCTCCCGGACGTCCTCACGCCCGACGAGGTCGAGCGGCTCATCGGCGCCATCTCGCTGGACGAGCCGTTCGCCTTCCGCGACCGGGCGATGCTCGAGCTCGCCTACGGGGCCGGGCTGCGCGTCAGCGAGTGGATCGGCATCGCCACCAAGGACGTGCTGCTCGACGAGCTCGTGGTGCGCGTCTTCGGCAAGGGCGGGAAGGAGCGCATCGTGCCCATCGGGCGAAAGGCGGCCGGTGCGGTGGCCATCTACCTGCGCGAGCTGCGGCCCCAGCTTGAGAAGGGGCAAGGCAGCGGGAAGCTCTTCCTCAACGCCCACGGCCGGCCGCTGAGCCGGATGGGCGCCTGGAACATCCTGCGGAAGTACGTCACGGCGTCCGGCATCAAGAAGGAGGTCAAGCCCCACACGTTGCGGCACAGCTTCGCCACGCACCTGCTGCAGGGCGGCGCCGACCTGCGCGCGGTGCAGGAGATGCTGGGCCACAGCGATATTTCGACCACGCAACTGTATACGCACATTGATCGCGAGCATCTCCGGCAGGTTCACAAGCAGTATCATCCCCGGGGGTGAGCGTCCCGCCCCCTGGGGCGTGGAAACCCCTGCCGGGCAACGATTTGTGACCCCCTCTTGTCCGGTGCCGCCCCGCCCATAGATTGCTCTGGCGTGGATTTTGCGTCCGCGTCCTTCCGCCGGAGCGTGCTACCGTGAGCACCCTGGCCGTCATCCCCGCTCGTCTCGGGGCCACCAGACTCCCCCGAAAGCCGCTCCGTCTCCTTGGCGGCGTCCCCCTCGTCCTCCGGGTCCTTGAACGCGTCCAGTCGCTCGGATTGGCCGACCGCGTGGTCGTGGCCACGGAATCGGACGAGGTGGCCGACGTCGTCCGGCGCGCCGGCGGCGAGGCGCTCATCACCTCCGTGGCGCACCCCTCGGGCACCGACCGCGTCGCCGAGGTGGCGGCGCATCCGGCCTTTGCCGAGTACGACGTGGTCGTGAACGTACAGGGGGACGAGCCCTTTATGCGCGCGGACGCGATGTCCGGCGCGGTCGCGATGGTGCGCGAGCACGGCTTCGCGCTCGGCACGGCGGCGGGCCGCCGGGCGGCCACCGTTCTGGACGACCCCAACTGCGTGAAGGTCGTACGCGCCGACGACGGCCGCGCGCTCTACTTCTCGCGCGCGCCCATCCCGTTTCCCCGCGACGCGGCCGACACGGCCACGCGCGATGCGCTCGTGCTCCAGCATATGGGCATCTACGCCTGCCGCCGCGACGCGCTGCGGCGCTGGGTCTCGCTCCCGCCGCACCCCCTCGAACTCGTCGAGAAGCTCGAGCAGCTGCGCGCCCTCGCCGACGGCCTGGCGATGGGGGTCGCCATCGTCGAGGCCCCGAGCTGGGGCGAAGTGAACACTGAGGACGACCTCGTCCGCGCCAATGCCCACTGGGCCTCCCTCACTGCCGGATCCCCCCGATGACCAAGACCACTCCCCATAGCAGCGCCAAGTACATCTTCGTCACCGGCGGCGTGGTCTCGTCGCTCGGGAAGGGCATCGCCGCCGCGTCGCTGGGCCGCCTCCTCGTCGAACGCGGGCTCCGCGTGACGATGATGAAGCTCGACCCGTATCTGAACGTCGACCCGGGCACGATGTCGCCCTTCCAGCACGGCGAGGTCTTCGTCACGGACGACGGCGCCGAGACGGACCTCGACCTGGGGCACTACGAGCGGTTCCTCGACCGCTCGCTCACGCAGGCCAACAACATCACCACGGGGCGCATCTACTCCAACGTGATCACCAAGGAACGCCGCGGCGAATACCTCGGCTCC
>CAYXQS010000076.1:6894-9919 GCA_964466515.1 uncultured Gemmatimonas sp. | reverse complement strand
GCTCGCGGTACGGGATGATCGCCTCGGCCTCGCGGAACTTGTTGAGCATAATGACGATCTTGCCGCGCTCGATCTGCTGGATCTCGCCCGAGAGGAGGTCGCCGACGCGCGAGGTGAACTCGTCGCGGATCTTGGTGCGCTCGCCCTCGCGGACGCGTTGCACGATGCGCTGCTTGGCGGCCTGCACCGCCGAGCGACCGAACTCCGCGAACTCCACGGGAATCTCCATCAGGTCGCCGAGCTGGTAGTCCGGGTCCTCGTAGCGCGCTTCCTCGACGGTGATCTCGCCCGCCGGATCCTCGACGGTCTCGACGACCTTCTTGAGGATCACGATGCGGATGTCGCCCTTGGCGTCATCGATGTCCACCTCGGCCTGCACGGTGGGACCGTGCTTCTTGGCCAAGGCGGCGAGGATGCCGTCCTTGAGCAGCTCCTGCAATTCGAGGCGCCCGATCTGCTTGCTGTCCGCCAGCTCGCGCAGCGCCGTGAGGATCTCGACCGAACCCGCCATCCCGCTCTCCGTCGTGAGAAAGACTTGGTGCTTACGATTTCCAGTGGAACGCCAGCCGCGCGTCGGTGACGTCGGCGAGTGCGATCCCGTGTTCGACTCCCTTGGCGTCGCGGAGCCGGAGGCGCTCCTGCCCTGCCTCCCCGTCCACCGCGACGATCTCCATCTCCTGCCGGCCGTGGAGCGCGGGCGCATTCACGCTCGCCGTACGTCCCACAAACCGCTTCCACTCGGCCGCGGTGCGCAGCGGCCGCTCCATTCCCGGCGACGAGACCTCGAGCACGTAGCGCGTGGTCACCACCGTCGGCTCCGCATCCAGCCGCGCCTCGATGGCGCGCGAGGCCTGTGCACAATCCCCGACCGTCACCGTCCTGCCGTCCAAGCGATCGATCCGGAGGTCAATCACCGGGCGACCTTTTGACCCACCGAGCCGAACCTCGACCAGTTCGAAGCCAAGCGGCGTAAGTTCTTGCGTTGCAATCGCTTCAACTGCCTGCTTCACGGCTGCCCGCTCCCCCATAGAGAACAAAAAAGTGTGGGGAGACCTTCCCCCACACTCCGCGACCCAACCGGAATGTCTCCGACTGGGGAAGGTTACCCGGCTCGCGGGGTTCCGTCAAGCCACGAGGGGTTATAGATGCACGCCACCTGCCGCTCGGCGTCCCCCGCTCGGTGCGAGTAAAAATCGCCGTTGTCGCAGCGCGTACACTCGGCGTCCGCACTCCAGCGCGTGAGGCCGAGATGCTTGGCCTGCTCCGCGAGCAGCGCGCGCAGGTCCACGTTGCGCGGTCGCTGGGTGGGCCAGCCGGTGAGCCGCTCGTAGACCTCGGTCCCGACCTCGTAGCAGCGGCCGCAGATCGACGGGCCGAGGTGCATCAGGAGCTCGTCCACCGGATATCCGTGCGCGGCGAAGAGCCGCAGCGCCTCGGGGAGAATGCCCTCGACGGTGCCGCGCCATCCCGCGTGCACGATGCCCGCCACGCCCGATGGGTGGGCGAGAAAGACCGGCACGCAATCGGCGATGGTGATGGCGGCGGCACCTCCCTGAACCAGCAGGTGGCCATCGGCGCCGTCGACGCGCATCCAGCCGTCCCACGCCTGGCCGTGGACGAGGACGCGCGTGCCGTGGACCTGCCGCGCCGACGCGAGCCGGGGCGCGCCGTCCGCCGCGACGGCGCGCTGCAGCCGCTGCCAGCGCTCGTCGGCCGCCGTGGCCGCGCCGGCCGGGTCGAGCCCGAAGTCGCCGGCGGCACGCGTCGTGGTGAAGGCGCGAATCCCCACCGCCTCGAATGCCGGCACCGGCAGGTGGGCCGGGAGCACGGCCGCGCCGCTCACCCCTGCTCCACTCGCCGGATCGAGGCGCCGAGCGCGTTGAGGCGCTGGTCGATGCGCTCGTAGCCGCGCTCGATCTGGCCGATGTTGTTGATGACGCTCGTGCCGGTGGCGCACAGCGCGGCGATGAGCACTGCCATCCCCGCACGGATGTCGGGGCTCTCGACGGTGGCGCCGCGCAACGGCGTCGGCCCGCTGACGAGCACGCGGTGCGGGTCGCAGAGAATGATGCGCGCGCCCATCCCGATGATCTTGTCGACGAAGAACATCCGCGACTCGAACATCTTCTCGTGCATCAGGATGATGCCGTCGCACTGCGTGGCGGTGACGATCGCAATGGACATCAGGTCCGCCGGGAAGGCGGGCCAGGGCTGGTCCTCGAGCTTGGGCACCGCGCCGCCGAGGTCGCTGCGGATCCGCATCTCCTGCCGCGCGGGGACAATCAGCGTGTCGCCCTCGGCCTCGGTGACGACGCCGAGCCGCTCGAAGCCAAGGCGCACGGAGCGCAGGTGATGCACGCCGGCGTCCTCGATGCGGAGCGCGGAGCGCGTCACCGCCGCGAGACCGATGAACGAGCCGACCTCGATGTGGTCCGGTCCGATGCGGAAGGTCCCGCCGTGGAGCGGACGCCCGCCGTGCACGGTGAGGACGTTCGAGCCGATGCCCTCGATCCGCGCACCGAGCACCTCGAGCATCCGGCAGAGATCCTGCACGTGGGGCTCGGAGGCGGCGTTGTAGAGCACGGTGGTCCCGCTCGCGCCGACGGCCGCCATCACCGCGTTCTCGGTGCCCGTGACCGAGGGCTCGTCGAGGAAGATCTCGGTGCCGGTGAGCGCCTTGGCCCTGAAGACGATGCGGTCGCCGAACTCGTGCGTGGCGCCGAGCGCGGCGAGCGCGAGGACGTGCGTGTCGAGCCGCCGCCGGCCAATGAGGTCGCCGCCCGGCGGCGCGAGCGTCACCGCGCCGGTGCGCGCGAGGAGCGGGCCGGCGAGGAGGATCGACGCGCGAATCCGGGCGCAGAGCTCGGGGTCGAGCGTGTCGCCGCGGACCGACGCGGCGTGGATGACGAGGGTGTCGGGGCCGGTCCACTCGGCCGAGGCGCCGGTGGCGCGCACGAGGGCGAGGAGACTCTCGATGTCCCGGATCCGCGGCACGTTCCGGAGCGTGACCGGCTCCGCGGTGAGC
>CAYXQS010000076.1:0-6884 GCA_964466515.1 uncultured Gemmatimonas sp. | reverse complement strand
CACCGCGGAGCCGGTCACGCTCCGGAACGTGCCGCGGTGAGCAGCGCCGCGCAGACAATCGGGAGGGCCGCGTTCTTGTTGCCGGTGGGCCGGATCGAGCCCGTGAGGGGCCGGCCGCCTTCGACGATGAACTGAGGTGACGACATTGTGGGACAATATATGCTTGACGCGGGGGAGTCCGCTGGAGACTGTTCGGTATGCTCCTACACCAGGCCGCCGCCCTCGCCGACACGCTGATCGTCCGCCAGGTCCCGATTGTCCGGACCGGGTTCGAACAGACGGTCTTCGTCGCCTCGGGGATCACCTCGATCCTCGTGCTCGTGCTGGTGATGGGGCTGCTCTACGCCCTCGTCGCGCTGCGGCGGCGGGTTGACGAGACGCAGGCCTCGGTCGAGGCGCTGCTGGCGGAGCTCCGGCCCGTGGCCGCGCGCGCCTCGGAGGTCGTTGACGACGTCGGCGAGATGGCGGCCACCGCGAAGGACGTGATGGCCGAGTCGCGCGAGACGATCCAGGACGCCAACGCGCGGATCCGTGGGACGGTGGATACCCTCGCCGACCGCGTGGACGACCTGAGCGAGATGCTCGGGCGCATCCACGCATCCGCGGAGCGCGTCGCGTCCGTGGCGGGGACGGCGATTGGCGGGATCAAGCTCGGCGCACGCGCGCTCGGGCTGGGGCGCCGCAAGAAGGGCGGCAAGAAGATGAGCCGTGCCGAGGCAAGGCGTCAGCGGCTGGCCGAGGACGCCGAGCGCCCGCGGCTCCGTCGGCGCGACTAGCGCGCCGTGCGCGCGGCAGTCGTCCTCCTCAGCGCCTGCGCGCTGGTCGCGTTGCTCCCGTCCGACGCGTATGCGTGGACGCCGGGCACCCACATCCTGATCGGCGAGGCCCTGCTCCGCTCGGCGGACGTCCTGCTCCCGGCATCGCTCGCGTCGCTGCTGCGGGCCTTTCCCTACGATTTTCTGTACGGATCGATTGCCGCGGACACGAGCTTCGCCAAGCGCTATGCGCGCGTGGGGCGCCACTGCCACGCGTGGGCGGTGGGCGACGAGATCCTCGACCGTGCGCGCGACGACGCGCTGCGCGCGTTCGGCTACGGCTACCTCGCGCACCTCGCGGCGGACGTCGTGGCGCACAATCACTTCGTCCCGCACCAGCTCGCGATCAGCGCGGGCTCGAGCGCGGTCGGCCATAGCTACTGGGAGAGCCGCTTCGAGTCGCACACGGGCGACCGATGGCCGCGCCGCGCGCGCGAGGTGATTCTCCTCGACCACGCGCGGTCCGACGATCACCTCGACCGCGTGCTGAGCCCGACGATCTTCAGCACACCGACCAACCGCCGGATCTTTCGCGGGATGGTCTATGTGACCGACTCGGGGTCGTGGCAGCGGGTGCTTTCGCTGATGGCGGAGAACAGTCGCTGGACGCTGCGCGACGCCACGGTGGTCGCGCACCTGGAGCGGTCGTTTGACTATGTGGTGGACCTGCTGGCCAAGGGCGACGCCGCGGCGCCGCGGGCGTTTGACCCGAGCGGCGAGCAGGCACTCCACGAAGCGAAGCGGATTCGCCGACTCGCCCTCGACCGCGGCGGCGAGCGTGCCGCGCGCAAGGACGCCGCCGACCGCTTCGGGCTTCCGGAGGAGGCGACGCCGGGGTGGTCCGCACACCTCCCTGCCCCGCTCTACGCCCCGGCGCGCGCCGCCAGCAACTGATTGACCTTCCTGGGGTCGGCGCGGCCCTTCGACTTCTTCATCACGAATCCCACCAGCACGCCCTGCAGCTTGGCCTCGCCGGCGGCAAAGCGGCGCGCCTCGTCCGGGTGCTCGGCCCAGACCTCGTCGATCCAGCCCGTGAGCGCGTCGTCGTCGCCGACCTGCAGGAGGCCGTCCCGCTCGGCGATGGCGCGCGCGTCCGCCGGGTCGCGCCGCATCGTCTGGAAGAGCGTCTTGGCCGCGGTGGAGCTCACCGCGCCGCCGCGCACGAGCGCAATCAGCGCCGCGAGCCGCGCGGGCGTGACGGGGAAATCGGCGAGCGAGCCGCCGGCCTCGTTCCGCGCCGCCAGCACCTCGCCCAGCACCCAGTTGGCGGCGGACTTGCCATCGCCGCTCGCCGTGGCCGTCGCCTCGAAGTACGCGGCAATCGCGCGCTCCGAGGTGAGCACCTCGGCGTCGTAGGCGGTGACGCCGAACGCATCCCGGTAGCGCGCACGCAGGGCCGCCGGAAGCTCGGGCAGCGCCGCGCGCCGGTCGGCGAGCCACGCGTCGGCGAGCAGCAACGGCGGGAGATCGGGCTCGGGGAAGTAGCGGTAGTCGTGACTCCCCTCCTTCGAGCGCGCCGCACGGACCTCCTGCCTGGCCGCATCGAAGAGCATCGTCTGCTGCGCAATCGTCCCGCCGGACTCGGAGGTCGCGACGTGGCGCGCAAACTCCGGCTCGAGCGCGCGCTCCACGTTGGAGAAGGAGTTGAGGTTCTTGATTTCCGTGCGCGGCCGGAACGCCGTCTCGCCCAGGGGGCGCGCGGAAACGTTCGCGTCGACGCGGAGCGACCCCTCTTCCATTGATACGTCGGAGACATCGCAGAAGAGCAGGATCTCGCGGAGCGCACGGAGGTAGGCGCCCGCCTGCGCGGCGCCGCGGATCTCCGGCTCGCCGACGATCTCGATGAGCGGCACGCCCGCGCGGTTCAGGTCGATGGCCGTGTGCCCCGCGTACCGGTCGTGGATGGACTTCCCCGCATCCTCCTCCATATGGATGCGCGTGATGCCCACGGCGGAGCCATCGGGCAGCGGGACGTGACCGCCCGTGGCGAGCGGATGCTCGGCCTGCGTGATCTGGTAGCCCTTGGGGAGGTCGGGATAGAAATAGTTCTTGCGCGCGAAGACGCTGCGCCGGTGCACGGTGCAGCCGAGCGCAAGCGCCGCGCGCGCCGCGAGCTCCACGGCGCGCGCATTCAGCACCGGGAGTGCGCCGGGGAGCGCGAGGCACACCGGGCAGGTGTTGGTGTTGGGCGCGTCGCCAAACGCCGTCGAGCAGCCGCAGTACGCCTTGCTCCTGGTGCGCAGCTGCACGTGGACCTCGAGGCCCACGACCATCTCCCAGGCGCTCATCGCGTGGCCTCCGCACCGAGCGCTTCCTCGAGCGCATAGGCCACGCGGAACATCGTCGGTTCGTCGAAGTGCGTCGTGAGGACCTGCCCGCCGACGGGCAGCCCGTCGACGCGGCCAATCGGCACGGACAGCGCGGGAATGCCCGCGAGATTGGCCGTCACCGTGAAGATGTCCGAGAGATACATCTCGTACGGGTCGGAAATCGCGCCGAGCGCAAAGGCGCTCGTCGGGGTGGTCGGGGTGAAGAGCGCGTGCACGCCGGAGGCAAAGACGGCGGCGAAGTCCTCCGCGATGCGCGCACGGACCTGCTGCGCCTTGCGGTAGTACGCGTCGTAGTAGCCCGCGGACAGCACGTACGTGCCGAGGAGGATGCGGCGGATCACTTCCGGGCCGAAGCCCCCGGCACGCGTCGCCTCGTACATCGCGCGAATGCCGTCGCCCTCGATCCGCATCCCGTAGCGGACGCCGTCAAAGCGCGCGAGGTTGGCCGACGCCTCGGCGGGCGCAATGATGTAATAGACCGGGATGGCCAGGTCCGTGTGCGGGAGCGAGACGTCGCGGAGCGTCGCGCCCTGCGCGACGAGGGCCTTGAGGGCACGGTCGGTCCGCTCACGCACGGCCGGATGGAGCGACGCCGGGAAGTACTCGCGCGGCACGCCGATCACGACGCCGGCGAGCGGCCCGGGCCCCACGCGCATCGAGGCAACGGGCTCGGGCGATGACGTGGCGTCGAGCGGGTCCACGCCGGCGATGAGTTCCGTGGCGAGCGCGGCGTCGTCCACGGTGCGACCAAACACGCCGACGCAGTCGAGCGAGGAGGCAAACGCCACGAGCCCAAAGCGCGAGACCCGTCCGTAGGTGGGCTTCACGCCCACGATGCCGCAGAACGCGGCCGGTTGACGGACCGACCCGCCGGTCTCGGAGCCGAGCGCAATGGGGGCGATGCCGGCCGCGACGGCGGAGGCGGACCCGCCCGACGAGCCGCCCGGCGTGCGCGTGCGGTCGTGCGGATTCCGGCTCGGGCCAAAGGCGCTGTTCTCGGTGGAGGAGCCCATCGCGAACTCGTCCATATTCGCCTTGCCCACGAGCACGGCGCCGGCCTCGCGGAGGCGGCGCACGGCCGTGGCCTCGTACGGACTCACCCAGCGCTCGAGCATCCTCGAGCCGCACGAGGTCGGGAGCGCGAGCGTCGCGAGGTTGTCCTTGAGGACGATGGGCACGCCCGCCAGCTCGCCGGACGTGGGCGGCACGGCCGGTGCCTCCGCACGGGCGAGAATGGCGTTCAGTCCATCGGCCCCCTCGTGCGACGCCGCGACGCGGGCCTGTGCGGCGGCAAAGAGGTCCTCGGCGCTGACGCGGCGGTCGCGCACGGCCGCCGCGAGGGTGGCGGCCGCCTGGTCGAGATTCGGGGCGCTCACGACTCCTCTCCGGCGTCCTCGTGGGTGGCGAGGCGCGGGACGAGGAAGAAGCCGTCGCGCATCTCGGGCGCGAAGCGGTCGCGCGGGATGGCGAGCGGCACCGGTGCGACGCGATCGTCGCGGAGCGGCATCCCCGCCTCGGGCACGGCGGGCGCATCGGCCGGTGGGGCCGGCACCCGCTGCAACGCATCCATATGCGCGAGGATCCCGTTCAACTGCGCGACGTACGTGGCGAGCGCGGCCTCGGGGAGCCCGAGCCGCGCGAGTCCTGCCACGTGCCGCACATCCTCCGGCGTCACCGCCATCAGTCCGATCCCCGCTGAAGTCCGGCGAAGGCGATCACCAGCCGCTTCCGCCCCACGCTCTCGTCATCGAAGTCCACCGTGACCTTCGCGTCCTTCCCCGTCCCGCTCACCTCGGCGATGGTGCCCGAGCCGAATCGCGCGTGCGAGACGCGAACGCCCCGGATGAAGTCCGGGACATCCTGCGACGCGTCCTCGTCCTGCACGAAGCTCGTGACCCGCTCGCCCGCCCGCGGGGACCACTTCGGCTTGCCCGGACGCCCCAGGCCACCGCCGTCCCAGGTGGAGCGACCGGCGTCCGTGCGGTGCGGCGACGCATACCGCGCCGTGGCCCGGAGACGGATGGTCTGTCGCCGCTCGAAATGTGCATCGGGAATGCCGCGGAGGAAGCTCGACGCAATGGATGGCAGGAGTTCGCCGTTGCGGCGGCGCTGGTGCGCCCACGAGAGGAGCAGGCGCTCGCCGGCCCGCGTGATCGCCACATAGAGCAGGCGACGCTCCTCCTCGAGCGTCTCCGGGTCGTCGTACGCGCGCGCGAGCGGAAACAGCCCGTCCTCGAGGCCGGTGACGCAGACCATTCCGTACTCAAGGCCCTTGGCCGTGTGGACGGTCATCATCGTGACCGCGTCCGCGTCGGGGCCGAGCGCGTCGAGCGCGGTGACGAGCATCGCGCGCTGGAGGAAGTGGTCGAGCGGCCGCAGGCCGACCTCGCCGCCGTCGTCGATGATGACCTCCGCGGCGGAGGTCACGAGCTCGCGCACGTTGTCGAGGCGGTCGAGCCCCTCGGGGCCCTCGGCGCGGAGCGCGGCCTCGTAGCCCGACGCGGCGAAGAGATCGAGCAGCAGTCGGTCGACGCTGGTGTCGGCCGCGGCCACGCGCAGGCGGTCGACGAGCGTGACGAACTGGTCGAGCGACTCGCGCGCCGCGGGACGCAGCTCGCCCGCCGCGACGGCGCGCCGCGCCTGCTCGAGGAGCGGCACGCCGGCGGCGCGCGCGGCCGCCGCGAGGAGCTCGATGGTCGTCTCCCCCACCCCGCGCTTGGGCGCCGCAATCGCGCGACGGAAGGCCTCGTCGTCGCTCGGGTTGGCGACCAGGCGCAGCCACGCCACGAGGTCCTTGATCTCCCGGCGGTCGTAGAAGCGCACCGCGCCCACGAGCCGGTACGGGATTGCCGCGCGGCGCATCGCCTCCTCGAACCCGCGGCTCTGCGCATTGGTGCGGTACAGCACGGCGGCCTGGCCATAGGGATGCCCCGCCCCGTGCCACGCCTGGAGCGCCTCGCCGATCGCCTCGGCCTCGTCGCGGTCGTCGGCCGCCTCGAGGAGCGCGACCGGCTCGCCGCCGGCGCGGGTGGCACGCAGCGTCTTGCCGCGCCGCGCCTTGTTGGCGGAGATCACCACGTTGGCCAGCTCGAGGATGGGTGCGGTGGAGCGGTAGTTCTCCTCGAGCCGCACCACCCGCGCCGCGGGGAAGTCGCGCTCGAAGTCGAGGATGTTGCGGATGTCGGCGCCGCGCCAGCCATAGATCGCCTGGTCGTCGTCGCCCACGACGACGACGTTGCCGTGCGCGCCACCCACGAGCCGCACGAACTCGTACTGCGCGCGGTTGGTGTCCTGGTATTCGTCCACGAGCACGTGGCGGAAGCGCCCCGCGAAGCGCGCGCGCACCTCGGCGTGCTCCCGGAGGATCTTCACCGGCAGGACGAGGAGATCGTCGAAGGACACCGCGTTGGCCGCGCGGAGCGTGGCCTCGAGCTCGCGATAGACCGTCGCGGCGGCCTTGGCGAGCGGCGTGCGCGCGAGCGCCTCGAACTCGACGGGCTCGACGAGCGCGTTCTTGGCCGACCCGATCTCCCCGGCGACTGCCTTGGGCGCCCACTCCTTGGGCGAGATGCGGTGCCGTTCCATAATGCGCCTGATCACGCCGAGGGAATCGTCCTCGTCGTAGATCGTGTACTCCGGCGTGCGGCCGACGAGCGCGGCGTGCATCCGGAGGACGCGCGCGGCGATGCCGTGGAAGGTGCCGATCCACATCCCCGCGGGCTCCTCGCCCAGCGCGCGC
>CAYXQS010000075.1:640-9937 GCA_964466515.1 uncultured Gemmatimonas sp. | reverse complement strand
CGGTCTTGCCCACGCCGGGCTCGCCGATGAGCACCGGGCTGTTCTTCGTGCGACGCGAAAGCACCTGCACCACGCGCCGGATTTCCTCGTCACGGCCGATCACCGGGTCGAGCTTCCCCTTCCGCGCATCCTCGGTGAGGTCGCGCGTGAAGCGCTGCAGCGCCTGGTACCGGTTCTCCGGCGTCTGGTCCGTGACGCGGTGCGAGCCGCGCACGGCGGCCAGCGCCTCAAGAAGCCCCGCGCGCGTGACGCGCTGCGCCTTCAGCAACGCGGCCGTCTCGGTGCCCTTGGCATCGGCGAGCGCGACGAGGAGATGCTCGGTGGAGACGTACTCGTCGCCGAGCCTCCTGGCCTCCTGCTCGGCCTGGTCGAGGACGGCGCTCACCTCGCGCGCGAGCGTGGGCTGCGCATCCGTCTGCCTGGGGTAGCGTCCGACCTCGCGCTCGAGTGCTTCCGCGAGCGTGGGCACGTTGACGCCGAGCTTCTGCAGCACGGGCACCACGATCCCCTCATCCTGCGCGAGGAGCGCGAGGAGGAGATGCGCGTCGTGTACCTGCGGATTCCCGGCGCGTCGCGCGTTGGCGACGGCGTCGGTGATCGCTTCGGAACTCTTGACGGTGAGGCGATCCGGATTGAGCATCGTGGGGCTGGTGGAAGGTCGAGGTACGCCTGCTCCCCTCTCTACGGCAAGGCGCGCGCCCTAGAAGCTACGCCGTTTCGACGGAACTGGTGTCAGGATTGCCCCTCCGGCGTGCCGAAACGTCAGCGCGCGAGAGCTTCCCAGGCGGCCCACGCCTTCAGGGCGCGGCCGTCGGCAAGGTGTTCCTCGAGGAACTCGCGCAACAACCGTTGGTGGCTGCGGGCGGCCTGCGGACTGGGCGACTCGTCCGACTCCCCGTGCAGCCAGCGCGCGAGCGTGCGCCGGGCGTCCGGTGGGAGCATCCGTGCGCCGGGGGCATTCCCGCGGCACCCGGCACACACCGCACCCCCGGCACGGTGCGCAAACCGGACCGTCTCGCCCGGGCCGATGGCCCGATGGCAGACCACGCACTGGTCGAGCGACGGGGCGAACCCCAGCTCCGCGACGATCCACCAGGCGGCCGCGAGCGCCCGTGCGGTGACTGCGGGGTCCGCGGCGAGCGCGAGCGCATCGAGCCCCTCGGCGAGCGCCTGATGCACCGTCGGCGGCGCCTCGGTGCCGAAGCGGATGCAGAGTTCGCTCAGCGCGGCGGCCGCACCGAACCGGTGCAGCGATCCCGCGAGCGCCGGCCGCGCGCGCGATGCGTCGAACGCGGTGATGGCGTGCAAATCCGACGTGGGGTGCAGGATCAGATGCGCCGTCCCGCCGGTGAAGAGGTCGAGTCCCTGCCCAAAGCGGCTCTTGGGCCGCCGGGCCCCGCGCGCCACCGCCGAGATCACCCCGACGTCCCGGGTGGCGAGCCGCACGATGCGACTCGTCTCCCGATAGTCGAAGGCGTGCAGGACGATGGCTTCGGTCTCGATCACCGGTCCAATTTAAGCCCCGCGTAGAACGTGCGGCCCGGCGAGTCGAAGCCGACGACCTGCTGGTACCGATGGTCGCCCAGGTTCTCAATGCGCAGTTGGAGACGTGCGCCCTGCCCCAACCGGCCCGGGATCCGGAGCTCGGTGCCCAGATCGACCGTCGTGAAGGGGTCGAGCACGACAATCGTCGCCGGGAAGGTCGCGAAGCTCCGGTCCTCGCGGTCGCCCGTGCGGACCACCGTCGCGGACACGCTGCCCGCGCGCCCGAGGGTCCGCGTGAGGTGCACCGACGTCACGTGTTCCGGCCGCCGCAGCAACCGCCCCCCTTCGACGAAGTTCGCCTCCGGCGCGGTGTCCACCCCGGCGTCCACCACGCGGGTGTCCGTCCAGGTGTATGCCGCGGAGAGCACGAAGCCGCGCACCGCCGGAAGCACCGCCTCGAACTCGACGCCCCCCGCATTGGCCTCGGCGAGGTTCACGTAGTTCGGCTCGCCCACCGGCGGCGCGCCCGTGTACTGGATCAGGTCGCGGAACTTCTGCGTGAACCCCGTCACGCGCACCGATGCCGCGCGCGGGAGCGCCAGCTCGATCCCGAGGTCCGCCGAGCGCGACGTCTCCGGCCGGAGGTCCGGATTCCCCACCGTGAAGCCCGTGGCGAAGTTCTCGAAGAAGCTGGGCGCCTTGAACGCGGTCCCCGCCGACGCGCGGAGCCGCACCGCAGGCACGAGCTGCCATCCCGCGCCGACGCGCACGGTGCGGAACGCCCCGAACGCGCTGTTGTCGTCAATGCGGCCGCCAAGCGTATAGCTGAGCCGCGCGCGTTCGCCGGCCGCCTGCGCATAGGCCGCGAGGTTATCGCGATCGGCGCGGAAGGTGCCCGGGGAGTCGCCGAACTCGCTCTGCGAGAGCGAACGGCTCCGTTCGGCGTCGCGCGCCGCCTCAATGCCGAGCGTGACGAACTGCGCCGCGCCCAGCCGCACCGTCGTGCGCGCGTCGGCGATGCGGCGTGTGACGGTGCCGCGCGCGAAGTAGCCGTAGAAGCCCAGCGTATCGCCGGCGTCGTCGGCCGCGTCGTTGGTGCGCGGCAGGAACTCCGTCGCCGAGAGCTGCACGTGTGACGAGGCGCGGTCGCTCCAGCGATGCGAGCCGTCAATCCCCATCAGGAGGCGGTGCTCGGTGCGCTCCGCGTTGCGATCCTCGAGCGCACCGCTCGATCCGGTCGGGTAGCGATAGAGCGAGGTGTTGTAGCGGGCGGTGAGCCGCACCGAGGTCGCCGCAAGGTCGCCCGCGGTCAGCGATGCCGCGACGCCGTCGTTGCGGTACGTGTTGTTGTAGGCAAGGATGCCGTCGGTGGCGTGGTGATCGCCCTGCAGCGACCACGCGAGCGCTCCCCGGCCCCCCGAGGCGCCGAGCGAGGCGCGGCGCGCGCCGAACGACCCCGCGCCCAGTGCCGACCGCACCCGCGCCGCCGAGCCCGGGCCGCTCGTGCCCGGGCGGCTCGTGAAGAGCTGGATGATGCCCGTCATCGCCTCGGAACCGTACAGGACGCTCGCGGGCCCGCGTACGACCTCGATCCGCTCGATGTCGTCGAGCGTGACGCGGCCGAGGTCGAGCACGCCGCCCGGCTCGTTCACCGGGACGCCGTCCACGAGGACGCGCACGTAGTTTCCCTGCCCGCCGCGGAGGAAGAGCGTCTGCTGCGAGCCAAAGGACGAGTTGCGCGCGAGCGCGAGGCCGGGCACGCGCCGCAGCGCGTCGCCCAGATGCGTGAGCCCTTCGCGGCGCAGCGTGGCGCCGTCGAGCACCGTGACCGTCGCGGTCTGTGCGCCCACCGGCGTCGGAAGCCGCGTGGCGGTGACGACGATCTCGCTGAGCCGCACGGTGTCGCGCGTGTCCTGCGCGCCAGCCGATGCCGCCAGCGCACCGATGAGAAGGATGGAGACGGCGGTGCGGAGCGACATCGACAAGATCCTGGGAGAAGGGTTGGCGTGGAGGTTCAACGGGATCCCCGGCCGCGCAGCGGCACGAGCATAGGCGCGCCCACCGCGGGATCGCGGGAGACGACGAGTGGCCATTCGTAGACGCGCTCGAGGACCTCGCCGCGCATCACGTCGGCGGGCAGCCCGGCCGCGACCACGCGGCCGTGGTGCAACAGCACGATGTGCTCGGCGAACCGGGCAACGAGATTGAGCTGGTGGCTGACGAGGAGGATGGTCTGCCCATCGCGCGCGAGGCCGTCGAGGAGCTCGAAGACGGCCATCTCGTGCGCCACGTCGAGGAAGGTCGTGGGCTCGTCGAGGACGAGCGCCGTGCCGCCCTGCGCCAGCGCGCGCGCGATGCGCACGCGCTGCCACTCGCCGCCGGAGAGGGCATCCGTCGTGCGGTCCACGAACGCCCCCACGTCGGTGCGCGCGATGGCCGCCGCGATGGCGCCGCGATCCGCCGCGTCGCGTCCGGCAAACGGGCCGCCGTGCGGATGGCGGCCCAGCGCGACGTACTCGCGCACGGAGAGCGGGAAGGCCGGTTCCTCGCGCTGCGTGACGACGGCCAGCCGCTGCGCGACCTCGCGTCGGTCCAGCGTGCCGAGCGCCACGCCATCGAGCAGGACGCGCCCGCCTTCCAGCGGCAGCCGTCCGAGAATGGCGCGCACGAGCGTGCTCTTTCCACTGCCGTTCGGGCCGACGACGGCGGTGATGCGTCCCGGCGCCGCCGTCAACGACACACCCTGCACCGCCGGCGCCGCCGCGTGCCGATACCGGATGGTCGCCTCCGCGAAGCGGATCATCGGAGGCTCCGAAGGCGCCAGAGGAAGAACGGCACGCCGATGAGCGCGGTGACGGCGCCGAGCGGAAGTTCCGCGGGCCGCATCACCGTGCGCGCGGCGAGGTCGGCCAGCACGACCAGCGCGCCGCCGACGAGCGCCGCGGCCACCAACGTCTGCCGGGTATTGGCGGTCCCGAGCGCGCGCGCGATGGCCGGGACGATGAGGCCCACGAAGCCAATCAGTCCGGCGCCGGCGACCGTGGCCGCGGCGAGGAGCGAGGCGGCAAGAAAGACGCGTCGCGTCACGCGCTCCACATCGAGCCCAAGGGAGGCCGCGGCATCGTCCCCCAACGCGAGGACATCCACGTCGCGCGCCCAGAACACGAGGAGCGCAAACCCCGCGGCGACGTACCCGCCGATCCAGGCCAGCGGCCGCCATTGGGCATCGCCGAGCGATCCCATCATCCACCAGAGCGCGCTGCGCACGGTGTTGTCGGGCGCGGTGGCCAGCGCCACCATAATCGCCGCCGTGCAGAACGCCCCCACCACCACGCCCGCCATCAGCAGGATCCGCGGGTCGGCGTGGCCACTCACCGCACGCGCCACCAGCAGCACCACGACCACCGCGAGCGCCGCGCCCGCAAAGGCCGCGAGCGGAACCACGGCGGCCCCCGCAACCCCCAGCACGACCGCGAGGACCGCACCCGCCGCCGCGCCGCCCGATACGCCGAGGAGATACGGCTCCGCGAGCGGATTGCGCAGCGTGGCCTGCAGCACCGTGCCGCTCGCCGCGAGCCCCGCGCCGACGATGATTCCCAGCACCACGCGCGGCAGGCGCAGGTCGTGGACGATGGCGATGTGCGTGGCGTCGCCCATACCGAAGAGCGCGCCCCACACGTCCGCGACCGCGAGCGGCACGGGCCCGCCGGCAACGCCGAGCAGCACCGATACGACGAGCAAGGCGAGCAGCAGGCCCCAGCGCAGTGGCGTCACGGCGTGGCGCGCACCGCAGTCGAGTCCACCAGCACCCATCGCAGATGGCGCGCGGCCTCACCCATTCGCACGCCGGGCCGCCCCACGACGGTCGTGTCAATGACGATCACGCGCCCCTCGCGCACGGCGCGCACCGCGCGCCAGGCCGGATGCGCGCGAATCGCCGCCGCGGCGTTGGGGCCCGCGAGCACGTACGTGGGATCGCGGCGCGCCACCTCTTCCAGGCTCACCTGCGGCGAGGGCGCCTCGACATCGCCAAAGACGTTCGCCACGCCGGCCACGTCCAGGAGCTCGGTGAGGTAGCTGCCGCCGCCGATGGTCATCAACGGGGCGTCCCAGATGTGCCAGAACGCGGTGACGGGCGGCGCGGGGCGTGGCAGGGCGCCCACGGCGGCCAGCGCGGCGGCCACGGTGTCGGTCACCGCGCGCGCGCTGTCCGCGAGCCCGAGCGCGCCCGCGATGATCGGCGTCACGCGCGCGAGGTCGGCCACGCGATCCGTGCGCAGGGCGAGCGTTGCCACGCCGGCCGCGCGCAGTTGCTGCGCGGCCACGCGGTTCGATGGACTGCCGTACAGGATCACCAGGTCGGGACGCTGGCCGAGCACCGCCTCGACGTTCGGCTGGATCCCATTGCCCACGTCGGGCACCGCGCGCGCCGCGTCGGGATACAGGTCAAACGAGGTGCGGCCGACGAGCCGGTCCCCGGCGCCCAGCGCGAACAGCAGTTCCGTGACCACCGGATTGAGCGACACCACGCGCCGTGCGGGCGCCGTCAGCGCCAGCGTGTCGCCGAAGTCATCGACGCCGACGGCCTGGCCCGGGCGCGATTCACAGCCCGCCACCAGTATGGCGGCAAGCACGAGCACTGCGCGCTTCACGAACATCAGGCCGGGCACGGGAACGGGCTCCTTTCCGCGTGGAGAGGAGCCCGGTTGCGCGTCTGGAGGTCCGACCATCATCAGGCGGACCCACTGGCACGCCACGAACCCTCCCCCGAGGGTCACGATGTGGCGCGAACGCAGGTCGTCTCCTGGCTCCGGGCCGTTCCGCTCGCCTTCCCGAATCCCGCAGGATGCAGTGGCTGTGCTCGAGTGGACGTTGATGCCCGTTACAGTGGCGGGGCCGCGCCGGTCTCACACCGGCTTCCGTGTCCCGCGGTCGCTTACGATTGTGCGTCGAAGCTATGCAAGCCCGTCGCGCTTGGCAAGCGCGGCGCTCAACTGTCCCTTGAGCTGCGCGCGGTGCACGTAGTGCGCGCGCCGCGCATCCTCGTCCGGCACAGCGAGCGCCTCAAAGGCCGCGTCGAGCGCGGCGATCTTCCGCGCAATCGCCTCGGGATCCGCCGCGCGCCGACGGCCGAATGCGCCGGGGCCCTTCCGCAGCACGATCATCCCGAGCGCCAACAGCATCGCCGCGCCAATCCCCGTCACGACGAGCATCAGGCGCATCGCGGTGACCACGCTCGCCGGGCCGGGTGCCGTCACGGCGATGACGTCCGGGCCGGCGACATCCTCGGCGAGGAAGCGCTTGAACGGCCGCCCTTCCACCGCCACCGGGTTCACCTCGACGAGTCCGCCGCCCACGGCGGTCGCCCGCGGATCCTCCACCAGCACCTCGAGCACCGGCGCGCTCCCCTCGAAGGGAAAGCGCATCGTGGCCGTGGTGGCCGGCAGTTCATAGATGAAGGAGATCTGCTTGAGCCCCGGGGCAATCGGCGCGTAGACGCGCACCTCGCCCTCTTCCACGCGGATGGCCTCGGGCGAGACGCCGCCCTGCCCGCCCGTCACCTGCCGCACGCCGTCCGGCAGCGCGCTGCGGAAGGTGTAGCGCCCCTCGGCGCCCGGCACGCGCGTGGCGGTGGAATCGTTGCTCAGCTCAAACACCTCGATCACCGTGCGCACGCGCCCGTTGGCCGAGTCGGGCGAGGTCACGATGAGGTGCCGCGCGCGGATGGTGATCGGCACCTGGGCGCTCGTCGTGTCGAAGACCATCAGGTCCGCCGCGCCGCCGCGCATCGCGCGGTCGGTGGTGGGCGGCGTGAAGTAGGCGACGCCCCCCCAGCTCGTCGAGACGAAATAGACGGCGGCGCTATCGCCCGTCGCGCGGTAGCGGAACGCGTACGCGCCACCGGCACGGGTGCGCATCGAATCGATCGGCGCGGCCGCGTCGGCGCCAACGCGGTGCAGCACGACCCAGTCGCCGACCACGGGGATGGTGCGCCCGCCCGACGCGGCACGGGTCACGCGCCCCTCGATCACCCGCGTGCCTTCCTGCGCGCCCGCCGGCCGCGCCAGCAGCAGCGCGGCGAGCAGCAGCGCGCCAAGGCGAACGCGACGCGTACTCACGGCGTGAACTTCCCGAAATCCTCGGGCCGCAACTGCGCGAGGTGCCGCTGCAGTTCCTCGGCCGAGAGATGATTGGCGTCGTCGGAGGCCTGGCCGATGGTCGACTCGCCCTCGCCGTCGTCGAACAGCGCCTCGGCGACGAAGATCGGCGCCTCGAGCCGCAGGGCAATCGCAATCGCGTCCGAGGGGCGCGCGTCAACGACCACCGGCGCACCGCCCCGCGTGAGGTGCAGCTCGGCGTGGTAGGTGCCGTGCACGACGCGTGTGACCTGAACGCGACGGAGGAGGCCGCCGAGCCCCGTGACCATCGATGCGGTGAGGTCGTGCGTCATCGGACGCTCACGCGCGACCCCGTTGAGGTGCGCAGCGATGCTCTCCGCCTCGGGGCGCCCGATCCAGATGGGCAGCATCCGCGTCCCGCCCCGCTCCTCGAGGATGACGACGAACGCCTGTGACGACGCGTCGAGTCCGAGGCGCGACACCGTGACCTCGACCATTCGCGCTCCGTATGTCGCTCAGCCGGCGCGCACCGCGCGCCGGAGGTCGGCCACCTTGTTGGTCCGCTCCCAGGTAAAGAGCCCGACCTTCCTGCCGTAGCGCTCCACCCTCTCGTACGGGCGCCCGAAGTGTCCGTACGCAGCGGTCGGCCCGTAGATGGGCTTCCGCAGGTCGAGCGCCTTGATGATCCCGGCCGGCGTGAGGTCGAAGACCTCCTTCACGGCCTGCATAATCACCAGCTCGTCCACGGTGCCCGTGCCGAAGGTGTCCACCATCACCGAGACCGGCTTGGCGACGCCGATGGCGTAGGCGAGCTGCACCTCCACGCGGCGCGCGAGCTTGGCGGCGACGATGTTCTTGGCCACCCAGCGCGCGGCATACGCGGCCGAGCGATCGACCTTGGAGGGGTCCTTCCCGGAAAACGCGCCGCCGCCGTGGCGACCCATGCCGCCGTAGGTGTCGACGATGATCTTGCGCCCGGTCAGGCCGGCGTCGCCGTGCGGGCCGCCGACGACGAACCGTCCGGTGGGGTTGATGTGGATCTTCATCTTCCTGGCGCGCATCTCGCGCGGGATCACCGCCTCGATGATGTCGCGCGTCACCGCGGCGTGAATGACCTTGTTCGAGACCGTGTCCGCGTGCTGCGTCGAGATCACGACGGTATCGACCTCCACCGGGACGCCGCCCTCGTACACCACCGAGACCTGCGACTTGCTGTCGGGGCGGAGCCAGGGGAGGCTGCCGTCCTTCCGTCGGTCGGCGAGGGTGTGGACGAGTTGGTGGGCGAGCGTGATGGGGAGCGGCATCAACTGCTCCGTCTCGTCGCACGCAAAGCCGAACATCATCCCCTGGTCGCCCGCGCCGCCGGTATCGACGCCCTGCCCGATGTCGCGGGACTGCTGGCCGATGGCGTTGAGCACCGCGCACGAGTCGGCGTCGAAGCCAATCCCCGCCCCGACGTAGCCGATCTGCTTGATCGTGTCGCGCACGAGCTGCCGCAGGTCGACCCAGGCCGAGGTGGTGATCTCGCCGAAGATCGTCGCGAGCCCCGTGGTCACCATCGTCTCGCAGGCCACGCGCGAGAACGGATCCTGCGCGAGGAGCGCGTCGAGCACGGCGTCGGAAATCTGGTCGGCCACCTTGTCCGGGTGGCCTTCGGAGACGGATTCCGACGTGAAGAGATGGCGGTGCAGCA
>CAYXQS010000075.1:0-630 GCA_964466515.1 uncultured Gemmatimonas sp. | reverse complement strand
GAGGCCGAGCAACCCGTCGAGGAGTTCCTCACCCAACTCCTTGGCCAGCGCCTGTCGCAGCCCCTGCGTGGCCACGCGCGCGGTCCCGGCATCGAGGGCGGCGCGGGCCGCCGCGGCCGCGTTGGCCGTGCTCATCCCGCGGACAATCCGCTTGACCGCCGGGAGGCTCACCGCCGCCACGCTCAGGTGCCGCACGCCGAGGCCGATGAGGGCAAACGCCATCAGCGGCTGCGAGGCCATCTCGCCGCACACGCTGACCTCGAGCCCCGCGCCCTGCCCCACCTCCACCGTGCGCGCAATCAACCGCAGGACGGATGGGTGGAGCGGGAGGTAGCGGGTGGCCAGCGAGGCGTTCCCCCGGTCCACCGCCAGCGTGTACTGCACCAGGTCGTTGGTGCCGATGCTGAAGAACGCGACCTCCGGCACGAACGAGTCGGCGCCCACCGCGGCGGCCGGCGTCTCAATCATCACGCCCAGCGGGACATCGGCGCGATGCGCCACCCCGCGGGCCGTCAGCTCGGCCGATGCCTCGTGCAGCAGGAAGCGCGTCTGCCGCACCTCCTCCACCGAGACGACCAGCGGGAGCATAATCCGCAGGTCGCCGTGCACCGCCGCGCGCATCATCGCGCG
>CAYXQS010000074.1:7356-10190 GCA_964466515.1 uncultured Gemmatimonas sp. | reverse complement strand
GACCTCCTCGTCCAGAACTGCGACGAGTACTACTCGTACAACGCCCTCGCCGGCCTCGTGAAGTCGGGCGAGGAGACGGGGACGAAGAAGTGGGATCCCTGGGAGCTCGTGACGGAAGCCATTGGCCGGATGCAGAAGAACGGCGACGTGATGCGCTCCGACCGCCTCAAGCAGGTGATGCAGGAGATCGACGCGACGTTTGACGAGAAGAATCTCGGGATGTCGAAGTTCTCGCGCTTCTGTATGGAAGCGTCGAACAAGGGGCTCATCCACGTCACGAAGATGGAGAACGGGCAGCTCGAGGTGGGGCTGCCGAAGAAGGGCGAGGCGCACGCGGCCGCCGCCCCGGCTGCCGAGCGCGCCGAAGGGGAGGAGCGCGAAGGCCGTCGTCGGGGCCGTCGCGGGCGCGGCGGCCGTGGGCGTGGGGCGGATCGCGAGGAGCGGCCCGAGGCCGAGGCGCCGGCGGATGCCGCGCCGCGCCCCGAGTCGCGGTCGCGTGGTCGCCGTCCGCACGAGGCCGCCCCGGCTGCCGACGCCTCGATTGGCGTCGAAGGGCTCCGGCTCACGCGCGACGAGGCGTTCCAGCTCGTCGGCGACGCCGTGGCCGCCGTGGCCACGGGGGACGTTCCGGTCCCGAGCGAGACCGTGCGCGTGAAGGCGTTCCAGCTCCTCGGCCACGACAGCGAGTCGCTCTCCCCGCGTAACTTCGCGCGCATCCTCAAGGATGCGCACGACGGCGGCTTGCTCGATCTCCGCAAGCGCGGCGAGGCGTTCGAGGTCACGGCGGTCGAGGGTGCGGCGAGCATTGCCGACCAGCTCGCCGTGGCCGAAAAGGCCGCCACGCCGGTGAAGGCGCCGGCCGCGCCCGCGCCGCGCGGGATGGGGCCGCGCACCGCACCGGGCCGCAACGGCCGTGCGGTGACGAAGTCCGCGATCCCGGCGGGGCTGCTGCTCCTCGGGATGGTGGATGACGACGCACCGAGTGCGCCGGCCGACGCCGGCGCCGACGATGCGCCGACGAAGCCGGTGCGTGCCCGCAAGAAGGCGGCAAAGTCCGACGGCGACGCCGAGGCGAAGCCCAAGGCCCGCAAGCCGCGGGCGAAGAAGAAGGTCGCGGCCGAGTAAGGCCGCGGGGAGGAGGCCGGCTACCGGACGATGCCGGCCTTCTCTCCCACCCGTCGGATCGCCTTCACCGCATAGTCGAGGTCGTCGCGCGTGTGCGCCGCCGAAATCTGGCAGCGCAGCCGCGCCGTCCCCTGCGGCACCACCGGGAAGCCGAACCCGGTCACGAAAATCCCCTCGTCGAGCAGCATCTCGCTCATCCTGATGGCGTCCGCCGTCTCGCCGATGATGATCGGGACGATCGGCGTCTCGCCGTCGAGCGGATTGAACCCCGCCTCGCGGATCGCCGCGCGGAAGTGGCGCGAGTTTTCGCGCAGCGCGTGGACCCGCTCGGGATGCGCCTCGATGAACGCGATGCTCGCCAGCGCGCTCGCGGCCACCGTCGGCGGCAGCGCGTTGGAGAAGAGCTGCGGCCGCGAGCGTTGCGTCAACGTGTCGCAGAGCGCCGCGGGGCCCGCGACAAACCCGCCCGCCGCGCCGCCGAGTGCCTTGCCAAGCGTGGACGTGATCACGTCCACCTCGCCCAGTACGCCGAAGTGCTCGGCCGTGCCGCGTCCCGTGGTGCCGAGCACGCCGGTGGCGTGCGAGTCGTCCACGATCAGCACCGCGTCGTGGTCGCGCGCCACCTGAATCAGCTCCGGCAGCTTGGCGATGCTCCCTTCCATCGAGAACACGCCGTCGGTCCAGATGAGCCGACGCTTGGCGCCCCTGTGGGCCCGCAGCTTCTCGACGAGGTCGTCGAGATCGCCGTGCCGGTAGACGGCGGAGGTGCACTTGGTGATGGACTTGGCGAGGCGGATCGAGTCGATGATCGACGCGTGGTTGAGCGCGTCGGAGATGACGAAGTCACCTTCCTCCACCACCGAGGCCGTGAGCCCCTCGTTGGCGTTCCACGCCGAGACGTAGCTCATCGACGCTTCCGTCCCCACGAAGCGCGCGATGGCCGTCTCCAGCTCGCGGTGTACGGTAAACGTGCCGCAGATGAAGCGCACGCTCCCCGTCCCGGCACCGTACTTCCGGAGCCCCGCAATCCCCGCCTCGATCACCGCGGGCTCGTCGCAGAGCCCCAGGTAGTTGTTGGAGCTGAGGATGAGCACCTCGCCGCGCCCTTCCATCTGCACCCGCGCCGACTGCGGCGAGGCGAGGTAGTTGAGGCGCTTGTACGTGCCCGCCGACTTGAGCTGGTCGAGGCCGCCTTGGAGCCCCTGAAAGAACTGCTTGGACATATGGCGAAGGGGTGGAATGGAAGGTGTCGGGGCGGTCTTAGATCTCAAAGACCACTTTCCCCGCGGCCCCGGACTTGATCACCGCAATCGCCTCCGCGTGCGCCTCCAGCGGAAACCGGTGCGTGATCACGGGCGTCGGATCAAACTGCCCCGCGCGCAGGAACTGCGTCATCTGGATCCAGGTGTCGTACATCCGGCGTCCGACGACGCCGTAGACCGTGATCCCCTTGAAGATCACCTCGGTGGCGAAGTCCACGTCCATCGGCTGTGACGGGATGCCGAGCATCTGCACCCGGCCCCCCACGCGCACGAGCTTGAACGCCTGATGGATCGCGGCGGGGACGCCGCTCATCTCCAGCACCACGTCCACGCCCAGCCCGTGCGTTGCCTGCTGCACCGCCGCCTCGGCGTCCTTGGGGTGCACCGCCGAGTGGGCGCCCATCGCCTGCGCGAGCGCGAGGCGCATCGGGTTCACGTCGCTGGCCA
>CAYXQS010000074.1:0-7346 GCA_964466515.1 uncultured Gemmatimonas sp. | reverse complement strand
GCGGCCTCCAGGCCCTCCCAGCCCAGCACCTTGACCCACTTGCCAGCCTCGAGGTCCTTGTAGTGCTCGAAGAAGTGGCTGATGGCCTTCAGGCGCATCGGGTTCACGTCGCTGGCCACGATATGCGAGGCGCCCGCGGCCTTGGCGATGCCCACGGCGAAGATCCCGATCGGCCCGCAGCCGGTGACGAGCACCGTCGCGCCGGGCAGGTCCGTGCCGTGCAGCGCCGTATGGAACGCGTTCCCCATCGGATCGTGGATCCCGCCGATCTCAAACGGGATGTTCGCGTCGAGTTGCCAGACGTTCGTCGCCGGCATCGCGATGTAGTCGGCAAAGGCGCCGTCGCGATCCACGCCGATGATCTTGGTGTTGGGGCAGACGTGGGCGTTCCCGGTGCGGCAGAGATGGCAGTGGCCGCAGACGATATGCCCCTCGGCGGTCACCCGGTCGCCGATTTTCACGTCGGTGACGAGCGCGCCGACCTTCTCGACCTCGCCCGCGAACTCGTGGCCCACGGTGAACGGGGGCTTACAGCGCCCCTGCGCCCACGCGTCCCACTCGTGGATGTGGACGTCGGTGCCGCAGACGCCAGCGCGTCGGACACGGATGAGGACCTCGTCGTCCCGAATGGTCGGGACGGGGACTTCCTTCAGGGTGAACCCCACGGATGGGGATTCCTTGACCAGGGCGCGCACGCAGGGGACTCACGATTTGATGGGGAAATGCCGACATTGAAACGTCGCCGGGTCGTCC
The DNA here is from genome assembly GCA_964466515.1 of uncultured Gemmatimonas sp. Classification (GTDB taxonomy): domain Bacteria; phylum Gemmatimonadota; class Gemmatimonadetes; order Gemmatimonadales; family Gemmatimonadaceae; genus Pseudogemmatithrix. The sequence continues at coordinate 6,593 of CAYXQS010000074.1, read as the reverse complement.
CGCAGATGAAAGGGGCACGGCTCACTCCCACCGTCCGCAATGGCCCCCGCCGCTCCGCGCTTCATCCCAGCGACCACCCCGTCGACCGTCGCCGCCGCCGCATCGCTCGCGGTGCTCGCCCTCACGGTCTGGTTCGCGGGCCCCTCGCTCCAGTACTTCGAGGGCGGGCTGATCCCGTGGCCCGCGCACGGGATGGCGCTCGCCATCCTGGTGGCCATCGCGCCGCCGCACCGCGCCTGGGTCGGCCTCGGCATCTTCGTCGCGGTCGCCGTCGGCGCGATGCTCGGCGGCGGGTCGTTCGTGCAGTCCTCCGCGGGCTCCGCCCAACTCACCGCGCAGTCCGTCGTCGTCCTCCTCGTCTATCTCCGCGTGGCGGGCGCCGAGCACCCCCTCAGCTCGGCGGTCGCCTACGCGTGGTTCGCCTTTGCCGTGCTGGTTGGCCTTCTCCCCACCACGCTGCTGGCCGGAGGGATCCTCCAGCTCATCGGGCCGGAGTTCGTCCCGGGCTACACGGCCGGAATCTGGTGGGTGGCCGCCGCGACCTCGGTGGGCGCCGTCACGCCGATCTTCCTCGCGCCGACGGCCCCCGACGTCGTCCTGCGCCGCAACCCGAAGCTCTTCCAGCTCGAGTTCTTCGTCATTTGCGCGATCTACCTGCTCGCGCTCCTGAACGCCTTCCTCAACGTCGGCTACGCCTTTGTCAGGATCCCGCCGTCGGTGGCCTCGCTCCCGTTCCTCTGCTGGGCGGCGCTGCGATTCGGCGCGCGCGGCTACGCCATCATCGCCGCGATGCTCGTCACCATCGTCGTGGCCTCGACCATCCTCGAGGTGGGTCCCTTTGCCGAGCTGATGGCCGAGACGGTCGTACACAGCCCGCGGTCGTGGATCTTCCTCGCCTCGCTCGTGGGGCCGGCGATGATTTTCCCGGTGGCGCTCGTTGAGCGCGAGGCCGCGCAGGAGCGGGCGCGCGGCGCCTACGCGCAGCTCGCCGCCATCCTCGAGGGCTCCGGCGATCTCATCGCCGCGGTGGACCGTGATCTCGTCATCATCGCGGCCAATCCGGCCTGGAAGGAGGAGTTCGCGCGACTGAGCGGGGTGATGGTCGAGCCCGGGATGCGCGTGGAGGACACCCTGCAGGCCCTGCCCGGCGACAAGGACGAGTCGCTGGCCAACTGGCGGCGCGCACTCAGCGGCGAGTTCTATACGGTCACGCGGTCCCTCGGCGACCCCACGCGGGTGCGTGCGGAGTTCGAGATCACCTACGGGCCGGTCCGCGATGGCGACGGGGCCGTCGTCGGCGCGTCACAGATTGTCCGCAACGTCACCGAGCGCCGCAAGCGCGAGGCCGAGGAAGGGGAGGCGCGTCGGCTCGAGAGCGTGGGCCGCCTTGCCGGCGGGGTCGCGCACGACTTCAACAACCTGATGACCGCGGTGATCGGCTACGCCGAGTTGATCGGCTCCACCTTCGAGGCCAGCGACCCACGCCGCGCCGACCTCCACGAGATCGAGCGCGCCGCCACGCGCGCCGGCGAACTCACGCAGCAGCTCCTCGCCTTCGCGCGCCAGCGCATCGTCGAGCCCCGCATCGTCGACATCGGGCTCCTCGTCGAAGGGTTCAGCCGGCTGCTCGCCCCCCTCCTCGGCCCCAACATCACGCTCGTGGTGCGCTCGGAGCCCGAGCTGCGGCAGGTGCGCCTCGACCCCGCGCAGTTTGAGCAGGTGGTGATGAACCTCGCCGTCAACGCGCGCGATGCGATGCCGGGCGGCGGCCGCCTCGTGATGGAGACCGCCAACGACGTGCGCGGCGACGTCAAAGGCGTGCGCCTCACCGTGCGTGACAACGGCACGGGGATGGAGGCGGAAGTGCAGTCGCGGCTCTGGGAACCCTTCTTCACCACCAAGCCGATCGGGCAAGGGACCGGCCTCGGCCTCCCGACCGTGCACGGGATCGTCCACCAGGCGGGCGGCGTCATTGACGTCGAGTCGAAGCTCGGCGAGGGCACCGCATTCCACGTCTTCCTCCCGGCCACCGAACCCCCCTGACGCCGTGCGCGCACGGGCCCATCGCGAGGTCGGCCGGGGCGTTGCCGCAAACGCCCGGCGGGCGCGTGGTGTCTGAACGTTGGCATCGGTGGTGCGCGTACACAGGGCATACGCGTGTCCGCGCGCGCTGGCCGGATGTCGCACCGCCGGTATATTCACGCTCGGGCACGTTCGCCGCCTCACCAGTCCTCCGCCAAACCGAGGGATCCGCGTGACCGCTACTCGCCGGGAATTCCTGCAACGATCGGCCGCCGCTGCCGCCGCCGTCGGCCTCATCATCCCCGCTACCGCCTCCGCTGCCCCCCCGCCTGCCGCGCCGCAGGGCGACAGCAGCCACCGGGAGCTCGCGCTCCGCGCCATCGACGCCGCCAAGGCCGCCGGCGCCGACTACGCCGACTGCCGCATCTCGAGCGCCCGCTCGCAGAACATCGGCACGCGCGAACGCCGCGTGACGAACATCGGCGACAACGAGACCTTCGGGTTCGGCGTCCGCGTGCTGGTCGGCGGGTCGTGGGGCTTCGCGGCCTCCAGCGACCTCACCCGCGACGAGGTCGCGCGGGTCGCACGCCAGGCCGTCGCGCAGGCGCGCGCCAATCGCGCCGCAATGGTGAAGCCCGTCGAGATGGCGCCCGCCCAGCCCGTGCCCAACGGCGTCTGGCGCAGCCCCTTCCGCATTGACCCGTTCACCATCGCCATCGAGGACAAGGTCTCGTACCTCCTCGAGGCCAACGCCGCCGCCCTCGCGGCCGGCGCGCGCTTCGTGAACTCGCAGATGTTCTTCCTCAAGGACGAGAAGACCTACGCCTCCACCATCGGCACGGTCACGCAGCAGACGATTATGCGCGCGCAGCCGGGAATGACCGTCACGATGGTCTCCGCCGACAACCGCGACTTCCAGACCCGGCAGTCCACCGACATCCAGCCCAAGGGGCTGGGCTATGAGCACGTGCTCGACGCCGACCTCAAGAGCCGCGCCGCCAAGTGGGTCGAGCAGGCGCGTGAGAAGCTCACCGCCAAGCCCGTCGAGGTCGGCCGCTACGACCTCCTGCTTCACCCCACCCATCTCTGGCTGACCATCCACGAGTCGATTGCGCACCCGACCGAGCTCGACCGCGCGTACGGCTTCGAGGCCAACTACGCCGGCACCAGCTTCCTCGCGCCGCCGGAGGACTTCCTCGGGAAGTTCCGCTACGGTCCCGAGTTTATGAACGTCCTCGCCGACCGCTCGGCGCCGGGCTCGCTCTCGGCCTGCGGATGGGACGACGAAGGCGTTGCACCGCACGACTTCCATATCGTCAAGGACGGCATCCTCGTCGACTACCAGACCACGCGCGAGCAGGCGATGTGGCTCGACTGGTGGTACAAGCAGCGCGGGACGGAGACGCGCTCGCACGGCTGCTCCTACGCGCAGACCTGGGCCGACGTCCAGTTCCAGCGGATGCCCAACGTGAACCTCGAGCCGGGCGAGCAGGACCTCGTCTGGGAGGATCTCATCGCCGCCACGGAGAACGGGATCGCCATCGTCGGCGACGGGTCGTTCTCCATTGACCAGCAGCGCTTCAACGCGCAGTTCGGCGGCCAGCTCTACTATGAGGTGAAGAACGGCAAGATCACCGGGATGCTCAAGGACGTCGCCTACCAGATGCGCACGCCCGACTTCTGGAACGCGATGGATATGATCGGCGGGAAGCGGAGCTACGAGCTCGGCGGCGCCTTCGGCGACGGCAAGGGCCAGCCCACGCAGTCCAACGCGGTCAGCCACGGATGTCCCCCCACCCGACACCGGCAGATCAACGTGATCAATACCGGGAGGAGCGCCTGATGAGCTCCCGCAGCCTGCGCGCCATCGCGCGCCACCTCTCGCGCGCCGAATCCGAGGCCATCGTCAAGCGCGCGCTCGGCTTCTCGCACGCCGACGAGTGCCGCGTCACCCTGAACAGCGGGGAGCGCGCCAACACCCGGTTTGCGGTGAACCAGGTCTCCACGGCCGGCGACAACTACAACGCCTCCGTCACCATCCGCTCCGTCATCGGCAGGAAGGTCGCGTCGGTGACGGTGAACCGCCTCGACGAGGCGTCGCTGAAGGCGGCGGTCGAGAACTCGGAGCGCATCGCGCGCCTCGCGCCGGACGATCCGGAACTCCTCCCCGAGCTCGGCCCGCAGGACTACGCCGAGCCGATCGTCTGGAGCGACGCCACCGCATCGCTGGAGCCGGAAGCGCGCGCCGAGGCCGTGCGGGCCGTGACCGAACCGGCGCGCCGCGCCGGCCTCATCTCCACCGGCTATCTCGAGGCGCAGGCCAACGCCTTCGCCATCGCCAACTCCAAGGGGCTGCTCGCCTACGCCCGCAGCACGGGCGTCGCCTTCACCACCACCGTCCGCACGCCGGACGGCACGGGGTCGGGATGGGCCGGGTCGTCGGACAACGACTTCAGCCGCATCGATCCGCGCGCGCTCGCGGAGCGCGCCATCGAGAAGGCGCGTCGCTCGGTCAACCCGGCGGCGATCGAGCCGGGGCGGTACACCGTGGTGCTCGAGCCGACCGCGGCGGCCAACCTCATCCAGCTCATCGGCGGTTCGCTCAACGCGCGCAACGCGGACGAGGGGCGCTCCTTCTTCTCCAAGGCCGGCGGCGGGAACAAGATCGGCGAGAAGGTCGTGGACGAGCGCGTGACCATCGTCTCCGATCCCCTCGACCCACGCGTGCCCGCCAACACCTTTGGCTTCGACGGGTCGCCGAACAGGAAGGTGACCTGGATCGAGAACGGCGTGGTGCGGAACCTCGCCTACGACCGGTTCTGGGCGCAGCGCACGGGGAAGGAGCCCACCGGCACCGGCGGCACGCTCGCCATCGCCGGCGGCGAGACGAGCGTCGAGGAGATGATCGCGAGCACCGAGCGCGGCCTGCTCGTCACCCGCTTCTGGTACATCCGCCCCGTCGACCCGCGCACCATCCTCTTTACCGGGCTCACGCGCGACGGCACCTTCCTGATCGAGAACGGACGCATCACCCGGCCGGTGCGGAACCTGCGCTACAACGAGTCGCCGATCTTTATGCTCAACAACCTCCTGGCAATGGGTCGCCCCGAACGCGTCAGCGCGAGCGAGGCCGGCGGCCCGGGCCAGGCCATTATGGCCCCGCCCCTCAAGGTGCGGGACTTTACCTTCACCAGCTCGAGTGACGCCATCTAAATGACGGACCGCCGCGATTTCCTCCGGACCACCGGAGCCGCGGCCGCGGCCTTCGCCCTTGCGACGACACCTCGTCGCGCCGGCGCCGCCCCGGCCTACGAGGACCTCGATCGGTTCCAGAGCGGGGCATCGAAGGAGCTCCTCCTCGATGCCATCAATGCCGCGAAGATGGCCGGTGCCAGCTACGCCGACTGCCGCATCGCCCGCTTCCGGCAGAACTTCGTCGTCACCCGCGAACAGCAGATCATCAACGTCGTGGACACCGACACCCTCGGGTGCGGCGTCCGCGCGTTGGTCGATGGCTGCTGGGGCTTCGCCGCCACGCGCGACCTCACCCGCGAGGCCGTCACCGGCGCCGCGCGCGAGGCCGTCGCCATCGCCAAGGCCAACCGGGTCGCCCGCGATCGCTCCGTCGAACTCGCGCCCGTGCAGGCGTATCCCAACGCCACCTGGAAGTCCGCCTACCAGGTGGACCCCTTCGAGGTGCCGCTCGAACAAAAGGTCGACCTCCTCCTCAAGGCCAACGCCGAGGCGCTCAAGGTCCCCGGCGTCCGTTTCGTCAACTCCATCCTCTTCTTCGTGAAGCAGGATCGGCAGTTCGCGAGCACCGAGGGCTCGGTCATCGACCAGACCGTCGTACGGAGCTGGCCCCTCTTCACCGCCACCGCCGTCGCGCCCGACTTCTCCGACTTCCAGAATCGCCAGGGCGTGGAGGCCGCGCCGATGGGACGCGGCTGGGAGTACGTCCTGGGCTGCGATCTCGTCACCAACGCCCGGAAGTGGGGCGAGCAGGCCGCCGAGAAACTCAAGGCGACCCCGGTGGACGTCGGCAAGTACGACCTCGTACTCAGCCCGTCGAATATGTGGCTGACCATCCACGAGTCGATCGGGCACCCGACCGAGCTCGACCGCGCGATGGGGTATGAGGCCAACTACGCCGGCACGAGCTTCGTCGCGCCGCCGGAGGCACAGCTCGGGAAGCTCAGGTACGGCCCCGAGTTTATGAACATCCAGGGCGATCGCTCGCAGGAGGGCGCGCTCGGCACGATGGGCTACGACGACGACGGCGTGAAGCCGGACGACTTCCTCATCGTTAAGAACGGGATCTTCAACGACTACCAGACGACCCGCGAGCAGGCGGGGTGGCTCAAGCCCTGGTACGACGCGCAGGGCCGCCCGGTGCGCTCGCACGGGTGCTCCTACGCCGACTCGTGGGGCAGCGTGGCGTTCCAGCGGATGCCGAACGTCTCGCTCCTCCCGTCCAACGACAATACGACCTGGGACGACCTCATCGCCGGCACCGAGCGCGGCATCGCCATCGTGGGCGACGGGTCGTTCTCCATCGACCAGCAACGTTA
>CAYXQS010000073.1:4974-10433 GCA_964466515.1 uncultured Gemmatimonas sp. | reverse complement strand
CGGACCATCCGACGGTGCCGCTCGACTCGGTGGTCCGTGAAGTACGCGGCGCCCAGCAGGCCGAGCTCCTCGGCCGCGTGCCAGACAAACACCAGCGAGCGCTTGGGGCGGTTGGCCGGCGCGGCGAAGTACTCGGCCATCTCGAGCACGGCCACGGTGCCGGAGCCATCGTCGTCGGCGCCGTTCTTGATCGAGTCGGGGCGCGCCGGACGCAGCGCGCGCAGTGAGTCGACGTTCACCGTGAGCGTGGCGAACTGCCCCGGCGGGGGACGCTGTCCCGCCGGGAGCGCCGCGGTGAGCCGGGCACGGAGCGCGGCCATCGTGCGGGCCGAGTCGTGGTCCACCGGGCGCGCCAGGACTGGATCGTGATCGTTGTGCGCGCCAATGGCGACGTACTGCCCGCGCAGCGCGGGGTCCGTGCCGGGGAGGATCCCGATGACGTTCCGCGCCAGCGCCTTGGTCTCCTCAAAGGCGAGGCCAAACGCCACCCCGTCCGCGACGCCCGCGCGCGCGAGGAGCGCATCGGTCATTGCGACGGAGGCAATGATGGTTGGCGGAAGCCGCGGCGCGGCGCCGTCCTGCCGCATCCCGATGCTTGATTGCGTGAGCGCCCCGCGCATCGGCGGCGGGAAGTTGTCCCAGAGCGGAACGACGTAGGCCACCGCGCCCGCAAAGCGCGAGCCCGCCGCCACGACGAGGCCACGGGTGCCCATCGGGACCACGCGGCCATCGCCGCGCATCACCACCACCTTGCCCGCGGCCGCCTCGGCACTGATCCACGTCGTGGTGTCGCCGTAGGTTCCGCCCACGACGACCTCGGCGGTGGCCGGCAGCCCCACCGACGCGGTGCGACCCACCCCGGCGCCAAAGTCCTGGCCAAACACAAAGCGACGGTCTCCCACGGTGACCGTCCCGCCGGCCGCGAAGCCGCGACGGACCATCGGCAACTCCTGGAAGTAGCCGTCGGTGCCGGCGGGCTGGAGGCCGAGCCGGCGGAGCTCGCGTTCGATGTACGCGGTGGCCTTGCGATGCCCGTCCGTGCCGCTCGCGCGGCCGGCCATCGAGTCGTCGGCCACGATGTAGAGCCGCGTCATCAGGTCGGCGGCGAGAATCGCCTCCTGCGTGGGACGCGGGGCGAGGGTGCGCGGGAGGTCGCGCTGCTGCGCGACCACGCTTTCGGGGAGGGCCGCGGCGGCAATCAGCGCCGCAGCAATCACAAGGCGTCCAACGGGCATCGTCGTCTCCGAACAGTGGGGGGCGGGGCGCATCGGCGCCCCGCGCGGTCCCGTGAACCTAACCCCGGCCCACGCCCGCGTTAACCCCGCGGGTCGGTCCGCACGATCGCCAGGAGGTCGAGGTCCCGCGGGACACCCTCGCGAAACACCGGGCCGCGCAGGCGTCCCTCGTGCTTCATCCCCACCTTGGCCATCACGCGCCCGGACGACGGGTTCTCTACATAATGGTGTGCTTCGATGCGATACAGGTCGAGCGTGTCGAACCCAAACGCCACCGCCGCGCGCAGCGCCTCGGTGGCCACGCCCTGCCCCCACACCTCGGGCGCCACCCAATAGCCCGCCTCCGCGCGCCGGTGCGCCGCCGTGATGTGCAGCGAGAGCGCGCCCACCAGCACGCCGCCGTCCCGCTGCGTGATGGCCCAGGTCGCCATCTTCCCCGACGCCCAGAGCGCGTCGTGCGTCGCAATCCACGCGGCCGCCGCGCCATCGGGATACGGGTACGGGATCCGCAGCGTCCCGTCGGAGATCCGGCGGTCGCTCAGCAGGAGCTGCACCCGCTCCGCATCGGCCGCCACAAAGGGACGCAGGGTGAGTCGGGGCGTGTCGAGGACCGGAAGGGTGGGCGTGCGCATCCCACAACCTGCGTGGCCAGCGATTCCCCGACAAGTCGTGCCGTCGCCTTCCCTGCCCCTGCACGAAGGCCCAGATTGCAGGGATGTCCGCTCCCGTTGAACTCCTGGCCATCGCCGCGCACCGCGACGACGTCGAACTGACCTGCGGCGGCACCCTCGTCAAGCACGCGTGGAAGGGGCATCGCACCGGAATCATTGACCTCACCGCCGGCGAGATGGGAACGCGTGGGTCGGCCGCGCTCCGGGCGCAGGAGGCCGCGGCGGCCGCGGAGGTGCTCGGCGTGGACGTGCGCGAGAACCTCGGGCTCCCCGATGCGGGGATCGTGAACACGCCCGAGACCCGCCGTGCGCTCGCGCTGCGCATCCGCGAGCTGCAGCCGCGCGTGGTGATCGCGCCCGCGCTGCAGGGCCGTCACCCGGACCACCACACCGCGTCGCAACTGATTCGCGACGCGTGCTTCCTGGCCGGACTCACGAAGCTCGACGCCGCCACGCCGCCACACCGGCCGCACAAGGTCCTCCACGCCATCGCGTACCGCGAGGACTATGTGAAGCCGACGTTCGTCGTGGACATCAGCGCGGAGTTCGAGGCCAAGCTCGAGGCCATCCGCTGCTACGGCTCGCAGTTTGACGGCGCCACCTGGGCCGGCGAGGTCTACCCCAACGGCGAGCCCCTCTACGACCTCGTGCGCCATCAGGCCGCGCACTACGGCACGCTCATCCGCTCGCGCTACGGCGAGCCCTTCCTCACCTTCGAAACGATGCGCGCGGACGACGTCCTCGCGCTCGAGGTCTCCTCGTTTTGACCACCTCGCCTACGCCGATCTCGTACCCCACCTACCTCGATCTCGAGACGCTCCTCACGCTGCAGCGGCCGCAGAGCGAGCCGCAGCACCCCGACGAGCTCCTGTTCATCGTCGTGCATCAGGTGAGCGAACTCTGGTTCAAGGTCCTGCTGCACGAGTTTGACACGCTCGTCGCGCGGCTGCAGGAAGGCGATGCGCAGGGCGCGCTCTTCTCGATGCAGCGCATCAACACGCTGGTGGAGCTCATCACGCACGAGCTCTCGGCGCTCGACACCCTCCCGCCGCAGAAGTTCGCGCAGTTCCGCGGCTACCTCGGCACCTCGAGCGGTTCGCAGAGCGCGCAGTTCCGCGCCATCGAGGCCGCGAGCGGGATGCGCGACCCGCACTTCCTCACGGCCATCAGGGAACACGGGGAGCCCGCGCCGGTCATCGCGCGCGCGCTGGCGCGTCCCACGCTGCAGTCGCTCTTCCTCGGATTGCTCGACCAACAGGGCGTCGCGCTGGACGCCATCTATCAGGACCCCAGGCACGGCCAGTTGCTGATGCTGGCCGAGGCGCTCCTCGCGTACGACCAGGGCTTCGCGCGCTGGCGCTTCCTCCACGTGCAGTTGGTCGAGCGGATCATCGGCCCGGACACCGGCGGCACCGGCGGCACGCTCGGCGCGCGGTACCTGCAGAAGACGGTGAGCCAGCGCTTCTTCCCCGAGCTCTGGGCCGTGCGGGCGCGCCTCTACGGCCGTGGCTGACGACGCGCGGCCGCGCGGGGCGCTGGGCGCCGAGGGGCTGCGCGACGTCTCCATTGCGTTGGACGTCGCCACCCCCGCGTGGCCGGGCGATACGCCCTTCACCTGCGGGTGGGGCTGGGCAATGGCCGACGGCGCGAGCGTCAACGTCTCGACGTGGACCACGAGTCCGCACGTGGGCACGCACGCGGACGCGCCGCTGCACGTGTTGGCCGACGGCGCCGGCGCCGACCGCCTGCCCATTGCCCCCTTCCTTGGCCGCGCGCAGGTCATCGACATCCCGCCCGACGCACCGCCGCTCACGCTCGTGGACCTCGAGCGCGCGGGCTATCACCGCAAGGTCCAGCGACTGCTGCTGCGGACCTCCTGCACCACGGCCGACGGCACCTTTCCGGCGCGCTGGCCCACCCTGACGCCCGAGGCCGTCCGCGACCTCGTCCGCGACGGCCTGCTCCTGCTCGGCGTCGACGCCCCCAGCGTGGACGATCGCGACAGCAAGGACCTGGCGGTCCACCGAGCGCTCTTTGGCGGTGGCGCGTATGTGTTGGAGAACCTCGACCTGCGCGCCATTCCCCCTGGTGCGTGGGAACTCCTTGCCCTGCCGTTGCGTACCGGGCCCTGCGATGCCGCCCCGGTGCGCGCCTTCCTGCGTCCCGTTTCCTCCCCACTCCGCCGGACCGACTGATGCGCAAGCACTTCGCCCTTCTCGTCCTCGCCGCCACGCTGGCCGCCCTGCCGGCCAACGCGCAGACCCGTCCCGCGGCATCGACCACCCCGCCGAGCGATGACCCCTGGGTGATCCTGCGCGCGGAGACCTTCGTGCGCCCGCCGGCGAACGTGGAGCGGATCGTCCTCACGCCGCGGACGGACATCTCCTTCACTGCGATGAGCCCGGACCGCCGTTGGGCGCTGCGCCTCACCGGCCCGGAGCGCGGGAGCATCAGGGCGTACGGCCAGCCGCACCTCTTCCTCGGCGGCGTGCAGGTGGATCCGCGGGCCAACCGCGCACGGTCGCTCACGACCACGGCCAAGACGGGGATCGCCATTGCGGACCCGCGGACGGGGACCACGCGCGCCATCCAGACCCCGGCGGGCGCGACGATCACCGACCCGACCTGGTCGCCCGACGGGCGGCAGATTGCCTACATCGCGAACTTCGAGGGCGCGTCGCACCTGTACGTGGCGGATGTCGCCAGCGGGCGCTCGACGCAGCTCACGCGCACGCCGCTGCTCGCGACGCTGGTCACCGGCGTGCAGTTCACCGCGGACGGCCGGCACGTGATGGCCGTGCTCGTGCCCGCGGGCCGCGGCGCGGCCCCGACGCACGGTACCAACGGCGTGGAGGACGGCCCGCAGGTGCGACTGAGCACCGACGGCCGCGCGACGCCGCATCCGGTGTACGCCAGTCTCCTCGAGGACCCGCACGACCAGGCGCTGCTGAAGCACCACACCACCGGCCAGCTCGCGCTGATTGACGTGCGGAGCCGCGCGGTGCGCACCGTTGGCACGCCAACGATGATCCGTGCGGTGGACGCCTCGCCCGACGGCCGCTACCTCCGCGTGACACGCGTGGTCGAGCCGTTCTCGTACATCGTGCCGGTCTCGGCGTTTGGCACCGTGCAGGAGGTGTGGGACGCCAACGGCCGCGTGCTCACCACGCTCGCAACGACGCCGCTGCGCGAGGAGCGCCAGCAGTTTGGCGGCGGCACGGCCGCCGGCCCGAACGCGCCGGTGGACACGGGCAGGCGCAGCGTACAGTGGCACCCGGCGGGCGACGGGCTGGTCTATTTGCAGACCATCGTGGGCGACAACGGCCGCGCCGCGGGCGTGCGCTATGTGCAGTGGCGCGCGCCCTTCGGCGCGGGCGACACCGCGACCATCCTCACCGGCAGCGCGCGGATGACCAACGTGGGCTGGGGCACCGACGGCGCGACGATGTTCGTGAACGACAGCGGCCAGGTGGCCGCCGTGCGCGCCAGCGACCTGGCCAAGAAGTATCCGCTCGGCCGCGGCGTGACGCTGCCCGGCGGCGGCGGTGGGTTC
>CAYXQS010000073.1:0-4964 GCA_964466515.1 uncultured Gemmatimonas sp. | reverse complement strand
GCGGGGGGACGCCGGCGGCGGACACCGTGGGCACGGGCGGCGCGCTCGCGACGACGCGCGGCGCCAATGGCCAGCTGCTGGTGGTGGTGTCGCAGGACGGGCACAGCGTCTTCGTCTCCGGCACGCGCACCTATGGCGAGGCGTGGCACGCGCGCGCACCGCGTCCGTGGATGGATCGCGTGGCCATCGAGGACGCCGCGCGCACGCGGATCTTTGACAGCCGCGCCGATGCGTACGAGCAGGTCGTCGCCGCGCTCGACGTGGACCACACCGAACTCGTGATCACGCGGCAGTCCGCGACGACCATCGAGGACGCGTGGCACCGCACCGTGGCGAGCGGCGCCGAGCGACAGCTCACGCGCGCGGTCGATGCGGGGCCGGAGGTGACCGGCGCCGTCCGCAAGCTCATCCAGGTCACGCGGCCGCGGGACGGCACGAAGATCTGGGTGAACGTCACATTGCCGCGCGACTGGCGGCCGGGGACCAGGCTCCCGGGCATCCTCTGGTTCTATCCGCGCGAGTTCGCCACGGTGCAGGCGTACGAGCGCTCACGCCACACCACGAACATCAACCTCTTCCCCGCGGTGCCGGCGCTGCGCCCGGCCAGCGCCACCGAGCTCTGGGTGAGTCAGGGGTATGCGCTCATCACGCCCGACATCCCGATCTTCGGCGACAGCGGGCGGATGAACGACAACTACACGCGCGACCTGCCGGAGAACCTCGACGCGGTCCTCGACGCGGTGGTGGACTCGGGCTTCGTGGACCGCGACCGGATGGGCATTGGCGGCCACAGCTACGGCGCCTTTGGCACCGTGAACGCAATGACGCTGGTGCCCTTCTTCAAGGCGGGAATCGCGGGCGACGGGATGTACAACCGCTCGCTCACGCCGTTCGGCTTCCAGAGCGAGCGCCGCAACTTCTTCGAGGCGCGGGAGACGTACCTCGATATGTCGCCCTTCCTCCGCGCCGACAGGCTCGCGGGCGCGCTGCTGCTCTACCACGCCACCGAGGACCAGAACCAGGGCACCGCGCCGCTCAGCTCGACCCGGATGATGGCCGCGCTGCAGGGGCTCGGAAAGACGGCGTCGCTGTATATGTATCACTACGAGGACCACAGCGTCGCGACGTACGAGAGCGACCTCGATATGTGGGCGCGCTGGTTCGCGTGGTTTGACGTCTATGTGAAGCGGCCGGTCGCGGAGGCAGCGACCGCGTCGCCCTGAGTCAGGGCGCCTCGCCGAGCGCGCCACGCACGGCCCGGATGAACTCGGGCTGCGTGAAGGGCTTGGCGAGGCGGGACGCCTCGGGTCCGGCGAGAAGCCTGGCCTCGTCCGGGTCGTAGGGTCGCCCGCTGGCGACCACCACCGGCACGTGCGGGAGGATCTCGCGGAGGCGGGCATAGCAGACGGCGCCGTCCATCCGCGGCATCTGCAGGTCGAGCACCACCGCCGCAATCGTCTCCAGGTGCTCGGCCACGCGCAACAGCGCGTCCGCGCCGTCCACCGCCGTGAGCGGCTCGAAGCCGAGGCGCGAAAGCACCGTCGCCGCCGCCTGCCGCAACCGCGCATCGTCGTCGACAATCAGGATCTTGCGGCCGTGCCCCACGAGCGTCTCGCCCCCGGTGACGAGTCCCTCCACCGCCGACTCCGCCGACACCGGAAGGAAGACGCGGAACGTCGTGCCGCGACCCACCTCCGAATAGACGTGCAGGAAACCGCCGTGCCCACGCACAATCCCCAGTGACGTCGAGAGCCCGAGGCCGGTCCCGAGTTCGGGCCCCTTGGTCGTGAAGAACGGCTCGAAGATCCGGTCGATCGTCTCGGCCGCGATCCCCGTGCCGCTGTCGCGCACCGCAATGGTGATGAACCGCCCCGCCCGGCCGTCGAGCACCGCGCTCGCGTAGGTCTCGTCCACGTCCATCACGTCCGCCTCCACGATCAACGACCCGCCATCGGGCATCGCATCGCGCGCGTTGATGCAGAGATTGAGCAGCACCTGGTGGATCTGCGTCGGGTCGCCGACGATCTGCGGCAGGTCGGCGCCCACGCGGAACTGCGGCTTGATCGCCTTGGGGAAGCTCCGCTCGACAAGCCGCTGCATCTCGCGCAGCAGGTCGCCGGGCGCCACGGGGACCCGCTGCCCGTCCGCGCCCTTGGCGAAGGTGATGAGCTGCCGCACCAGCCGCACCGCGCGTCCCGCGCTCTCCTCCACCGAGTCGAGGAGTTCCCGGTCACTGCCGCCATCCTCGCGCAGCATCCCGATGGAGAGCAGGATCGGCGCGAGCGAGTTGTTCAGGTCGTGCGCCACCCCGCCCGCGAGGGTGCCCAGGGACTCCAGGCGCTGCGAGCGGCTCGAGAGCCGCTGCACCGCAATCCGCTCGGTGATGTCGATGGACAGGATGAACGCCCCTTCCGGGACCGGCTGCACGCTCAACTCGAACCAGCGGCGCGATCCGTCGGCGAACTCGAACTCGGTCTCGAGATGCTCCGCGGCCCCGCCCCGCAGCACGCGGTTGATGGACTCGAAGATCGCGGTGCGTTCGATCCCGGGATATACCTCGGGCATCAGGTGCCCCACGAGCTCGCTGCGCGACTTGCGGCCCTGTCGCGTGACCGCGTCATTCACATAGAGGTAGCGGTAGTCGTGCCCGATCACCTGACATCCCTCAAGCAATCGGTCGAGCGTGTCGAGGCAGAGCTCGGGGGTCAGGCCGGCTGCGAGCGCGTCGTGACGGCGCTGTAGCTTATGGTCCGCTGATTCGCCGACAGCGCGCATCTCGACCCTCCACAGAACTAACGTTCGTGCCAAAACAGTTTCGTTAACATTGCGTCTTTCTCCTTATTGGGTCCGGGGAGTACGCCTGTCAAGTATTGCTGCCAAGTGTCTATATTCCGCACGTCGGCACGCACTCTTAATTCGGAATTTCGAGATGTCACGGTATTGGACAGTTCGGCCACTGATGGTCTTGGCGCTTGGGATTGGGGCCTGCCAAACCCCGCCCCCGGAAACGCAAGTGCCTTTTGTCCCCGCCCCGGCAGCGGCTCCCGCCCCGGCGGCAATCCAGCCGGGGCTGCCGGGCCAGGCCGGGCGGGTTCTCGACGCAGGGGCCACCGCCGCGCTCGCCACCCCGCGCCACACCGCCGCCGACGTGGCCTTTATGCAGGGGATGATTGCCCACCACGAGCAGGCGCTGGCGATGACCGCGCTCGTCCGCGAGCGGACCACGAGTCGCGACATCACGCTCCTCGCCCTGCGGATCGAGCTGTCGCAGCAGGACGAGATCAACCTGATGCGGTCGTGGCTTCGCCAGCGGAACGAGCCCGTGCCCGGCGCGGGAGAGCACGCCGGCCACGCCCTGGGCGACGACCACCTGATGCCGGGAATGCTCACGGCGGCCGAGATGGCCGCGCTCGCCGCCGTGCGCGGCGAGGCGTTCGACGCCCTGTTCCTCGACGGGATGATCAAGCATCATCAGGGCGCCGTACGTATGGTGGCAGAGCTCTTTGCCAGTGTCGGCGCGGGGCAACAGTCGGACATCTATCAGTTCGCGTCGGACGTGGACGCCGATCAACAGATGGAGATCACCCGGATGCAGGCGCTGCGCGCCGCCCGGCCGTAAACGATGTACCACGCCTTTCCCAGAGGTCGCTGATGTCTCGATCGTTCAGGCTCGTCGTCGTGCCCGCCCTCGCGCTCGCTGTCGCCGCGGCGCTTGCATTGCCGCTCGCGGCCCAGGAGCCCACCACGCCGCCGCGTCAGCTCGAGCCGGCGTTCAAGTGGGATCCCAACGATCCGCGCATCGGCCTCAAGGCCGGCTATATGGACGCCGGCGAGGCCATCAGGGGGCTCACCAAGCTCGCGAGCGTGCCGCGCCCGGAAGGATTTTTCAATCCGGCGCAGATCGGCGACGCCGGGTTCGCCAACACCGACCTCGCCTTCCAGGGGAATCTCCTCTTCCAGGGCAACTACCACGGCTTCCAGGCGTTCGACGTGGCCGACCCGCGCCACCCGAAGCTCGTCCTGTCGGTGGTCTGCCCCGGCGGTCAGGGCGATGTCTCGGTCTACGGCAACCTCGTCTTTATGTCCGTGGAGCAGACGCGCGGGCGCGCGGACTGCGGCACCGGCGGCGTCGCCGACACGGTGAGCGCGGAACGCTTCCGCGGCGTGCGCATCTTCGACATCAGCGACAAGGCGAACCCCAGGCAGGTCGCGCTCGTGCAGAGCTGCCGTGGGTCGCATACGCACACGCTCGTCACGGACCCCAACGACCCGGCGAACATCTACGTCTACATCTCGGGAACGAGCTCGGTGCGTCCGGCCGCGGAACTCGCCGGATGCTCGGGCGCCGAGCCTGACGCGGACCCCAACACCTCGTTCTTCCGCATCGAGGTCGTGCAGGTCCCGCTCGCGCGTCCGCAGGACGCGCGCATCGTGAGTATGCCGCGCATCTTCGCGGACGACCGCGGCAACATCGCCGGCCTGTGGCAGGGCGGGAACCACGGCGAAGGCACGCAGAGCTCGCGACGGACCAACCAGTGCCACGACATCACGGCCTACCCGGCCATCGGTCTCGCGGCGGGTGCCTGCTCGGGCAACGGCATCCTCCTCGACATCAGCGACCCGGTGAACCCGCGCCGCATTGACGAGGTCACCGATCCCAACTTCGCGTACTGGCACTCGGCCACGTTCAGCAACGACGGCAAGACGGTGATCTTCACCGACGAGTGGGGCGGCGGGCGTGGCGCGCGCTGCCGCGCGACCGACCCGCCGACCTGGGGCGCGGACGCCATCTTCTCGGTTGAGAACCGCAAGCTCGAGCTCAAGGGCTACTACAAGCTCCCCGTGCCGCAGACGGCCACGGAGAACTGCGTGGCGCACAACGGCTCGCTCGTGCCGGTGCCGGGACGCGACATCATGGTGCAGGGCTGGTACCAGGGCGGCATCTCGGTGTTCGACTTCACCGA
>CAYXQS010000072.1:0-10510 GCA_964466515.1 uncultured Gemmatimonas sp. | reverse complement strand
ACCAGCCAGGGGGGGGGGGGGCGCAGCCGGCTTGGCGAGCATACTGCCGCGACGACAAGTGCGGAGAGGGAGGGCGGTCGTGGTCGCGCAGCGAGGGGGGCTACGCCGTAGCGAGAGACGCCGCGCGGTTGCGGCGGCTCGAAGCGTCTAAGGCGTTGCCCGCCGCGCGGAGCGACCACGGCCACCCGACCGCGCGCGCAAATCAAGCCGAACGCCGTCAGGCGACACCGCACGAGATTTAAGCCTCCTCCCTACAGCATCCCAGCCACCCCGCACCATATTCCCACGCATCACGACCACGCCGACCCGATCCGAGGTCTCAATGTCAGTCAGAGTCCGAGCAACGCTCCTCGCCATACCGGCAGCCATCGCGCTCCTCAGCGCCGTCCCGGCCGCCGCGTACGCCATACCCCCCTTCGCCCGCAAATACGGCGTCTCCTGCGCCCTCTGCCACGCCCCAGTCCCGCGCCTGACCGCCTTTGGCGAAGCCTTCGCAGCCAACGGCTTTGAGTTCGCCATCAACGAAGCCGCCCGCGACACCATCGGCACCGGCGACCCGCTGCTCCGCCTGCAGCGCACCCTGCCCCTAGGCGTGCGCATTGACGCCTACCAGCGGCTGTACTCCAAGCGGGTAGCCGGCGAGGCGGCCCTCGATCAGCAGACACCCTGGACCGTCAAGCTCCTCAGCGGCGGGCAGGTCGCCGACAAGGTCTCCTACTATCTCTATTTCCTCGCCTCCGAACGCGGCGAGGTCGGAGGACTCGAGGATGCCTACATCCAGTTCACCGACGTGAAGGGCAGCGGCATCAGCCTGCTCGTCGGCCAGTTCCAGGTGTCCGATCCGCTGTTCAAGCGAGAGCTACGTCTTGAGTATGAGGACTATCAGCCGTACCGCGTGCGCGTGGGCGAGACGCGCGCCGACCTCACGTACGAGCGCGGCGTGATGGCCATCTGGTCGCCGCGCGCGGGGCTCGACCTCGCGTTCCAGGTCGTCAATGGCGCAGGGCTCGACCCCGCCAGCGGCTCGCGGCAGTACGACACCGACTCGCACCAGAACTTCGTCGCACGCGTGTCGCAGGAGATCGGCCCCATTCGCCTGGGCGTGTTTGGCTATCGGGGCAACGAGGCCGCCGGGGGATTCACGAGCAGCATCCGGATGTTTGGGCCCGACGCCACCATCGCGCTTGGTAGTTTCGGCGAGTTGAATCTTCAGGCGCTTCGGCGATGGGACAGCGATCCATTCCTCGGCTCGTGCAGTGTGCTCACGCCCTGTCCCGGAGGTGCGACCGTGCCGTTCTCGACCGTCGTGGACGCCGGCCTCGCCGAGCTGATCGTGTGGCCCGCCGGCGCCGCTGGGCGATGGTATCTCACCGGGCTACTGAATGTCATCGAAGCCGATGATCCCGTGGTCTCGCTGCGACTCGGCGAGCAGGACGGACCCGTGGGCTACCTGCGGCGCTATCGGATGGGATCGGGCGCCGTGCACTATGTGTTTCGCCGCAATATGCGGATGATGGCCGAGGGCGGATGGGATTTTGTGAACGATCGCGCGCGTCTGGTGACGGGGGTGACGCTTGGCTTCTAGAGTGAAGGTCCTCGTTGGGCTGGCGATGGGTTCGGTGCTGCTCGTGGCCGCGCAGGGCGCGCCCCAACAGGGTCAGGCGCCAATGCAAGGCCCTCCGCCCGCGCTGATCGCCCGCGGCGACAGCGTCTTTCACGGGAAGCTCGGCGGCGCCATCTGCTTTACGTGCCACGGCCAGCGCGGCGTCGGCGCGCCTGGAATGGGCCCCTCGCTCGCGGACGCCGTCTGGCTCCACGGCGATGGCAGTATGGCGTTTCTTCGGACCACCATTCGCGCCGGCGTGGCCAAGGCGAAGCAGAGTGCTATCGTGATGCCACCGTTCGGCGGCACGCCGCTCGATTCGGCCAAGCTCGAGGCCGTTGCCGCCTACGTCTATTCCCTCAGTCACCGTTAGGAGTCGTGATGCTCTTCTCCACCCCGAGCCTGCTGACGATGGTGCACGGCATCGTCCTCAGCGGCGGTGCGCTGCTCGGCCTTGCCGCCGCACTGTTCGCCGTGCGGGTCCTCGCGTTGCCCGAGGGCGCCGAGATCCCGGCGGTGCACGCCAATGGCTTTTCGCGCGTCGTGACGTGGTCGTCGGTCCTGCTCTGGCTCGCGGTGGTCGGCGGCGCGGTCCTCGTGTTCCCGTTGTATCGCGCGTCGCCGCCGGCGGACGTCGCGGCGCTGGCGGACTATCCGCGCGCGTTCCTGCTGGCCGACCCGGAGACAGCCTGGCTCCATCTGTTCGCGATGGAGATCAAGGAACATCTCCCGTGGGTCGCGGCAATGCTGACCACAGCGGCCGCGTTCATCGCGCGCCGGTATCGCACGTCGCTGCTGGCCAATGCGCAGCTGCGCCGGATGGTCTCGGCGTCGCTGGTCATCTCGTTCGCCATCGTCGGCTGGGTCGCGTTGCTCGGTGTCTTCGTCAACAAGGTCGCTCCCCTTCAATAGGGAGCAGGAGAGCATATGGAAGGCACTGCGAAGCAGACGAACGGCGCCGCACTCGCGGCATTCCTGGGCGCGGGCATCGGCTCAGCGACTGTGGGTTTGATTGTGTTGATCCACGAGCTCGGCATCTGGTCGGCGCCGACCATTTGGCCGCCGGGCGCCGGCGGGCTTTCGGGCCGTGTGGGGATTGGCCTCGTGGTGTGGGGAGTCTCGTGGTTCGTGCTGGCCCGCCGCTGGAAGGACAAGGACGGGCCGACGAGCAAGGTATTCGCGTGGACGGTCGCGCTCGTGCTGTTTGCTTTCCTCGCGACGTTTCCGCCGGTGTGGACGGTGCTTGGCAAAGGCTGAGGTGCAGCGATCCGAGACCGCGACTGCATAGCATTGGTGCATCGCGCGCTCTTTCGGTCTCGGCCCCGCCGAGCATATACTGCATAGTCGGGACTCACCATCACGGGGTCCGGATGCCTGTAACTGCAAAGCTCTCACGCTTGTTCTACGAGCGGCTGGGAGAGCAAGTTGCCAACGAACTGGTGGAGTGGTTCAACGCCGTGGACCGCACATACCGCACGGAACTGCGTGAGACCAACGAACTCAACTACGCGCGCTTCAGCGCCGAGATGAGTGCGCGGTTTGCGGAACAGAATTCGTGGATTGAGAGGCGCTTCGCCGAGATGGACACAAAGTTCGAGAAGCGCTTCGCCGAGATGTCCATCCAAATGGAGCGCGGATTCCGGGAGCAGACGCGGTTCCTGTACGTCGCGCTCGTCGCGCAGATGGCGCTGCTCGCGGGTCTCTACCTGCGCTGACAGTCAGACGGGCGCGCTCCGCTTCACGCCGCCGTTCGCTCCCCCGCGATCCGGTCCAGATCCTCGAGCCCGACCAGCACGTCCCGCGGCTTGGACCCGTCCGGCGGCCCAAGAATGCCCGCCAGGTGCAGCTGGTCGATGATCCGCGCCGCGCGCCCATACCCGACCTTTAGCCGACGCTGCAACAGCGACGTAGATCCGCCCTGGTGCTGCACACAAACCTCCGCCGCCTCGCGGAACAGCTTGTCGCGGTCGCCCTGATCCTCGGCCGACTCCTCGCCACCGCCGGCTTCCAGCGCCTCGCGCGCGCGGACGGCCTCGAGGATGTCGTCCTCGCTGCCCGTCTCTTCCGTTGCGATGAGCCCCTCGGCTTCCATCGCCGCCTTGCGCGCCGACTTCTGATCCTTGTACCACTGCATCAGGCGCTCCGTGTCGTCGTTCGACAGGAACGCACCCTGCAACCGCGCGGGCTCGCTCTTGCCCGGCGGAATGAACAGCATATCGCCGTTGCCCAGCAGTGACTCGGCGCCCATTCCGTCAATGATGGTGCGCGAGTCGATCTGCGATGCCACGCGGAATGCGATGCGGCTCGGGAAGTTGGCCTTGATGAGACCGGTGATGACGTTCACGCTCGGACGCTGCGTGGCGAGAATGAGATGGATGCCGATGGCGCGCGCCTTCTGGGCGAGCATCGCCAGCGGCGTCTCCACCTCGGCCGCGACAGTCATCATCAAGTCGGCGAGCTCGTCAATGACGACGACGATGTACGGCAGCACATCGCCCTTATACTCGCGGTCCTCGAAGGCGACGTTGGGATCCTTCGGCTTCCGGAGCTGTGCGCCGTCGCGAACCTTGGCGTTGAAGTCCTGGATGTTGCGCGCGCCGTTCTCGGCGAGGAGCTGGTAGCGCTCCTGCATCTCGAGGACGGCCCACTTGAGCACCGAGGCGGCGTCGCGGTTGTCCGTGACGACGCGATGACGCAGGTGCGGCAGCACGTTGTACACGCTGAGCTCCACCATCTTCGGGTCGACCATCAGGAAGCGCAGCGTCTTGGGCGTGTGGCGATAGATCAGCGACGTGACGAGCGTGTTCACGCAGACCGACTTGCCGGAGCCCGTGGCGCCGGCGATGAGCAGGTGCGGCATCTTGGCAAGGTCGGCGATGACGGGCCGCCCTTCCAGGTCTTTGCCGAGTCCGATGGGCAGGGCCATCGGCTTGGATTGGTAGTCGCGGCTCTCGAGCATATCGCGGAAGGCGACCATCTCCGGCGTGGGGTTGGGCACTTCGATGCCCACCGCGCCCTTCCCCGGAATGGGTGCCACGACGCGAATGCTCGGCGCACGCATCGCGAGCGCGAGATCGTTGGCGAGATTGGCGAACTGCCGCACCTTCACGCCAGGACCGGGCTCGATCTCGTACTGCGTCACCGTCGGGCCGCTCGTGCGGCCGGTGAGCGTACCCTCGACCTTGAACGTCTTCAGCGAATCGATGAGCTTGGCACCCATCTGATCGAGCTGGAGGGCGTCGAGGGCGGCATCGCGGGGCGCGGCGGGGGTCAGGAGGTCGGGATTGGGCAGCACCTCGGCGTCGGGCAGTGTCGAGGCACCCGAAGATGCGGCCCCCCCCTCTTTCTCCTCCTTCGCCTTCGGCTTACGGGCCGACTTCGGCGTCGGCGCAAATGGAGTCTCCACGGCCTCGAGCTCCAACTGCTCGGCGCGCAGGAG
Organism: uncultured Gemmatimonas sp.; assembly: GCA_964466515.1. GTDB lineage: Bacteria > Gemmatimonadota > Gemmatimonadetes > Gemmatimonadales > Gemmatimonadaceae > Pseudogemmatithrix. Next base: position 5,468 of record CAYXQS010000072.1, on the reverse strand, counting down.
CGAGAGTGTCGTCAGCGGCTTGCTGGCGGAGAAGTCCGAATCGTCCTCGGTGTCCTCGGCGGAGACGGCGCGCTCCGACCCCTTGCCGCCGAGCCCCATCAACGAGAGATCGACGGACGGCATATCGGCGGCATCTGGCTCCAGCGCTTCCGCGGCCGTGAGCGTGCCGGCCTTCGTGTCCTTCGTGCCTTCGTGGTGAACGCCGTTGACGTCATTGCGGCCGATACTCAAGAGCACACGCACCGGATTCCACCCCAGCGTCACCGCCGCCAGCGCCGAGAATGCGATGGCGATGACAATCCACGCGCCGGCGGTGCCAAGCACCTCGCGCACGTAGAACGCGGCAAACGCGCCCCAGAGGCCCGCCAGCACATCGGGCGTGCCGGGCGCGAGGGCATCGAGCCGCGCGAGTCCGGCCGCGACGGGGATGATGAACGCGAGGCCAACGGTGAAGACGAGGAAGCGCTGATCCTCGCTCTCCTCGAGGCGTCCGAGGAGGCGCAGCGCGTGGACGGCGGGAATGAGTGGCACGACGACGGCCGCGAGTGCCCCGACGAGGCCAAGGATGCTCCAGCGGATGCAGCCGCCCACGGGCCCGAAGGCGCCACCCGCGGTGGTGCACGAGCCGCCCACCTCGGGCGAATGCCCAAAGAGGAGCGCCCCGGCGAGGAACAGCGCGCCGAGGAGCAGCGCGATTCCCGAAATCTCCCGCTTCACAAACCGCCGACGTGCATCACTGGCGACGGCGGCGTCCTTCGAGGAATCCCCGCCCTGCTCCGCACGCTTCGGTTCCACCAGTGCCGCGTCCTTCCGGACCCGGGAACGCCGCACCTGAGGTGCGAGCGGAGAATCAGCGGGCGGGAGATCGGAAAGGGAGGGTTTACGGGACATTTCGCCTGGGAGTAAGGGCCGAACAAAGGACGATTTAGAGGGGGGGGCGGATACCGGGCTCGCCGCGCGGACCGCCTCACCACTGCCGGGATGCGTGAGGCGGGGTTCTCGCGAGGCGTCAGGAGAGCGGCGGGAGGCGGTACGAGCGGCGAGCGGCGCAGGGGATGCGTGCGGCGGGAGGCGGTTGTGCGGCGGGAGGCGGTTGTGCGGCGGGAGGCGGTTGTGCGGCGGGAGGCGTTTGTGCGGCGGGAGATGGGAGGCGTACGGGGTCGCCGCGCTCCTCACGGCGCGTCACGCCTCCCCCATCCCGATCGCCGGACGCCGTTCGTACCGCCGCACTCCGCACGCCGGCTCGCCGCACGACCGCCTCACGGGCACTACCGCCGTGGTGCGGGAGGCGGTGGTTCGTGAGGCGTCAGGAGAGCGGCGGGAGGCGGTACGAGCGGCGAGCGGCGCAGGGGATGCGTGCGGCGGGAGGCGGTTGTGCAGCGGGAGATGGGAGGCGTACGGGGTCGCCTCGCTCCTCACGACGCGTCACGCCTCCCCCATCCCGATTGCCGGACGCCGTTCGTGCCGCCGCACTCCGCACGCCGGCTCGCCGCACGACGAGCGGGGGAAACTACCGTCGCCCGAGCAAAATCCCTCCCCCAATCGTAAACGCCGAACTCTCCTGTTCCACCGCAAACACCTTAAACCGCTCAATCCGATACCCCAGATTTGCCGTGAGCGGAAAGCGCTTCCAGGTCCACGAGAGTCCGGTCTCCCCCGACCAACCTTCGAGATTGTCCTTCGGCAGCGCGTCGTCGCCGAGGGGGATGCCGATGTAGTACAGCGCGCGGAACTGGACGCTGAAGTCGGTGTTGCCGAGGTTGGCGCGGGAGCGGAAGCCGGCGCGCGCGAAGGTGTACGTGCTGTCGTACGCCCCGCCGCCGCCGAAGCCGAGGGAATCAAAGCCGGTGCGTTGCGCGGCGCCGAGGTCGAGGGCAAGGCGGCGCGACCCCATCAGGAGCCCCACATCCAGGTACGTGGGGGCGTTGTCATCACCCGCAATCGAACGCACGGCAACGCCGAGTCCACCGCCGCGCGCGCGCTGCACGGTCAGGTCGAGGCTGCTGAGCGTCTGTTTCTCCTCGGCGGCGAGCGTGCCGTTGTCGGCGGTCCGGATGCTCGCGTTGTGGAAATCAACCATCAGCATCAGGTACACGGGCGAGCGACGGTGCGGACGGGCGACCTCGGCGAGGCGCGCCGAATCGCGCTTGAGCTCGGCGGTTGCGGCAGCAATCGCCGCAGCCGTTGAGGGCGCTGCTCCAGCAGGGCGCGCGGTGCCAGCGGGCGCGGCGCCTGCAGGAGCGGCACCTGCCGGAGCGGCACCTGCCGGAGCGGCACCTGCCGGAGCGACACCTGCCGGCGGAGTCGCAGGCGCGGCACCACCTGCAGGCGGCGTCACGGGTGCGGCGCCACCAGCCGGCCGTGCACCGGGCTGCCCACCCGCGGGGGGCGTCTGCGGCGTGGCCGTGACGCCGGCGGGCGCAGGCGTCGGCTTGGGGTCGGCGGGCTTGATCCTAAACACACTGCATCCCGCGAGCGGGAGAAGCGCGGCGAGGAGCAGCACGCGCATCGGCGAGGCCTGGGTCTCGGACATCACTTGGCCTCCGGGCGGATTTGGACCATCACTCGATAGTTCGCCACGCGACGCGCGTGTTCCGCGTCGGCGTCCTGCAGCGCCTTCAGGTGCGCGGCGCGGAGCGTCATATTCGCCTGCAGGTTCTCCACCGACACGGATCCCTTGTCGAGCCAGAACCCACCGACGGCCGCGCCGATCATCGCCACGCTCACGAAGATCGCGCGCCCATCGGTCTTGTACGCGGAGGCAATCGGCTCCTCGGCGCGCGCGGCCGACGCGATCGCGCCGGTCAGCCCGGCGAAGATGAGGCTTGTCGCCACCATCTTGCCGCGCGGCGGCTTGGCAAACTCCGGAAGCAGCTTGGTGGTGTCGAGCACCGGGGTCGGCACGGCGACCATCGCCGCGCCGGTCACGGTGGCGTTGTGCCGCACGCTCGCCGTGTCGCCGGTGGCGACATCGACCGCGGTGACGACAAACTCGTACTCCCCCTCGGCGAGCAGCGGCTGACGCCCGTCGTGCGCGCGGTAGCCGAGTTGTCCGCGCACGTCGGGCGTGGTGGTGGTGTCGTGCAGCACGCTCGCGCCGGAGGGCAGCCGGTGCACGCGCAGCCGGTATCGCACGGGGCGCGACGCCACCACGGAGACGAACGCGCGCCCGTCCACGCCGGTGAGCGAGTCCGTGACCGCGGGGCGCATCGCCACCGAGAGCGTGCGGCTGCGCGCGACGCTGAAGAGCGAGTCGAGGCCCGACCACCGCAGTTCCACCGGGAGCGTGGCGTCGGGCGCGAGCTGGATGATGGCCGTGAGTTGCGCGAGCGCGGAGTCCGGCTGCTGCGCCTCGACCTCGTCCGGGTAGAACGCGGCCGCCATCGCGCCGCGGAGCGCGATGACCTGCGCGGGCCGCATATTCGGCGCGAAGCTGAACACCTCGCGGCCACGCCGGATCGCGTCGGCGTAGCGGAGGTCATTCACGTCCGCCCGCACGCGGGCAATGAGGTCGTCAGTGGGCGAAGGCGTCGCTTGCGCGCCCACCCGCGGCACGGCGGCCATCACCAACGCGAGGGCAATGCAGGCGGCGCGCACGGGGCGCGGCATCCGGTGGGACATAGGGGCTCTCACGGCGAGGGGAGTTCGATCAGCAGCTGGCGGGACGATAACCAATCGTGTGGGTCTGTCCAGCGACGACGACGAAGGTCGTGTCCCAGGACCGGCAGTTCTCTGCGCGCACCGCCAGCTTCACCGGGCCCGCCGGGAAGGTGAGCGTCTGCACGCCGCGCTCCCCAATGGGCCGGACTTCGTCGCCGATGTAGAGCACGGCGCCGGGGAGGCGGCTTCCGATGCGAATGGTCCCGGGACCGGCGGGCGGCGCCTCCGCCTGCACCGGTGCCGGCGTGGGCGTTTGCGCGGGCGGCTCGGCCTGCGCGGTTTGCGGTACCGCCTGCTGCGCGGCCTGTTGCGGGACCGTCTGCGGCGGCGCGGGGTCCGCGGCCGTGGTGCGCGTGGGGTCCGTGGCGGGGGGCCTGCGCGGCGGCGGGGCAACCGCCGTGCGCCGCGCCGCGGCCTGGCGCGCAGCGGCGGCCTCCGCCACGCGCGCGAGCGAATCGGCACGCACGATGGAATCCGCACGGTTCACGGAATCCGCGTACGCAAGCGCCGCGCGCTGGAAGTTGGCAATGGAATCGCGGATCGCCGTCGAATCCACCGGCGGGATCAGGGCGTTGCCTGCATCGCCGACCGCACGTGTGGAGGCCGCGCCGCCGAAGAGTCCGCCAAAGAGCTCGGGCTTGAGCGCCGCCACCGCACCGCCGCCGACGAGGACGAGCACCAGGAGCCCGATGAGCATCTTGCCCATTGACGATTTCGGCTCGGCGGGCACGACCGTCGCACCGGGGCTGGGACGCGGCGGCCGCGCGGCGGGACGCGGGCGTTGCGCCGGGATCGGGCTCACCGGCACGCTCATCCGCGGCTGCTGTCTGGCACCGAGCTTGGCGAGCGAGATGATCTGCGTGCGGACCTCGGCCTCCGCCGTCTGCGGCACCGCGCCGAAGGATTCGACCGCCGCTTCCAGCGACGGGAACCGGTCCGCGGGATCCTTCGCCATCATCCGCTGGATGCAGGCGTCGAGCGTGGGCGGGACCGCGGGGTTTGCCTCGCGCACCGACGGCGGCGCGTCGAAGAGGTGGCCGCGCATCACCTCGACGATCGTCTCGCCCGTGTACGGCTGCTTCCCCGTGAGGAGTTCGTAGGCGACGACGCCGAGCGCGTACTGGTCCGTGGCGCCGGTGACGGGCTTCCCGTTGAACTGCTCGGGGCTCATATAATACGGCGTGCCGACGATGGAGCCCGTCATCGTGAGGCCCTTGGTGTCCTCGAGCTTCGCGATGCCGAAGTCGGTGACGATGAGCCACCCGTCCTGATCGAGCATAAAGTTGGCGGGCTTCACGTCGCGATGGACGATGCCGCGCGTGTGCGCGTAGTGCAGCGCCTTCCCCGCCGCGCCGATGATGCTCTGCACAAACGGTACCGACTGCACGCCGCTCTCGCGGACGACGGAATCGAGCGCACGGCCCTCGATGTACTTCATCACGAAGTACGCGAGGTCGGGGTCGTCGCCGACGGCGTAGATGCCGATGATGTGCGGGTGATTCAGCGAGGCGGAGATCTTGGCCTCGCGCTTGAAGCGCTCGATGTTGTCCGGCGAGGACGACATCGCGGGGGACATCACCTTGATGGCGACCTTGCGGTCGAGGGCAAGGTCGAGGGCAAGGTACACGGACGCCATCCCGCCGGTGCCGAGCTCGGCGTAGATGTCATACCGCCCGATCGTCGCGCGACGCAGTCGCTCGATGAGCGGTTCAGTACCGGAGGAGGTGTATGTGTCGTTGGACAAATGACTTCCAGTGGGAGGCCGACGCTTGGAATGTCCGGCGCCAGGGGGGCGGGGTCAAGTGCGC
>CAYXQS010000071.1:4614-10607 GCA_964466515.1 uncultured Gemmatimonas sp. | reverse complement strand
CTCCACGGTCCGCACCAACACCGTGCTCGGTCGCGGCGGTGGCGACGCCGCCGTCGTGCGGATCCGCGGCACCCGCAAGGCCCTCGCGCTCAAGACGGACGGCAACGGCCGCTACGTCTTCCTCGACCCGCGCGTCGGCGGACGGATCGCCGTGGCCGAGGCGGCGCGCAACGTCGCCTGCGTGGGCGCGACCCCGCGTGCCATCACCAACTGCCTCAACTTCGGGAACCCCAAAAAGCCCGACGTCTTCTTCCAGTTCCGCGAGGCGGTCTTTGGAATGGGCGATGCCTGCCGCGCGCTGGAGACACCGGTCACCGGCGGCAACGTCTCGCTCTACAACGAGAATCCGCAGGGCGCCGTCTATCCCACGCCGACCATCGGGATGGTCGGCGTGCTCGACGACGCCGCCCACGCCACGGGGATGGCGTTCCGTGAAGCGGGCGACTCCATTGTCCTCCTCGGCGAGAACACCGACGAGCTCGGCGGCAGCGAGTACCTGGCGTGGGTCCACGGCGTGGTGGCCGGTGCGCCGCCGGCCTGCGACCTCCAGGCCGAGAAGCGGTTGATCGACACCGTGATCGAGTCGATCCGCGGCGGGCACGTGCGCTCCGCGCACGACTGCTCCGAAGGCGGGCTCGCCGTCGCGCTGGCCGAGTCGTGCATCGCCGACGCCAACGCCCTGCGCGGACTCTCGGTGGACCTCTCCGCCTGGTCCGCACTCCCGCTGCGCGCACTCCTCTTTGGCGAGGCCCAGGGCCGCGTCGTGCTCTCCGCCGCCGACGCCACCCCCATCCTCCGGATTGCCAAGGCGCACGGGGTACCGGCGCGCGTCATCGGCAAGGTCACCCGCGCCGCCGACGGATTCACGATCACCACCGGGACTACCACGTTGAACGCTTCCGTGTCCTCGCTTGCCACCTCGTTCCACGACGCCCTCCCGCGCGCAATGTCGCGGGCGGCCGCGCAGGCACTCGGCGCCGATGCCCTGGTTGCCGGAGGGACGGCCTGATGTGCGGCATCTTCGGCATCAGCGGCCACCCCAACGCCGCCGCCCTCACGCATCTCGGCCTCTACTCGCTGCAGCACCGCGGGCAGGAGTCCGCGGGGATCGTGGCGGTCAAGGACGGCACGGTCCACGCGATCCGGGCAATGGGCCTCGTCTCCGACCAGTTCTCCCCGGACCGGATGGCGACGCTCGTCGGCCCAATGGCGATGGGACACACGCGCTACTCCACGGCCGGCTCGTCCACGATCGAGAACGCGCAGCCCGCCCTCGTCCGCTTCAAGGGCGGACACATCGCCCTCGCGCACAACGGCAACCTCGTGAACGCCAACGAGCTCCGCGCCACGCTCGAGGACGACGGGTCGATCTTCAGCTCCGACGCCGACTCCGAGGTCGTCGTGCATCGCCTGGCCAAGTCGAAGCAAACGCGTCCCGAGGAGAAGCTCGCCGAGGCGCTGGACGGCGTGGAAGGTGCGTACTCACTCCTCGTCCTCATCGGCGACACCCTGGTTGCCGCGCGGGATCCCTACGGCTGGCGCCCGCTCGTGATGGGCCGCCTCAACGGCGCGCTGGTCTTCGCCTCGGAGACCTGCGCGATGGACATCGTCGGTGCCACGGTGGAGCGCGAGGTGCAGCCCGGCGAGATCATCGCCGTCGCGCCGGATGGATCAATGCGCACGGTGCAGCGCGAACCGGCCAAGCAACTGCATCGCTGCGTGTTCGAGTACGTCTACTTCGCGCGCCCTGACTCGCGCGTCTTCGGCGGCTCGGTGGACCGCGCCCGCCGGGCGCTCGGCCGGCGGCTTGCGCAGGAGCACCCGGCCCCGGGCGCGGACCTCGTCTTTGCGGTTCCGGACTCCTCCAACTCGGCGGCGCTCGGCTTCTCCGAGGTCAGCGGACTGCCGCTCGAGCTCGCGCTCATTCGCAATCACTACGTGGGGCGCACCTTCATCCAGCCCACGCAGGCCGGGCGCGACGCCAAGGTGAAGGTGAAGTACAATCCCGTGCGGGAGATCGTCGAGGGCAAGTCCGTGGTGATGGTGGACGACTCGATCGTCCGCGGCACCACGACGCGCGGCCTCGTCGCGCTGGTCCGCGCCGCGGGCGCCCGCGAGGTGCATATGCGCATCTCGTCGCCGCCCATCACCGGGCCGTGCTACTACGGGATCGACACGCCGGAAAAGAGCCAGCTCATTGCCGCCAACCACAGCGTGGCGGAGATCGCCAGGCAGATCGGCGTCGACTCCATCGGCTATCTCTCGCTCGACGGGCTGCTCACGTCGGTGCCCGACGGACCCGACGGCTACTGCCACGCCTGCTTCTCGGGCAAGTACCCCACCCCGCCACCGGTGAATCTCGCACAGGTTCGTCGCCCGTAGGGTGGCCATATGAAACCCCATCTTTGGCGGGCCGGGGCCGTGTTCCTCGCCACGTGGATTCCCGCAACGCTTTGGCTCGGCATCCGCTGGGGGCGTACCCTCCGGTTGGGCGCCGACCGTGCCAACGACCTCTCGCCGCTGATCGAAGGCATCATCCAGTTCGCATTCGTGACCCTCGTCCCGGCGGCGCTGGTCGCGCTCCTCGCCCTCGCGCTCCTCGCCGGGGCCGACGAACGGCGCGCGGCGCGGGAGCGCGCGGCGAACACGGCCGACTAGCCTCCCCCCAGCCCACCCCACGATGACACCCCGCACATCCGCCCAGAGCGCCGACGCCCCCGCCGCCATCGGCCCCTACTCGCAGGCCGTCTGGTCCGGGGAGCAGCTCTTCTGCTCCGGCCAGACGCCAATTGACCCCAAGACCGGGAAGCTGATTGAGGGAGATGTCGGCGCGCAGGCCCACCGCGTCTTCGACAATCTCGAGGCTGTGCTCCGGGGTGCCGGGCTGGCGATGGACCAGGTGGTCAAGTGCAACGTCTACCTGGCCGATATGCAGGACTTCCCGGCGATGAATGCGGCGTACGAGACGCGCTTCACCAGGCCCTACCCGGCGCGCACCACCGTGGCGGTCGCCGGGTTGCCGCTCGGCGCGCGCGTCGAGATCGAGCTCGTCGCGCGCCGGTAGCGGGCGCTACCGCTTCAGGACGTCGAACACTCCGTAGCTATTGAGCAGGCTCCCGATGAAGCCAAGCCCCACGACCAGCGCGACGAGCTTGGGGAGCACGCTCGGCGGTTCGGGATAGCGCACGGCGAGCGATGGCTTGGCGCCGCGCGGGAGCGCCGCGACCTTGGTGAGTGCCGCGCCAAACGGCACGTTCATCTGCACGCGTCCGTTCACCGCCCATCCGTTGGCATCAAGGATCGGGCCGAGGTTGCGCTGGCGCAGCTTGAGCCAGGCCATCAGCATCGATGGCACCGAGATGGCGACGGTGATGCCGACGAAGACGAGCACGATCTTCCAGAACGGCTGCGTCAGCACGCCGGTGAGATAGCCCAGCACGGTGGCAACGAAGGTCCCGATGGCACCGGCGGCGACGCCGAGGGCCGCGACCGTCCCGACATCGATCTTCTTGGGCTCCGGCTTGACCTTGTCGGCGTGGGTCGCGGTCGTGGCCGCCGTGGACAGCTTGGCATCCGCCTCCGCCTCGCCGGCGGCCGCACGCTTCGCCACCTGCTCCTCGATCAACCGCACGAGCTTCTTGTAGGGTGCCCAGAACGCCTGCCGGATGCTGATCGGGTTCTCGATCACCTTGGTGATCGTCGCGTCCCAGTCGCGCCCCTGCCGGTCGTAGAAGACGCCGTTGCGGCCGACCATCAGGTTGTCGCTGTCGCCGTCGGTGAACGCCGCCGCGACGGTCATCTTCGTGCCGTCGGAGCGGGTGCAGTCGCAGTACGCGAGGTAGCACTTGGCCAGGCCGGCGAGCGCGGCGTGCTTCGCGGCGTCGTCCACGCGCACGCAGAGGTCGCAACTGCGCCCGTCGAGGTAGAGCCGCCCGACCTGGAAGACCGCGGGGCGCTCGCGCGAGTAGAAGTCGCGGAAGGCCACGAAATTGTTGAGCAGGAGCGCCAGGTCGCGCTGGTAACGCGCAAGCCGCTCGACGTTGTCGATGGCGTCCATTTCCGGGGCGAGCGCGGCGTCCTCCGCGATGAGCGCAGACAGCGACTCGCGGCTCTTGCCGCGGAGGACCTCGCGCACCCGGGCGATCCCGAGGGGCTCGACACTGCTCCCCACCTTCCCTGCGGTCCACGCCTCGTGCGCGGCGAAGGTCTGCCGGATCCGTCCCCACTCCGACTCGGTGAGGACGGTGCGGTCGCCGAGGATCGGCGTGACGGTCACCGCGCGGAAGGTCGCCATCGCGGCGGCCCAAGCCGGGTTCACGCCATCGGCAAGCGGCAGGGGGCGCCCCGCCTCCACCATCGCAATCGGGAACCCCGCGACCTCCTCCGCCGAGATGTGGAGATCCTGCGCGGCGATGGCGAGATACTCGGACTCCTGCCGATTGAGCGCGCTCATTGCGCGCGGATCGAACGCGGCCAGGCGGCAGCGCGCAAAGTAGTCGTCGACCTTCCCGCGGACGGCCTGCATTGCCTCGAGGCCGGGCACGGTGCCCTCGCCCAAGGGGAGGAGCGCCGAATCCGCACGCCCCGCGTGGTCCCACCAGTCCACATAGGCCGCGCAATCCGCGAAGAACTGGTCCACCTTGGCCTGCGAGATTCCCGGCTTCCCGCTCCGGTCCGTCTCCGCACCCAAGCTCGCGACAATCGACTCGGCCACCGCGCGGTCCGGCCCCTCGTCAATCATCTCCACGGGGACCACGCCGTCGCCGTTGAGGCGCGTCAGCGCGAAAATCTTCGATGTCTCCATCGTGTCGGCCACGGCGATGGTCGTCGCGTCGGCCTTGCCGAGGTTCTGCAGGATGCGGCGTGCCGAGCTCGCGAGGCGCACACCATCCGGCGTATCGGCATTGATGGCCTCGAGCGGGAGGTCGCCGCCCTTGAGGAGGGTGGCGGGATCGCGGAGCATTGCACTCGCCCACCGCACGGCCGCCAAGACCTCCGGCACCCGGAGCCGATTGTCCTTGTCCGCGTCGATGAGCGCGAGGGTCCGCTCGTCGCACTCGAGCCCCTGCACCGGGCACGCCAGCGCCACCCAGAGCTTGGGATCGAGTTCGTGGAGGTGCAGGAGGTCGGCCGCGCTCTCGAGCGCGACCTGATCGGAGCCGCCGGCGCGGAAGAAGCGCCAAGGGTGGGTGCCGCCGGCTGGCGTCATACGCACATCTCGCATTTCATCTCTGCCCTAAGTGGAGGCGGGGAGATTCGAACTCCCGTCTTGCACAAGATCTTCCGCAGCGTCTACGCGTGTGTCCTGTCGATTGATGTTTCCGGACGCTGGCCGACAGGCCGCCCACGTCCGGATGAGCCCACTGAAATCTCAGCCGCGGGCGGTGAGCGCGCCGTTGGCCCAGCCCGGATTTGCGATACTTGGGTGCCGCCCCGGGCGGGCTGCCTCCCAAGCACTGCCACAGCAAGACCTAGGTCTTACGCGGCGAGAGCGAAGTTGTCGTTCGCAGTTGAAACGTTCCCGAGTGTTTTACCAGGGACCCGAGGACCTGGACGCGCAACCACGGAGCCACTCACACAATCGAAACCAGTCGCCCCCGTGTCCTGCATAGTACCCGAAAGCGCGTCGCCGGACAATCGGCGGCGCCCTCCCTATGCAGACCAAGCCCCTTCGGCCGGCGCGAGTTCCACCCGGTTGCGGCCGCCGTGCTTGGCGGCATAGAGCGCCTTGTCCGCGCGCTCGAACAGCCGCCCGCCGGTGGCCGAGCGCGCCGCGTACATCGCCACGCCAAAGCTGGCGGTCACGCCAATCGTCCCGGTCGCCGTGGCCACCTTGAGCTGCTCCACATTCTGCCGGAGGCGCTCCGCGACCTCGATGGCCCCCGCGGCGTCGGTCTGCGGCAGGAGCAGCGCGAACTCCTCGCCGCCGATGCGGGCGACCTTGTCGGTCTCGCGCCGTTCGGCGCGCAGCAGGTTCCCGACCGCGACGAGCA
>CAYXQS010000071.1:3197-4604 GCA_964466515.1 uncultured Gemmatimonas sp. | reverse complement strand
CCCCGGCTTCGTGCCCGTGGGTGTCGTTGACCTGCTTGAAGAAGTCGATGTCGACGATCACGAGCGCCGAGGTCCCGCCGTAGCGGTCGGTCTCGGTGATGGCGCGTGCAAACTCGACCTCGAAGTCCCGGCGGTTGGGGAGCGCGGTGAGTTGATCGGTGTGGGCGCGCGCGGTCGCTTCCTGCACCGCCCACGCCGTCTCGAGCGCGCCCGCCGCCACGACGCCGAGCTCACGGAGTGCGGCCGCGTCGTTCCCGTTGAGGGCGCCGGGCCTGGAGTGCGCGCAGAGGAGCGCGCCGAGCGGCGGTTCTTCGTCGCTCCGGCGCAGCGGCACCACCACGAACGACCCAATGCCCACCGGGAGCGGCGAGTCGTCAAAGACCGGCTCCCGGAGTCCCACGAGCCCACGGGCGTCGGTGAAGGTCCGGGACTCGCCGGTGAGGCACACGTCGCCGACAATCGACGACTGGCGCGCCGTGGCCAGCGCCCAGAACTGCGGCGCGGCCTCGGTGAGCTCCTTCGGCCGCGCGAGCCGTTCCGCCGCCTCCCACCGCACGAGGATCGCCCACTCCGCGCGCCCGACCTGCAACGCGTTCTGCACAAACTGCGTCTCGAGCGACTTGGGGTCGCGGCTCCCCTGCAGGAGCTTGGCCGTCGACATCATCGCGCGCAGCTTCGCGTTCCGGCGCGCGAGCTCCGCGCGCATAATCACGAGCTCGGTGACCATCGTGATGTACTCGACGTGGCGCGTGAACCGCGTATGCAGCGTCGGCGCATCCATCGGCGGGGCGTCCGCAAAGTGCATTGAGAGCACGCCTCGCCCCTCGGACACGCGAATGAAGGTCATCAGGAGGCGCGGGTCGCCCGTGGCGATGGCCCCGGGCGTGGCGTCGCCGTCGAGGATCGCATCGAGCCAGGCACGCTCATTGGGCGCCAGCACCGGCGGCTCGTCGCCGCGCGCGCAGGCGACCGCCTCGACGTTGCCGTCGTCGGTGGCGCTGAGCTGCCAGAGCACGCACTGCGCCGCGCCCAACTGGTCCGCCGCCATCGCGAGCGCGCTCGCAATCCGTCGCCGGTCCTCCCGCTCGTGCGATTCCTGGATGGGCATCTCGTCGGAGCGGAACGCGGCCAGCAAGCCCCCGCTGCGACGCTGGGGGCGGGGCGCAACCGGCGCGCTGCGCGCAAAGGCGCCTGCCGCCACCTCGGCACGCTCCCGTTCCCCGCTCCGTCGGCGGCGATCCGTGGCGCGACGGCCCAGCCGCCACCAGGCAACGGCCACGGCGGCACCGACAATCACCGCGAGCACCCAGAGCATCAGCCGCCGCTCAGGCGCCGAGGATGCGCGCGGCGGCCATCGCCGCGCCGAATCCGTTGTCGATGTTGCATACCGTGACCCCCGCCGCGCAG
>CAYXQS010000071.1:2146-3187 GCA_964466515.1 uncultured Gemmatimonas sp. | reverse complement strand
GCCGCGCAGGAGTTGAGCATGGTGAGCAGCGGCGCGAGGCCGCCGAACGCCGCGCCGTAGCCGACACTCGTCGGCACGGCGATGACGGGCACGCGCACGAGCCCGCCGATCACCGACGGCAGCGCCCCATCCATACCCGCCACGACGATGACCACCGCCACGTCACGCAGGGTCTCACGATGTGAGAGGATACGATGTAACCCCGCCACCCCGACGTCGGTAATGCGCGTCACCGGATGCCCCGTGGCGTCGAGCGTGACCGCCGCCTCCTCCGCCACGGGGAGATCGCTCGTGCCCGCGGTGACGACCGCGACGCGGCGCGTGCCGGCCACGATTGGCGCGTGCCCCCGCAGCAGCACGGTGCGCGCGAGCGCGTTCTCCTCCGCGGCCGGCCACGCGGCACACAGCGCGGCGCGCACCTCCGGGGCCGCGCGCGTCACGAGGAACCCGTCGCCGCGCTCCGCGAGCCGGAGGCAGATCGCGACGACCTGCGCGGGCTCCTTCCCCTGCCCAAAGACGACCTCGGGAAACCCCTGCCGCAGCGCGCGGTGATGGTCCAGGGTGGCGAAGCCGAGGTCGTCGACCGGCGCCTCGTCGAGCTGCGCCAGCGCGGCGGCAATGGCGAGCTTCCCCTGGGCAACCTCTTCCAGGAGCGCCCGCACGCGATCCCGCCTCACGCGGCCTCTATCTCGCGGAGCGCGTCGCCGGCGAGGTACTCGTCGAAAATCCCCTCGACCTCGCCAAAGGAGTTCACCGCGTGGAGCTTGCGGCGCAGGTCGGCCGAGTGCGGAATGCCCTTCACGTACCAGCCCAGATGCTTGCGGAACTCGAGCGCCGCGCCCACGGGGTCCTGCTCGTACGACTCCACCATCCGCGCGTGCGTCAGGGCGATGGCAAAGCGCTCCTCGATGCCGGGCGTCGGGGGCACCGCGGTGCCGTCAATCAATGCGCGGGCCTGCGCAAACACCCACGGCTGGCCAAACGACCCGCGCGCAATCATCACGCCGTCACACCCCGTCTCACGATGCATCCGCGCCGCAT
>CAYXQS010000071.1:0-2136 GCA_964466515.1 uncultured Gemmatimonas sp. | reverse complement strand
GCGGTCTTGATGTCGCCGTTGCCGATGACGGGAATCTCCAACGCGGCCTTGAGCGCGCCGATCTCCGCCCAGCGCGCCTCGCCCGAGTACATCTGGGTGCGGGTGCGCGGGTGCAGCGCGATGGCCTGCACGCCCGCGTCCTGGCACCGCAGTCCGATGGCAACGGGGTCGCGCATCTCCTCGTTCCACCCACTGCGGATCTTGCAGGTGACCGGAAGGTGCGTGCCCCGAACGACGGCGCGGATGACCTGCTGGACAAGGTCGAGGTCGCGCAGGCAGCCGGAGCCGCCGTTGCGCTTCACGACCTTCTTGACCGGGCAACCGAAGTTGATGTCGATGAACTCCGGCCGAAACACGTCCGTGACCAGGGCCGCCGCCTCTTCCATTGCCTGCGGCTCGGCGCCGAAGATCTGGACGCCAATGGGACGTTCGTCCTCCCCGAAGGCGAGCTTGCCCAGGGTGGCCTCGTTTTCCCGGCGGATGCCCTCGGCAGAGAGAAACTCGGTCACGACGACGTCCGCCCCCCAGGCGCGGCAGAGCCGGCGGAAGGGGGATTCCGACACCCCCGCCATCGGGGCGAGGAAGAGCGGCACGGGGTGGCCGACCGGGTATGGAAAAGGCATCTATGTGGAAGCTACCAGAGGCCCCAAACGCTTGCAACATCACGATTTGACAGCCTTCAGGGTGACCCCTAAGTTCAGCGGATGGAACTCAGGGAATTCTTCTCGGCGGACGCCGTCGACCTCGACCTCAAGGGCACCGTGAAGGACGACATCCTCAAGGAACTGATTGGGTTGCTGCAACTGCCCGAAAAGGACGAGGCGATGCTCTTCAAGATGCTGAAGCGGCGCGAGAATCTGGGCTCGACCGGCATCGGGCGCGGCATCGCCATCCCCCACTGCCGCTCGCTCGTGGTGAACAAGCTCCGCGTGGCCTTTGGCCGGAAGCGCGACGGCGTGGACTTCAAGGCCATCGACGACAAGCCGGTCCACTTCTTCTTCCTGATCGTCGCGCCGCCGCTCGAGGTGTCGAACCAGTACCTGCCCGTCCTCGGCAAGATTGCGCAGTTCTCAAAGGAAGCCGACGTGCCGGCCCGGATGCTCGAGCTCAGGGACCCCGCCGAGTTTATGCAGTTGCTCGAGGAAAAAGGGGTCTAGCGCCCTGCCCGGCCGCGCCCATCCCGAGCGGCGCGGTCAGTGGTGGTCGATCACGACCCGCCGGACGTCGCGCCCGAGCTTCGCGCGCACCCTGTTGAGCTGGAGCACCGCCGTCGCCGCGAGGCCGGCGGTGAGCCCCCACCACAGTCCCGCCGCCCCCTGATCGAACCCAAAGGCCAGCACCGCCCCCAACGGGATCCCGATCCCCCAGAAGCTCAGGGCGTGCAGCAGCATCGGCACGCGGGTGTCCCCTGCACCCCGCAGGATCGACGTCGAGATCACCTGCGTCCCGTCAAAGACCTGGAACACCGCCGCAATCGGGATCAGCGTTGCCGCCAGCATCCGCGTGGCGGTGTCGATGGTGTACGCGGCGGCGAGCACCTGCGGGATGAGCGCGAAGACCGCCGCCATCAGCGCCATAAACCCCACGCCGCACGCCAGCGCCGCCACCGCGTCGCGGCGTGAGGCCGCCATATCCTGCCGGCCGATGGCGTGCCCCACCATCACCGCGGCGGCGCCCGCGACGCCCATCGGCACCATAAACGTCATCGACGCCAGGCTCAGCGCGATCTCGTGTCCCGCGAGCGTCGTCGTCCCGATCCACCCCGCCATCACCGTCACCAGCCCAAACGCGCCCGCTTCGGCAAAGAACTGGATCCCCACCGGGATGCCGAGCCGGAACATCCGGAGCAGCGGCCCCAACGCCGAGCTCTCGGGGCGCCACGGCACCAGCATCGGACGCAGGGTGCGCCACGCGATGACCAGCAGGGTCGCCGCCATCACCCAGCGCGCGACGACCGTCGCCTGCGCCGCACCGCGCACGCCGCCCGGGTCGAAGCCGAGGTGCCCGAAAATCAGCACCCAGTTCACGAAGACGTTCACGCCGTTGGCAATGAGCACCGCCACGACCACCGGCGTGACCCGCGCGACGGCCTGCAGGGTCTGCCGCATCATATTGAACGCGAAGAACGGCAGGAGC
>CAYXQS010000070.1:0-10738 GCA_964466515.1 uncultured Gemmatimonas sp. | reverse complement strand
CTTGAGGATGTCGTTCTGGATCGTCCCCGAGAGCCTGTCCCGCGGCACGCCGCGCTCCTCCCCCGCCACGATGTACATCGCGAGCAGCACCGCGGCCGTCGCGTTGATCGTCATCGACGTCGAGACCTGGTCGAGCGGCAGGTCCGCAAGGAGGAGATGCATATCCTCCACGCTGTCGATGGCCACGCCCACGCGACCCACCTCGCCCGCCGCGCGCGGCGCGTCGGAGTCGAGCCCCATCTGCGTCGGGAGGTCAAACGCCGTCGAGAGCCCCGTCTGCCCCGCCGCGAGCAGGAGCCTGAACCGCGCGTTGGTCTCCTGCGCCGTGCCGAACCCCGCGTACTGCCGCATCGTCCAGAGCCGGCCGCGGTACATCGACGGCTGCACGCCGCGCGTGAACGGGTACGCGCCGGGGTCGCCCAGCCCCTCGGCATAGGCCGCATCAGGGGCAGCGGGCCGGTAGACCGGCGCGATGGGGATTCCCGACGGCGAGAGCCGTTCCTCGTCGCCCGGCGCGCGCGCCATCAGCGCGCCCCGAGCATCTCGGCGGCGATCGCCACGTCGGCCTTCGAGCCCACGAAGTACGGCGAGCGCTGGTGCAGCTCGGTGGGCCGCACCTCGAGGATCCGCCGCGCGCCGTCGATCGCGGCGCCCCCCGCCTGCTCGACCACGAAGGCCAGTGGGTTGCACTCGTACAGCAGCCGCAGCTTGCCCCGGGGACTCTTGGTGTTGGCGGGATACGCAAAGAGGCCGCCCCCCAGCAGGTTGCGGTGGAAGTCCGCCACGAGCGACCCCACGTAGCGCACGTTCATCGCGGCGCGCTTCCCGTCGAGCCCGCGGTAGCGACGCATCAGCGCGCGCACGTCCTCGGCCCAGTGCTGCTCGTATGCGTCGTTCACGCTCAGGTAGCGGCCGTGCTCCGGGATGCGCATATCCGGGTGCGAGAGCAGGAACTCGCCGATGGACGGATCGAGCGTGAAGCCGTGCACGCCCTGTCCCGCCGTGTACACGAACATCGTGCTCGAGCCATAGATTACGTAGCCCGCGGCCACCTGCTCCGTGCCGGGCTGGAGCATATCGGCCAGCGTCCCCTCGGGGCCGTCGGTGACCTTGCGGAGGATCGAGAAGATCGTCCCCACGGGCACGTTCACGTCGATGTTCGACGAGCCGTCGAGCGGGTCGAAGAGCAGGACGTACTTCCCGCGCTTGAACTTTTCGGGGATGGGGATGATCGCCTCTTCCTCCTCCGACGCCATCGCGCAGAGACGGCCGCCGTGGTCGAGCGCCTTGATGATGATCGTGTTGGCGAGGACGTCGAGCTTCTGCTGGGCCTCGCCCTGCACGTTCTCCGTCCCGTGCGCGCCGAGCACGTCCACGAGGCCGGCGAGACGCACCTTGTTCGCGATCATCTTGCACGCGAGCGCGAGGTCGGAGAGGATGCCCGAGAACTCCCCCGTGGCCTGCGGGAAGAGGCGCTCCTGCTCGATGATGAATCGCTCGATCGTGACGACCGACGTATCCGTGCTCTTGACCACGGCGACTGGGGTGCGGGAAATGGGTGTGCAGGGACGGGAGAAAGGTGGCCGCTTCACTGCGCTCCGGGCAATGGCCGCGCGGCCCTCCAGCGGTGCCCCGCGGCCTCCACCTCGAGCCATTCCCCGTCCGTGCGCAGGATGATCGTCCCGAGCTGGTCCGTCCGCAGCACCGTCGCGCCAGCCGCCGTCAGGCGGCGCATCACGTCCGGGGAGGGGTGCCGATACGGATTCCCCGCCCCCACCGAGACCAACGCCACGCGCGGGGCCACCGCATCCAGGAACTCCGGCGTGGTGCTCGTGGCCGAGCCGTGATGCCCCACCTTGAGCACGTCGCTCGCCAGGCGATGCGGCGCGTGCCCGAGGAGCCACGCCTCCTCGCCGGATTCCGCGTCGCCCGTGAGGAGCACGCGGACGCCGCCGTAGCGGAGCCGCACGATCGTGCTCGCCTCGTTCGGATCGCGGAGCCCTGCCGTCCACGCCGAGTCCGGCGCGAGGAACTCGAGCACCATCCCGTCGAGCGCCACCTCCTCCCCCGGCACCACCCGCTGCCACCGTGCGCCGATGCCGGCCGCGGTGCGGAGCGTCGCGAGGTACACCGGGCTGCGCTCCACGAACGCCGCATCGCGCACCTCGGCGGGCCGCAGCGCACGCAACACGCTCGCCGCGCCGCCAATGTGATCGGCGTGCGGATGCGTGAGCAGGAGCATCGCGAGGGGACCGCCCAGCCGCCGCAGGTGCGGAATCACCGTGCTCCGCCCCGCGTCGCCACCGCTCCAGGTGCGGCCGGCGTCAATCAACACCCAGCGCCCCGCCGGGGACCGGAGCGCAATGGCATCCCCCTGCCCGACGGCGATGACGTGGACCTCGGCGAGCACGCCGCGCCGCGCGGGCTGCGCGGGCCACCACGCCATCAGCGCGAGCGCGGAGACGGCAATGGCCAACGGCGGCGCCCAGCGCCGCGACCACCCCGCCACGAGCACGCCCACCGCCGCCACACCGCTCAGCGCCGCCACCGCCGCGCTCGGCGCCACGACCACCGCCGCGCCCGGCAACGCGGCGGCCACGCGCGCGGTCAGGTCGAGCGCGCCCAGGAGCGGGCGCGCCGCATCCGCCACGAACGCCGCAATGCCAGGGACCGGCGTGAGCATCGCGAGGAACAACGTCGGCTGCAGGAGCGCAACGATGGGGCTCGCCACGAGGTTGGTGAATGGGGCCACCAGACTGAGCCGCCCAAAGTGCCAGGCCACCAGCGGCGCCGTCGCGAGCGTGGTGAGGAGCCCCGCGATGGTCTCGCGCGCCAGCGTGCCGCGCCAGCCACGCCACGCCTCGGGCACAACGCGACGCCCCATCCGGCCCGCGACGATGACCGCCGCGTAGCCCGCCACCGAGAGTTGCCATCCCAGCGAGAGCACCGTGCGCGGATCAGCCAGTGGCACCACCGCCCCGAGGGCGAAGCTCCCCCACGGCGAGACGGGGCGCTGGGCGACGCGCGCGAGCGCGAGGACGGAGAACAGCGTGACGCTGCGCACCGCGGGCGGCGGCGCGCCAATGGCGATCACATAGAGCGCGGTTGCCGCCACGGCGCACGCGCGCGCGACGGTGGGTGGGAGCCGCAGCGCCTCGAAGAGGAGCAGGAGCGCGCCGCCCACGATCGCCACGTGCAGCCCGGAGATCGACAGGATGTGGACAAGGCCGGCGTCCGCGTACCGGTCCCGGATCTCGGGCGAGAGCCCTTTGCTGTCGGCAATGAGCAGCGCGCGGACCATCGGCGCGTCGGGACCAAAGAGCCGGTCGAGCGAGCGCCCCACGTGGTTGCGCCAGCGCGCCAATGGCCCCGGCGGCCGCTCAAGCGCCAAGCGCGCCTCGCGCAGCAGCAGCCCGCGTTCCCCCGTACTCGGCTCCGCGCGACTTACGCGCACGGTGGCGCCCGCCGCGGCCTCGCCACCGCGCACGGCGAGCGCGGCGCTCACCTGGCAGCCGTCGCCGCGGATCACCCCGCGCGCGAAGCTTCCGGGCGCCGCGTCATCGAGCAGTTCCACGCGCCAGCTCGTGGCGCGCTGCGCCTCGTCGAGGCACGAGGTGTCTGCGCGTCGGAGATCCCCGCCCAGCAGCAGCGCCGTGCCGCCGAGGAGCGCGAGCGCGCCCAACTCCAGAGCGCGCTCGGCGCCAGCCGCGCGCCGGGCCGCCGCGCCGCGCGCGTGCAGCGTCACCAAGAGCGCAACCGCCGCCGCCCCAATCCCCACCACCGGGCCCGCGGCGCCGGTCAGTCCTGCGGCGGTACACCCGACCCAGACAATCACCGCACGCAGGATGAGTGGCATCACGAAGGCATTGCGCCCTCGCGTGGTACGGCATCACCCGCCTATTGCGCCCGGGGCCGTTTGGCCGCCGGCGGGCCACTCACCCCGCGAGGGGGAGTGCCGAACGCGCGGCCACCGGCGTGCCGGTGAAGGTCGCGCCGGTGGTGCCCGTGAGCTCCACCGTCAGGTAGCTGCCGATGAGCGACGGGTCGCCGGGCACGAGCACCGTCTTGAAGTCGCGTGACCGCGCCTGGAGGAGGTCGCCCTTCCGCGCCTCCTTCTCAATGAGCACCTCGGTCCGTGCGCCGAGCCGTCCGAGGTTCTTCTCGCGCGCGATGCCCCGCACCGTGGCCACGAGCGCGTCGTAGCGCGCATCCATCACCGCGGCGGGCACTGTCCACTCCGCCGGCATCCGCGTGGCCGGCGTCCCCTCGCGCGCCGAGAACTTGAAGGTGAACGCGTCGTCAAAGCGAACCGCCCGGCAGAGCGAGAGCGTCTCCTCGAACTCGGCGTCGGTCTCGCCGGGAAAGCCGACGATGATGTCGGTGGTGAGCCCGAGCCCCGGCATCGCCGTGCGCAGCCGCTCGACGCACTCGAGATACCCCTCCCGCGAGTAGCGCCGCAGCATCCGCTTGAGCATCGAGGTCGAGCCGCTCTGCATCGGGAGATGCACGTGCTCGCAGACCGTCGGCGTCTCGGCCATCGCCGCGATCACGCGGTCGGAGAAGTCGTTGGGGTGCGGGCTCGTGTAGCGCACGCGCCGGATGCCATCCACGCGCCCCACCGCCCGGAGGAGGTCCGCAAAGTCGTGCGTGCCATCGTGGTACGAGTTCACGGTCTGCCCGAGGAGCACGACCTCCGTGATGCCCTGCGCCGCGACCTCCTGCGTCTCGCGCACCACGTCGGCGAGCCGGCGGCTCCGCTCGGGGCCGCGCGTGGTGGGCACGATGCAATACGTGCAGCGGTAGTCGCACCCGCGCTGGACGGGGATCCACGCCTTCACGCCCTCAAAGCGACGCGCGGCAAAATCCTCGTAGTGTTCCTCAACGTCAAAGTCGGTGGCGGAGAATCGTTCGCCGTGGCGCGCGCCGTCAATGAGCGACGGCAGCGCGCGGTAGCCATCCGGCCCGACCACGAGCTGCACGCGGGCATCCGCGTCGAGGAGGCGCGGGCCAAGGCGCTGCGCCATACAGCCGGTGACGCCGAGGATGGCGCCCGCCTTGAGCTCGCGCCGCAGCTCCCCCAGCCGGCCGATGACCCGCTGCTCCGCGTTCTCGCGGATCGCGCAGGTGTTCACGAGCACCACGTCCGCGCCCGCGGCGGCATCGACCGCCACGTATCCCTCGGCCTGCAGCTTCCCGTACATCAGCTCCGAGTCGCTGACGTTCATCTGGCACCCGTAGGTCTCGATATAGACCGTCGGCGCGGCGCGCGGCGCAGTCATCGCGGCCTCAGGGGCGGATGCCAATCCCAAGACTGATGACCCAGGAGCGCTCGGTCGCCCCGGCCCCCTCGCGCTTCGCGCGCTCGAGGGCGGCGTCGAACTGCGCGCGGCCGCGGGCAAAGGGAATCCCCAACCCGCCGCTGTAGGCGCGCTCGGACACCTGCGAGCCATTCACGCCAAACGGGAGTCCCCGGTCGCGCACGCCGAGCCGGAGCACGGAATTCACCCCGCTGACCGGCGGGCCGAGCAGTTCCACGCCGAGGCCGAACTCGTCGGCGTCGAAGGTCACCACCTCCGCGCTGCCGAGCGGGTCAATGTCCGTCCACTGCGTGCGGTCAAAGCGCCCGTTCACCGAGATGCCGCGCGCCGCGAGCCAGGAGAAGCCGACGCCGATTCGCGACGGCACCGTGCCCTCGCCCACCGCGGTGCCCGCTTGGTCGGCGGTGATGGTGCCGCCAAAGCGTGCCGACGCCGCAAGCACGAAGCCGTCCACCGGCACCGCGACAATGCCGGCGGAAACGGCGCGGCCGCTGTAGCCGATGCTTGAGGACTGCGCGATGCTGCCGACGCCTGAGGTGTCGGGGAAGGTCCGTACGAACGTCACGCGGTTCGCCCCCGAAAATCCGTGGAGCCCAACGCCCACCTGAAGCCGCCGGTGCGCCACGTAGCCCAGCGCGAGGCGCACGTCACCGATGGCGCCGTCGCTCGATGTGCGGATGGTGGATTGCACCCAGTCCCCGCCGACGAGGAGACTGTCGTCGTACTGATTGGACCAGGTGCGATCGAGGAACGACGAGACGGAGGCCTGGTACACGAGTCGCCGGTATGCGCCGCTCGCGGCAAAGCCCGGGAAGCGCGCCACCGACGCGGAGGCGGACCCGCTGCCCGGCACGGTGGTGCGCCGGAACTCGGGTTCGAATTGCACCCGCACTGCAAAACGGCTCGACTGCGTGATCGCCGCGGGATTGATCGGCGAGTTGGGGTCGGTCTCGGCGTTCGAACCGCCGGCGGCGCGCGCGCCGGTGCTGAGCTGCCCAACCGGGAACCCAAAGCCCTGGTTGCCCAAGGCGCCCTGGGCGACCGCCGTGGCCGGCGCGAGCAGCGTGAGCGCAAGAATCGTGCGTGCGATGCGCATCACGGCTTCCCGTAGAGGACGGAGGGCGTGTACGTGACCCTGAGCCGCGGACGGAGGGTCGGGTCGGCGGCATCCATCCCGAAGAAGCGCGCGCCAAGCGGCGTCGAGCCCTCGGTGTTCGTCCGGAGCACAATGGCCATCGGTCGGCTGCGGACCCCGTTGGTCGACGCCCAACTGCGCACGAGCGATTGCATCTCGATCACGTGCACGCCGGAATCGCCGGGCACGAGCCGGAGGGTGTTGGTCAGGATGCCCGAGGGCGAGAGGAGGGTGGCCGCGCGGTACAGGTCGGTGACCTCGGTCCCCGCAAGCACCACGTGGACGAGCAGGCTCAGCGTGTCCGCCTCCGAGATTCCGTAGAGCGGGTCCTGCGTGAGTGCGAGCTGCGCGCGGAGGACGCCGACGGTGTCCGTCACCCAAAGCGGGAGGTCGAACTGGAGGAAGGGGCGGATGGCGGGCTGGCCGCCGACGCTGAAGGTCCCCGGGGCGGTGATGTCCGGTGCGGCGACGACGATGCCATAGTCCACATAGTCGCCGGCGACGAACGCCGGCACGGGCGGCGTGGAGGACATCGGCTCAATGCCGGTGACGCGGGCAATCGCCGTATCGGGTGATACCAGATACTCGAGGAACGACCCCGACAGGCCCGGGAAGTACGGTTCGAGAAACAACTGCACGGACTCGCTCGAATGGACGCGCAGTCCGATGCGCAGCTTGTAATTCGGGTTCTCGATGATCGCGCGGAGCTTCGCCGAGTCCAACGGCACCTTCACCCGAACGCTGTCATTGAACTCGGAGCTGTCGAGATTCACCACGCCGAGGAGCCGTCCCGGCTCGAAGAGCGGCACCAGCGCCGATCGCGCCGTGTCCGCGATCGTCGAGTCGAAGACGTCGTACGCCTCGAAAAAGACGCGCTGCGGGACCGGCACGGTGGTGCGGTACACGCGGATCGAGAGGAACGCCGAATCGATGTGCGTGATGACCTCGGCCGTGTCGCCGCCCACCGGCGTGTATTTCCGCACGAGGGTGTCGAAGCGGACCACCGCGCGGGCATCGAGCGTGTCGCCGCGCAGCGCGAGGAGGATCGGGCTCTCCAGCCCCTGCAGCGGGAACCCGGTCAGGTTGGTGTCGAGCGAGAAGGCCGGGTCGAAGACGGTATCGAGCAGCGTGATCTCCTGTCCCGGGCAGAGCAACGGGCAGGTGGTGCCCGTCTCCACGTCCTCGCCGCACGCGCCGATGACGACGGCGAGCGGCAGGGCGAGGAGGAGCGGGACGCGGAACGAACGCCGGATCATCGGGTCTGGAGCGAAGAGGGAGTGAAGGGGGCAGGCAACAGGGCGTCGAGCGTCCAGCGGGTGGCGCTGCCGTCAGCGGTCACCGCGACCACGTCCAGCGCGAGCCCGAATTCCGCCAGCGCCTGGCGGCAGATGCCGCAGGGAGGCGTGGCCGTCGTGGCTTCCGTCACGATCACCACCGCGGTGAACGTGCGTCGGCCCGACGCGACCGCGGCGCCGAGGGCGACACGCTCGGCGCAGGTCCCGGCCGGATACGACGAGTTCTCGACGTTGCAGCCCGCGACGACCGTGCCGTCCGTGCAGAGGAGCGCGGCGCCCACACGGAACTTCGAGTAGGGGGCGTAGGCGTTGCGCATCGCCGCGCGTGCGTGCGCCGCAAGCTCCGCCACCCGCTCCGTCGTCAGCCCAGCGCTCATTCGACCAACGCCGGCGCAAACGAGGTCCCGCGGCCGCGGAAGTCGATCCCGAGCCACTCCGCCACGGTCGCGCCGAGGTCAGAGAAGGTCGCCCGACGCCCGAGCGCCTTGGGGCGCACGCGCGGACCCACCACCAGCAGCGGGACGTTCTCCCGGGCGTGGTCGGTGGATGGCGTAGTCGGGTCGTTGCCGTGGTCGGCCGTGATACAGAGCAGATCGTCCTCGCGGAGCCCAGCGATGAGTTCGGGGAGCGCGGCGTCGAGCTCGCGCAGTGCCTGATGGAACCCCGGAACATCGTTCCGGTGCCCGAACAATTGGTCGAAATCTACTAGGTTGGCGAACAACAACCCATTGGGACCCCGCAGGATCCACGCCTTGATCCGGGCAATCCCCTCGACGTTCCCGGAGGTATGCCCACCCTCGAGCCCGCGCCGGGCAAACAGATCGTCCACCTTCCCCACCCCGGTGCGCGGGATTCCCGCGGCCGCCAGCGCGTCGAGGAGCGTCTCCTCGGGCGGGGCAATGGAGAAGTCGCGCCGGTTGGGCGTCCGCCGCCACGCCCCGGGCGTCCCCTCAAACGGCCGCGCAATCACCCGCGACGGGTTGTGCGGGGCCACCAGCATCGCGCGCGCCGTCGCGCAGGCGGCGTATAGCTCGGCCAGCGGGACGGTGCCCTCGTGCGCAGCCACCTGGAAGACCGAATCGGCCGAGGTGTACACGATCCACTGCCCCGTGCGCCGGTGCTCCGTGCCGAACCGTTCGATGACCGCCGTGCCGCTCGCCACGACGTTCCCCAGCACGCCCCGCCCCGTGCGCCGTGCAAACTCGGCAATCACCTCGGGCGGGAATCCCTGCGGGTAGGTCGGGAACGGGTGCGCCAGATGCACGCCCGCAATCTCCCAGTGACCCGTGGTGCTGTCCTTGCCCGCCGAGCGCGGCTCCAGCAGGCCCCACGCCCCGAGCGGCGCGGCGTGGGCGGCCACCCCTTCGAGCGACGCGATCCGGCCGAGTCCAAGCGCCGCGAGGTACGGCACCTGCAGGCCGCCCACCGCCCGCGAGAGGTTGCCCAGCGTGTCGGAGCCGATGTCGCCGTAGGCGGCGGCATCGTGTGCCGCGCCGATGCCCACGCCGTCGAGGACGAGAATGATGGCGCGCGGGGTCATTGCACGGTCTCCTCGTAGTGCCGCGCCACCCGCTGCCGCAACCCGGTGAGGAGTTCATACGGCGAGAGCCCCGCCATCGCAGCCACGGTCTCGGCCGTGAGCAGCCGGTCGCCCGCGCGTCCAATCAGCGTCGCGATGTCGCCCGGCGCGCACGGAATCCCGGTGACGTCGAGCATCGTCATATCCATCGTGACGATGCCGGCCACCGGGGCAACGCCATCGCCGAGCAGCGCGCGTCCCAGGTTGCCCAACTGCCGGCGATAGCCATCCGCGTAGCCGCACGCGATGGTCGCCACGCGGCGCGGGCCGTTCGCGCGCCAGGTGGCATCGTAGCTCACCGTCTCGCCCGACGCGACGTCGCGCACCTCGAGCACCTGCGCGCGCAAATGCACCACCGGCTCCGGCTGGATGGCCGCGCCCTCGCCGCTCCCCACGCCATAGAGAAACACGCCCGGCCGCACGCAGTCCCACGGCGAGGGGTTCCGGCGCGCAATCGCGGCGCTGTTCTCGGTGTGCAGCATTGCCGGCCGCATCGGCAGCGCCTCAATGGCGCGGCGAAACCGCTCTTCCTGCCGCTCAAGCGAGCCGTCGTCGAGCTCGGCCGAGTGGAAGTGCGTGAACGCCCCGGCGGGCGGACAGCGCACGAGCGCGTCGCGCAGCGCGCCCACCGCATCCCATCCAATGCCCGCGCGGTGCATCCCGGTCTCGATGGCGAGGTGCCACTCGCCGCCGCCCAGCTCGGCCCAGCGCACAATGCCATCGGCGGCGGCAAGCGTGGGCGTCAGCGCGGCCGCGCGGAGCCGGAGCAGGTCGCGCGCGTGGGTGGGCGTAAACACCACCACGGGCCGCTTGACGCCGCCGCGACGCAGCTCCTCGCCCTCCACGATGGACGAGACGCCGAACGCGATGGGATCGAGGGCCTCGAGCGCGCGGGCCACCGGCAGCGCGCCAAGCCCGTAGGCGTCGGCCTTGACCATCGGGAGGAGGTGGGTCCGCGCCTGCCGTGCCAGCGCGCGCGCGTTGCGCACCAGCGCGCCGAGGTCGACCTCCACCCAAGCGCGCGGCTTCGCCTCAAGAGTAGATTGGGTCGGCATCAGGAGTTCGAAGTGTACCGGAGCCCTTGGAACGATGCAAGACAAAGCCACGCTTGAAGATGCCCTCGCCATTATGCGCGACCTGCGCACCCGGGACGCCTGGGACCGCGCGCAGACGCACGAGTCGCTGCGCCCCTACCTCAACGAAGAGATGCACGAGCTCGACGACGCGCTCCGCGAAGGCGACGACGCGGCGGTCTGCGGCGAGCTCGGCGACGTCCTCCTGCAGGTGCTCTTTCACTCGGTGATCGCGGAGGAGCGCGGGAGCTTCGGCCCCGAGCAGGTCGCGGGCTCGCTCGTGGCGAAGATGACGCGTCGGCACCCGTGGCTGTACGGCACCGACACCGAGCGGACGC
>CAYXQS010000069.1:0-10739 GCA_964466515.1 uncultured Gemmatimonas sp. | reverse complement strand
GTTCCGCACCGCCAACGACGCGCTGCAGATCGCCGGCGGCATCGGGTACTCCAAGGAGTTCCCGTACGAGCGCGCGGTGCGCGACTCGCGCATCAACCTGATCTTCGAGGGCACCAACGAGATCCTCCGCGCGCTCATCGCGCTGATGGGGCTCCAGCAGCCGGGCGAGGAGCTCAAGAGCGTCGGCAGGGCGTTCAAGGATCCACTCCACTCCATCGGCGCGATCTCCAGCTACCTCAAGGACCGCGTCAAGCGCACGCTCAAGAAGGAGAAGTTCACCAGGGTGCACGAGGCCCTTGAGGACGAGGCGGACCTCGTCGCCACCAACATCCACGCCCTGGCGATGGCCGTCGAGAAGGCGCTGATCGAGCACGGCAAGGACATCATCGAGCGCCAGTTACTGCAGGAGCGGATGGCCAACGCGGCCATTGATATCTACCTGGGCACGGCCGTCCTCGCGCGCGCCACGAGTGCCGTCGAGCAGCACGGCGTCGAGGGCGCCGCGGCCGATCTCGACGCGGCCCGCATCTTTGTCCCGATGGCGATGCGCCGCGCGCGCCGCGCCATCCGCGCCCTCGACCGCAACCAGGACGAGCGGCTCGTGGCCCTCGCCCAGCGCGCGCTCGACAGCGGCGACCTGACCGTCCCTACACCGACTGACGTGTGACGTGCATCTCGATGGCTGGCGTCGGCATCTCCTTCGGCGCCACGGAACTCCTGAAGGACATCACGTTCACGGTGGGCGTCGGCGATCGGTGGGGCATCATCGGACGCAACGGCGCCGGCAAGTCGTCGCTCTTCAGGATCATCACCGAGGAGATGAAGCCGACGGTGGGGAGCGTCGCGCGCCAGCCGGGCCTCCGGCACGCGCTCCTCGACCAGCACCGCGCCTTCGAGGGCGCGACCACCGTGTGGGAGGCCGCCGCCGCCGCGTGGCGCAAGGTCATCGAGCTTGAGAAGTCCATCGCCGCACAGGCCATCCAACTTGGCGAGATGGGGGAGAGCGTCCCGGACGATTTCCTCGAGAAGTTCGGGCACGACCAGGAGCGCTTCGCAGACCTCGGGGGCTACGTCTACCACGCGCGCGTGGACGCCGTGCTGCAGGGCCTCGGCTTTGACGCCGAGGAATCGAAGACGCGGCTGGTCTCGACGCTGTCGGGCGGCGAGCGCGGGCGCGTGGGCCTCGCGGCGCAGCTCATCGCACCCGCCGACCTGCTGCTGCTCGACGAACCGACCAATCACCTCGACCTCGACACGACGACCTGGCTGCAGGAATGGCTCAAGGAGTGCAACGAGACGATCATCGTCATCTCGCACGACCGCGCCTTCCTCGACGCCATCTGCACGCACATCCTCCATATCGAGGCGCGCACCAGCGAGTGGTATCGGGGGAACTACAGCCAGTTCGTGCCCCAACGCGCCGAGCGGCGCCTGACGCGTGAGCGCGAACGCGAACGGCAGGCCGCCTTCGTCAAGAAGGAGGAGGAGTACATCCGGCGGAACATTGCCGGCCAGAACTCGTTCCAGGCCAAGGGCAAGCGCAAGCGGCTCGAGCGCCTGCCGCGCCTGGCGCCACCGCCGGGCGATCCTGCCGCGATGAACCTGCGATTCGAACCCGCCGAGCGCGGTGGCGACCAGGTAATTGCCGTGAAGGACCTCCGCGTCGAGGTGCCGGACCGCGTCCTGATCGAGAAGTTCACGGCCGTCCTCCGCCGCAACGACTTTGTCGCGCTTGTTGGGCCGAACGGTGCCGGCAAGTCGTCGTTCATCTCGACCATCCTCGGCGACCGCGCAGCGGCCGGTGGCGAGTCGAGGATCGGCAGCTCGATTACGCCGGCGTGGTACCGCCAGGACCTTGCCGACCTGCCGCTCCGCAAGTCGCTGATGGACGCCATCCTCGACGAGCGGCCGCTGTGGAGCCGCGGCGGGGTGCAGAACCATCTCGGGGCCTTCGGCTTCAGCGGCGACGAGGTATTCCGCGAGATCAGCACGCTCTCGGGCGGCGAGCGCTCGCGGATGGCGCTGGCGCTGATCTGCCTCTCGCACGCCAACCTGCTGGTGCTCGACGAGCCGACGAACCATCTCGACGTCGAGAACATCGAGGCACTCGAGGACGCGCTCGAGGACTACGAGGGCACGGTGCTGCTCGTGAGCCACGATCGTGCGTTCCTGCGCGAGGTGGCGACGCGCGTCTGGGCATTTGACGGCACGCAACTCGTGGATTTCGACGGGCCGTTCGTTGAGTGGGAGGAGTGGCGCAAGGACAGGACGGCACAGGCCGCGCGCGCCGAGGCGGACGCGGCGGCGGCACGGCGCGCCAAGGAAAAGTCGCAGGCCAGGCAGAGGGTCGCGGGCGCGCAGGACGACCAGGGTGCCCGCCGCGCCAAGAAGCGCGCGGCCGATGACGCCGAGCAGGCCGTGGCGCGTTGCGAGACGCGGGTCGCGGAACTCGAATCCCAGCTCGCCGACCCCGATCTCTACGACGGCTCGGCGGAGAACGCGAGGCGCGCGGCCTCGCTCGACCAGGAACTCGGCAAGGCCCGCCGTGCGCTCGATGACGCACTCGCCACGTGGGCGGAGGTGGACGGGCAACACTGAGACGTTGCCCAATCACCGGATTCGGCATATTTTCGGCACACAGAGAGGCCCGTCGTGTCATACAAAGTTCTCGATCTTTTTGCAGGCTGCGGCGGCTTGAGCTATGGGCTCGAGCTCGCTGGTTTTCGTGTGGTTGCCGGTAACGATATTTCCGAGGCTGCCGCCGAATCACATCAGCTAAACCACCCACACTCAACGTTCTTTGTCGGTAGCATCACCGATAGAGGAGTTCGAAAGGAATTACTGAAGCACGTCGGCACTGCGGGAATCGATGTGGTCGTCGGGGGACCGCCGTGCCAAGCATACAGCGTAGCAGGCAAGCGCGACGTAGATGACGCCCGTGGCAAGCTGTTCGAAGACTATGTCGCCATTGTTAATGCCGTTCGACCAAAGATCTTCGTATTGGAGAACGTCAAGGGACTATTGTCGATGCGTCACGACCGCACCGACCTTTCCGCTACCGAGATTCGGCTGCTCGGGCAAATCAAGTTACTGGAAAAAGAACAAGCAGCCCTTCGGAAGCAGCGGAAGCAGAACAAGAACACCGAGCGCATTCCGTTTACGCGACGCGATCAGGCACGACTCGGCACAATCGTGGAGCAACTTCATTCGTTGCGCCAACCTGCTGCACAACTGCGCGAGTCAGTGCCGGAACTCATCGTTCGTAGATTCGCCGACATTGGCTACCGCGTGGAATATCGTGTATTGAACGCCGCGGATTTCGGTGTTCCACAACGACGCGAACGCGTGATTTTCATTGGCACCGCGCTAGATACCCCCATTCGCTTCCCCAATCCAACGCACCGACAACCTTCAAGTGCCGTCAACTTGTTTGGTGACGATCTCCTGCCGTGGGTTACGACCCAGGAAGCGATTGGCGATTTGGAACAGGCCCCGGAAGATGTTGAGTGGAGCCACGAATACACGCGGCATAAGCCGGATTTCGCGGAACGCCTTGATAGCACACCCGTGGGCAGCAGTGTGTACGAGGGATTTGCTGATGCGTGGTATCGCCAACCGCCGGACGAACCCAGTCGAACCGTGAAGGAGAACCACGGCGGCGTGTTCGTGCATTACAGCCAACCGCGTGTCCTTACGCCCCGTGAACTTGCACGTCTCCAGAGCTTCCCGGATTCGTTCCGGTTCTCGGGGCCGAAATCCAAGGTGCTCGTACAGATTGGGAACGCCGTCCCTCCGCTCCTGGGAAAGGCGATCGGCGCGGCGGTGAGGGAGATGCTCACAGCGACATCTCGCGTGCAGCGCTCGGCTTAAGGACCAGCTACTACTATCACCCGACGGCGTCAAACAGCCGCCGCAAGTTCGCAAGATTGGCGCGGAATTTGTAACTGCTTCGGTGATTGTGGACCTGAAACTCGCCAATGGAGAGTCGTATCTCTCTACCAGATTTCTTGTCGGTCACCAGATAGCGTACCGCACAACTCTCGTTCCACGTCTCCGGCGTCCTAGTGAAGCTAAACCGCGACTTGTCCCACTGAATCGCCGGTACCTCGTCGCGCAGGAAGATTGCATACCCAGGAGCAGGCCGATGCCATACCCACAGCAGGTAGTCGCAATCAAACAGGAAGTTTAGGTACACCTGGACCTTATCGACAATGCGATCCTGCGCTACACGCTTAAATGCCTCAACAGTAACCAACCCTTCCTCATCAAAATCTTCAGGAGCGTAGAGGAAACCAAAGCGGTCACCGTACACCGCCATTCCAGGTTGGCCCACTTCGGGCGGACAGACCTTTCCGCTACTTCGCCTGAGATTGCTTTTTACGGACAGCATAGAACCGTCGGCAAGGACGAAATCGACGGGGCTTTTGCTCGCTCCACCGTATGTGCCAGAATCGGAACCGACGTGACGGAGAATCCGCGGCAACTGTGCCGCCGCGGCCGTGACACACGAACGCATTTCATTCTCAAAAGCGACCGAACTTCGGTGCGCAAGGTTGCTTGTATCGATACCGGCAGTCTCACATAGCAATCGTTCAACTGCGATGCCTAGTGATTCATTCGTATAGCCGCGCGGATCGGATGCTTGCGACACTGGGATTATTCTTGAAGCGTGCTGCGTGACGCCTGATACACCGCGAGCCCCTGCTTCAATACCATCCGCGCGCTAATCTCAAGCTCGTACTCCATCGCAATCTCGCCGAGCTGCGCCGCATTGTGCCGCTTGGACCGCGATGCCACCGACTCGCTGCCGAGCTGTCGGCGCCCGTACTCCCGGGCGCCCATCCACAGCGTATTCGCCGCGTGCCACCATTCCTCAGGCTCCGCTCCACGGCCGGCGGCGGCAACCGTCTCGTACGCCGCCATCAAGTCGGCGAGTAGCCGGTCGCCAATCGCCGCGACCTCGAACGCCGCATTCAGCTCCATTTCCCCCGCACCGTTCGACAGGAGCTGCGCAAGCCGCTCGTGTTGATGACAGCTCTCGCACCCGGCACGGTACAGGGCGTCGGCCGCGTCGCGGATCGGATGTGCGCTCGGAGTGGACGGACGGGGGGCGGCTTTGCTCGGCATCGGACCGTGGAAAGGGGGAGGTGGAAGCTGGCCAAGCGTGTGCTCGCCGCGCAAGGGAACGGCGCGACCGCCTACGCCAGCGTCCCCACCCGCAACACGAGCGGCCAGAGCACGGCACGCACCGGCGCATCGCCCCACCGCTCGGCCAGCGCCGCCTCGAAGGCGAGCACCTTGGCATCGCCCTCCTCGGCAATCAGCCGCTGCACCGACGACCACGTGCGCAGGAACCCCGCGTACTGCAGCAGCGTCCATTGCTCGACAATCTCAAAGGCCGGCGCGGCGAGCTCGACGATCGGCAACTCGAGCGTACGATACCCGGCGTGGATGAGGTGATGCGCCGGCGCCCAGTACGCACCGACGGTGACGTCGTGGTATGCGCGCACGAGAGAGTCCACCTCCGGAGTGACCCGGCTGTGCGCATACGCGAACGCCGCCACCTTGCCTTCCGGCCGGAGAACCCGCCGCGTCTCGGTAAAGAACGGCCCGAGATCAAACCAGTGCAGCGCCTGGCCGACCGTGACGAGTTGCGCGCCGCCGTCAGGGATCCCGCTCTCGTAGGTCGTCACGCCAAACCGGATGCGTGGATGCGGCGCGGCCTGCGCGATCTGCGCGCTGCTCGGGTCGGTGGCCACCACGCGCGCGAACCGCGTCACCAGCCCGTGCGCCACCTGGCCACTCCCCGTCCCCGCGTCCCAGGCCAGTTCCTTGCCCGGCGCGATGGACGCGAGCCAATCGTACAGCGCGGCCGGATACCGCGGCCGGAACATCGCGTACTCGGCGGCGTGCCCCGAGAAGAGGTCGGTAAACCCCGGTCCGCTCACGGCGCCGCGTGGTCCTCCGTCACGAACGCGATCCGGTCGCCACGCGGACTGATCGCGATGCGGGTGACGCTGTGCACGCCGTACGTCGAGAGGTCCGCCAGCACATCCCAGCGCCCGTCGATCCAGCGCCAGATGCGCGAACCGCCGGTGGCGATGAGCTGGGCATTGTTGGTCCAGACGTGATACTCGCCGCGCGGCGGCGGCCGCATCAGGCGGCGGACCGCTCCCGTGCGCACATCGACCTCGCCGATCCAGAGCGAGTCGCCCTCGAACTGCGCGTAGGTGAACGCCGCGCGCCCCGGCACGCGCGCAAAGGCACGCCCAATGTTCCGCGCGAGCGTGTCCGCCCGCTCCGTGCGCGGGTCCGTGAGCACGAGCGCATTCGAGTCGTTGGGAATCGCCGGGCTCGACAGCACAAAGGCGCCAATCGCGGCGTCGCCAATCCAGACGTGGTAGCCCACCGGCTTGAGCGCCGGCAGCACGACCGTCGGCGCGGCACCGTCCCAGAAGAAGCGCCAGAGCCGCTGCGTGGAATCGGCCTCGACGCGGATTACCGTGAACCCGCGCCCGTCGGGCGTTGGGGTCGCCGAGTACTCGCTCTCCGGCGTGTCGGTCACGCGCACCGGTGCCCCGCCCGCAAACGGCACGCGCCAGATGTCCGACTGCCCGTCGCCGC
Organism: uncultured Gemmatimonas sp.; assembly: GCA_964466515.1. Classification (GTDB taxonomy): domain Bacteria; phylum Gemmatimonadota; class Gemmatimonadetes; order Gemmatimonadales; family Gemmatimonadaceae; genus Pseudogemmatithrix. The sequence goes on along the minus strand of CAYXQS010000069.1, from coordinate 4,115 downwards.
GGATCGAGGTAAAGAGCACCGCGTTGCCGTCGGGCGTGAAGAAGGGCTGATTGTCGTAGCCCGTACGCGCCGTGAGGTTGCGTGGCGTGCCGACACGCAGCACCGTCCCCCGCTCGCCGAGCGTTGCCACCCAGATGTCGGTGCCGCCCTGCGCGGCGGCGAGCATCGGCGAACAGAGCAGCAGAAGGATCGACGCGCGCATCGGTCTCGCTCCACAGGAAGGAAGGTGTCGGTCAGCCGACCGCAGGCATCAGGGTCCCGCGGCACTCGCCCAGCCCCACGCGCGCCGCACCATCGCGCTCGCACCATCCGCGCAGGATCACCTCGTCGCCGTCGGCGAGGAAGGTGCGTGTCTCGCCGTTGGGGAGCGTGATCGGCTCCGTGCCGCGCCAGGCGAGCTCCATCATCGAGCCGCGCGACCCCTTCCCCGCGCCGGACACCGTACCGCTCGCGAGCAGGTCGCCCGGCCGCAGGTTGCAGCCGCTGCTCGCGTGGTGCGTCACGAGCTGCGCGAGTGTCCAGTACATCCCCGCAAAGTCGCCCTGGCTCAACCGGACCGCCGCCTCGCCGCGCGCACGCATCGCCGCCGTGCGCAGCCACACCTCAAGGGTGAGCGCGATCCCGCCCGACGACTGATCGGCCGCGTCGTGCAGATAGGGTAGCGGCGCCGGCTCCCCCGCCGCGCGTGGCCGCGCCGGCGTGCGGAACGGCGCGAGCGCGTCCATCGTCACGACCCAGGGCGACACCGTCGTCGCGAAGTTCTTCGCGAGGAACGGGCCAAGCGGCTGGTACTCCCAGCTCTGCACGTCGCGCGCAGACCAATCGTTCACGAGCACGATTCCCGCGAGATGCGACTCCGCGTCCTTGAGTGGGATCGCGGCGCCGAGGGCATTCCCGGCGGCAATGAACGCCCCCACCTCCAGCTCATAGTCCATCCGCGCGCTCGGCCCAAACCGCGGCGGGCCCTCGGGCGCGCCCACCGTCTGCCCCTGCGGCCGCCGCACCGGCGTGCCGCTCACCACCAACGAGGACGCGCGGCCGTGATAGCCAATGGGTACGTGTCGATAGTTGGGCAGCAGCGGATTGTCCGGACGGAACATCGATCCGATGTTCGTCGCGTGATCGATCGACGCATAGAAGTCGGTGTAGTCGCCGACCTCTGCGGGGAGCGCCATCTCCACCTCGGCCATCGGGATCAGCAGCGCGGCGTCGGCGCGCGCCCGCGTGCCTTCGTGGGTGTCGGCGCGGAGCATTGCGCTCGCCCGTGCGCGTAGCGCGGTGAGCGCCGGCCGGCCGACCGCGAAGAGCGGCCGCAGTTCCGGCGCTCCGCAGGCCGCCACCGATTCCGCCCGCAGCCCGTCGAGGAACCCCGCCTCCGCGGCGCGCGCGAGGTCGAGGATCCGGTCGCCAATGGCGATGCCGACACGCGCCGCACCGTTCCCTCCGAGCGGCCGGAACGCGCCGAGCGGAAGGTTCTGGATGGTGAAGTCCGCGCCGACCGCGTGCGCGGACGCCACCCAGGAGCGGAGCGCGGGGTCGTGCGTCGCGTCGAGCGTCATCACGTCTTGGGAAGGAAGGAGAGTGCGGTGAGGTCGGCCACGGGCTCCTCAAATGAACAGGAGCCAAACGACCCTGCAAAGTGCGCGCGTGCCGCGGCAATCGCCGCGCCGTCGGCGCGGTGGGCGCCCCAGGCAATGGCGTCGTCCGTCACCGCGATGGCCCCGGGGTCGCGTTCCTCGAGGAGTGGCGTCACCGCGGCCTCGCTCGCGCCCCCGTGGAGGAACACCGCCGCGAGGAAGACGTTGAGGAAGCCGTACATCGTCCCGTGCGGACTCCCGGCGGCGTAGGTGAGCGGGTACTCGCCGCGCAGCGGATGGTGCAGCCCCGCCGTGGCCTTGAACGGCACCGCGTGCTCGCGGCAGCGCGCGAGGAAGCGCGCGACGTCCGCGCTCGCGGGGAAGGCGTCCGGGGTGAGCCCGCCGGTGCGGATCTTTGCGCGCAACTTGTGCGCGGCGAGCGCCGCCACGAGCGCGCCGGGGTCCTTCGCCACCGGAATCTCCACGTAGACGGTAAATCGGTCGGCAAGTCCCGCCGCGAGCGCGGCGATCCCGGCCTCGTCGTCGGCCTTGGCCTCGATGGTATCGATCCGCCAGCGCGCGCCGTGCACCGCGTTGAACACGGAGAGCGCCGTGCGGTCCGTCGCGGCCGCGAGCGCGGCCAGGGGCCAGGGGCCGGCATCCGCCGCCAACGGGAGCGTGCTCGCCGCCGTGGCAAACTCGTTCAACCGCCCCACGGGGACCACAAAGCGCGCCAGCATCGTGCGGTGCGCCTCGTGGCGATACGCCGCATAGCGCCGCACCGCATCGCTCATCGGCAGCGCTGCGGGCGGGAACAGTCCCGCAAAGTCCACGAGCCCGTCGAGCAGCGCCGTGAGCGCGGTGGAGGCCGCGGGCGCGGTCACGCCGTGCCCCCGCGGATGGTCATCGTCCACCGCCGCGGCTCACCCGGCACGAGCCACGTCATCGACTGCCACGCGCCGAGCGCGTCGCGATACGTGTCCGGCGCGCCCAGCGCCGGGGCGAGCGCAATCACCGGCGCGCCGCTGCGCCGGAAGGAGAGCCCGCGCAGCCCGTGCCGCTGCGTGCCGTTGCGGTCAATCGCGATGCCGCAGAACGGCACGCCCGCGCCGTCGCAACTGAGCGTGAGGCGCGCATCGTCCTGCCAGAGCTGGATGACCGAGCGGCCGCCCGTGAGGTCAAGCCAGGAGTTGAGCTGCGTCTTCCTCGGCACCGACCACGGCACCGAAAGATCGCGCGACTTCCGGTCGAGCATCAGCCGCGGCCACGTCCCCTCCCCCTCCATCACCTCACCCTGCATCGTCGCGCCGCTGAGCGAGGCGATGCGCAGCCGTCCGCCGTCGGGGAGCCGAAGCCGCGTGCGCGCGGTGAGCGGAAAGAGCAACTGCGCGCTCCACAGGAAGGGCAGCCGTTCGCTCCCGGTGGTGAGCGCCTCGTAGCGGGCCTCGACGGCGCCGTCGGGACGCACGAGCAGCGTGCGCGTGAGCACCCAGGGCATCCGTTCGCCGCGCCAGGTGCAGGTGACGTGATGGCCGTCGCTCTCGGTGTGGAGCCGCGTCTCCGGCTGCTGCAGCCGCGCCTCGCCGCCCACCGGGAGGGCGCGCCCGCCGACGCCCTTCACCCACTCGGGCATCGCGCCCCCGCCCATCGACGGCGCGCACTCGTCCCAGCCGGCGGCGGCGAGCGGCGGACGGCCCGCGCGCGGGTCGCTCTCCTCGCCGCCGGCGAGCAGCCATTCGTGCCCAAAGAGATGGAGCGAGCGCACACGCCCCCCGAGCTGCGGCACCACCTCGACCCGCGAGTCGCCGCCCTCGAGGGCGATGAAGCCCGGGTTAGGCAATCGCAGCCAGATCCACGCCGCGCGTCGTCAGCACGCGCGCGACGGCCTCGCCGATCTTGTTGTTGGGCGTGCTCGCGCCGGCGGTGATCCCCACGCGCACCGCGGCGGCCGTGCCGAGCCAACCGGCCGTCTCGACCTCGTGCGTCGTCGCCAGGTCGCGATGCCGGATCGTCCCACGCGCCGGGTCGATGCAGGTTGCGTCCTCCACGTGGAAGGTCGGCACCCGCTCCGCGCACAGCGCCGCCAGCGAGATCGTGTTGCTCGAGTTGTACCCGCCGATGACGAGCATCACGTCGAGCGGCTCCCGGAGGAGCGCATTCACCGCGTCCTGCCGGTCCTGCGTCGCGCTGCAGATCGTGTCGAAGGTGCGAAAGTGCTCGGCGCGGTGCGCGGCGCCGTAGACCCGCTCCATCGCCGCACCCACCACCTCGCCGATTGCCAGCGACTCGCGCGCCAGCATCGTCGTCTGGTTGGCCACGCCGATGCGCCGCAGGTGCACGTCGGGGTCGAAGTGCGGGCTCGCCGCGTGCGCGTACTTCGCGAGGAACGCCCCGCGCTCGCCGCGCCCCTCGATGTACGCAATCACGTCCTGCGCCTGCGACATATCACGCACCACGAGATACGTCCCGCCGCCGTACTTCTCCACCTGCGACGCCGTCGCCTGCGTCTCTTCGTGGTAGTACTTCCCGTGGATCAGC
>CAYXQS010000068.1:0-11334 GCA_964466515.1 uncultured Gemmatimonas sp. | reverse complement strand
CGCAGGTGAGGCAGTCGAGCGGATGATCAGAGATGTAGAGCTCCATCACGCCGCGCCGCAGGTCGCCCAGCTTGTCGCTGCGCGTGCGGACGCGCATTCCGGGCTCGACCAGCGTGGTGCAGGAGGCGGGGAATCCCTTGCGCCCCTCGACCTCCACAAGGCAGAGGCGGCACGAGCCGAACGCCTCGAGATTGTCGGTGGCGCAGAGCTTGGGCACGCTCACGCCGGCCGTCGCGGCCGCGCGCAGCACGGAGCTGCCGGCGGGGACCGTCACCTCGACGCCGTCCACGACGAGCGTCACCGGTGCCGCGCCCTTGTCCGTGGGCAACGGCGTGCCGTAGTCAATGTCCGGCGGGGCGATGTGCGGGATTGCGGTCATCGGCTGCTCGGGGCCTTGGGGGCGCGCGTAAAGTCCTCTGGAAAATGCTCCAACGCACTCAGGACGGGGAAGGGGGTCATCCCGCCCAGCGCGCAAAGGGAACCGGCGACCATCGTGTCGCAGAGGTCGCGGAGCAGCACGGTGTTGGCCTCGCGGTCGGTACCGGCCACGATGCGGTCCACCACCTCGACGCCGCGCGTGGAGCCAATGCGGCAGGGCGTACACTTGCCGCACGACTCGATGGCGCAGAACTCCATCGCGTAGCGCGCCATCCCGGCCATATCCACGGTGTCGTCGAAGGCCACGATGCCGCCGTGGCCGAGCATCGCCGAGATGGCGGTGAAGGCCTCGTAGTCCACCTTGGTGTTGAACTGCGACGCGGGGAGGTACGCGCCCAGCGGCCCGCCCACCTGCACGGCGCGGATGGGCCGGCCGCTGAGGCTGCCGCCGCCGTAGTCGTGCAACAGTTCATTGAGCGTGAGCCCGAAGGCGCGCTCCACCAGTCCGCCGTGCCTGATGTTTCCGGCGAGCTGGAGCGGCAACGTGCCGCGCGAGCGGCCCTCGCCAAAGTCCCGATAGAACTCGGCGCCCTTGTCGAGGATGATGGGCACCGAGGCCAGCGTGATGACGTTGTTGACGACCGTCGGCAGGCCGAAGAGCCCCTCGATGGCGGGCAGCGGCGGCTTGGGGCGCACCATCCCGCGCCTGCCCTCGAGGCTTTCGAGCAGCGCGGTCTCCTCGCCGCAGATGTAGGCGCCCGCGCCGAGTCGCACCTCGAGATGAAAGGCGCGTCCGCTGCCGAGGATGTCGTCGCCGAGGAGGCGTTCCCGCTCTGCCGCGGCAATGGCGGCGTTCAGCACCACGTGCGCGTGCGGATACTCGGAGCGCAGGTAGATGTAGCCGCGCGTCGCGCCCACGCCGAGCCCGGCGATGACCATCCCCTCGATGAGGACGAAGGGATCGCCCTCCATCACCATCCGGTCCGAGAAGGTGCCCGAGTCGCCCTCGTCGGCGTTGCAGACGATGTACTTCTGCGCGCCGGTGGCGCCGGCGACGGTGCGCCACTTGATGCCGGTGGGGAAGGCGGCGCCGCCTCGCCCGCGCAGCCCCGACGTGACGACGGCCTCGACGATGTCGCTGGGCGACATCTCCAGCGCGCGGCGCAGGCCGCGCCAGCCGTCGTGCGCGGCATAGTCGGCGAGCGAGAGCGGGTCCGTGACGCCGACGCGCGCGAAGGTGAGGCGCTGCTGGTTCGCGAAATAGGGGAGCTGTTCGGTGGGGCCGAGTGCGAGCGGATGCTTGCTGCCCTTGAGGAAGCCGGCCTTGAAGAGGGCAGGGACCTCGTCGGGCGTCACCGGGCCGTAGGCTACGCGCGCCGCACCTGGTGCGGGCTCGACCTCCACCAGCGGCTCCAGCCAGTACATCCCGCGCGAGCCGTTGCGCACCAGCGTGACCTGCTCGCCGCGCATCGCGGCTTCCGCGGCGATCGCCCGCGCCACCGACTCGGCACCCATCGAGAGCGCGCCGGAATCGCGGGACACGAAGACGCGCGTCATTGGGCGCCCCGCGACTTGGTGTCTCGTGCATCCGTGTTCCGTGCGTCCACGTTCCGCGCGTCCGCGAGGAGCGCGTCCAGCCGTTCGGGCGTCACGCGGCCGTACACCTCGCCGTCCACCACGACGGCCGGCGAGAGCGCACAGTTGCCGAGGCAGTACACCGGCTCGAGCGTGAAGGCGCGGTCGTTCGTGGTGCCGTGCGAATCGACGCCCAGCGTTTGCTCAAGGTGCGTGGCCAGCGCGTCCGCGCCCACGGCCTGGCACGACTCGGCGCGGCACACGCGGACGACGTGGCGTCCCGGCGGCGCGTTGCGGAAGTCGTGGTAGAACGTGACCACGCCGTGGACCTCGGCGCGCGAAAGATTGAGTCCGTGCGCGATCTCCGGCACCGCGTCCGGCGGGACGTGGCCGAGCGCGCCTTGGATCTCGTGCAGGATCGGGAGGAGCGCCCCGGGACGACTCCGGTGGCGTTCGACGGCCGCCACGACGGTCTCCCGCCAGGCGGGGGGTGCTGCGAGGGCTCGATCCGGTTGGGCAGGTGCCATTCGTCAGGATGGAGAGGGGGCGCGCCGGACTCAACGGGTCTATCCTTATAACATATCGCGGAGACTGCAAGGAACGTTGTAGAGGAGACGAGTATGGGCCCCGAAGGGAATCGTGCGGGACCGGTGGACCCGCTGGGCCTCGACCGCCTTGGCTACGTGGCCCCCACCCTCACGCACCGCGCGGTGCGGCACGAGGCCGCGGCGGCAAGCGAGGCGTCGGAGACCGTCGTCGAGGAGGTGCCGGTGGCGCTCGTCTATAACGGCGTGCCGCACGTCGTGATGATGGCCACGCCCGAGCACCTGCACGACTTCGCGGTCGGATTCAGCGTGACCGAGGGGCTGGTGGACGGGCCGGCGGACATTCTCGGCGTGGACGAGGTGCGATACAGCAAGGGGATCGAGTTGCAGGTCACGGTCCGCGCCGAGCTCGCCGAGCGAATCACCGCGCGCAACCGCCGAATCAGCGGCCGGACGGGGTGCGGCATCTGTGGCGCGGAGAGCTTCGATGCCGTGCTGCGGCCGGTGCGCCACGTGACGGGGCAGGGCCGCGTGGCGGCGTCGGCAATTGTCCGTGCAATGGACGCCTTGCGACAGCACCAGGCACTCAACGACGCGACCGGCGCGGTCCACGCCGCCGCGTGGGCCGCCACGGACGGCACGATCGTGCTCGTGCGCGAGGACGCGGGGCGGCACAACGCGCTCGACAAGGTGATTGGCGGACTCCTGCGCCTGCCGACCGATCTCGCGGGCGGTTTTCTCATCGTGACGAGCCGCGCGAGCTTCGAGATGGTGCAGAAGGCCGCCGTATTCGGTGCGCCCCTCCTCGCGGCGATCTCCGGGCCCACGGGTCTCGCCGTGCGGCTCGCCCATCAGTCGGGACTGACGTTGGTGGGATTCGTGCGCGAGGGGCGGCAGACGGTGTATACGCATTCGGAGCGGGTTGCCGGCAGCAGCACGTAGCTGCCGGCAACCGTAGCGGGGACCTGTGTGACGAACGGATTGTGCGCGCCCCCCTCCCGCTCCTGCTTCTCCTCGCCGCCTGTTCATCGCGCGCCCCCTATGCGGCGTCCACCGATCGCGCACGCGCCATTATCGAGTCCTATGTAGCGGTTACCGGCGTGCCCGGTCTCCAGGTCGCCGTGGCCGTGGACGGGCGGATCGTCTGGTCCGAGGCGTTCGGCGTCGCCGACCGCGAGGCCGGCGTGGTCGCAACACCGGAGTCGCGCTTCCGCATCGCGAGCATCTCAAAACTGATGACGGGCACGCTGGTCGCGAAGCTCGCGGAGGCGGGAATCCTCGACCTCGATCGTCCGCTGGGGGAATTCGTCCCCGACCTTCCATCGACGTGGCACGGAATCACCGCGCGGATGCTGGTGCACCACACCAGCGGGATCGCGCACTATCGGGACGCCGAGGACGGGCTCGACACGACGCATTACGCCTCGACGGCCGCGGCGCTCGCACGATTCCGCGATCGGCCGCTCGCACATTCCCCGGGTGCGGGTGAGACGTATTCCAGCTATGCCTATACGCTGCTGGCGCGTGTCGTCGAGGCGGCCACGAATCGGCCATTCGTCGAGGTGATGGAGGCCGAGGTGCTTCGTCCGTTGGGGATGCACCACACGGTGCCGGACGACCAGCGTTCCCCGCCGCGGGAGCGGACCGCTTTCTATGACCTTTCGGACGGCGGCACCGTCGTCCTGGCGCCATACGTGGATCTCAGCGGTCGATGGGCTGGCAGTGGATACCTCTCCACGGCGGAGGATCTGGCCCGCTTCGGTCTTGCGCATACTGCGGCCGGCGCGCTGTCGGATGGCACGCGTCGACGGATTGCGGAGCGCGGCACCCTCCCGGATGGCACACGCACCAGGGAGGGATTCGGCTGGGGACCGCGTGAGGATTGGGACGGGCGTCCGTTTCTCTGGGGAGATGGCGGGACGCCTGGTGCCCGGGGCGGACTCCTTGTCTATCCCGATGACGGACTCGTGATTGCCATCCTCGGCAATGCACGGGGCCTTTCCCTCGAGCGCGGGGAGTTTCAGACACTGGCACGTCTGTTCCTTGCGGAGCGCGGCGGCCACCCGCCACGGGCGGCGGCTTCCCGTATGCTGGCGCGGTGGGAGGGCGCCGTACCTGTCGGTGACCGCACACTTCGGGTCGAGCTCGATCTGCGAGAAGGCGCAACCGCTCGTCCGGCAAGCCTTTCGTTTGCCAACTGGCGCACCCTGTCCGTGATCAGCACGTTCCGGACGGGTGACACGACCTGGGCCATCGCGCTGGATCGCCAGGGGATGCTGCCCGTGGCGCTTCGCGCGGACGGTGATGTCCTCGACGCGGAGGTGCCGCGAGCCGGCTGGACTTTCCGGCTCACACCTCCGTTCGCCGTTCGCCGGGGAAAGCCGTAGGATTGAGGGATGCCCGAACACCTGCTGCCCACCCGCAAGCCCGCCGACGACGAGCTCGACGTTTACGGCCTCACGCACACGGGCAAGGTCCGGACGGTCAACCAGGACCAGTTCCTCCTCGCGTCGATCCACAAGCGCGTGCAGGTGTTGTCGACGAGTCTCCCGTCCACGACCCGCCTTCCGCCCGCCGACGAACGCCTCGCGTTCATCGCGATGGTCGCGGACGGGGTCGGCGGACTCGCCGCCGGCGAGGAGGCGAGCGCCACCGCGCTCGAGACGGCAATGCGGTACCTGACCGAATCAATGGACTGCTATTACCGGACCGAGCCGTCGGCCGAGCGCTTCGCGGCGGAACTGGAGGCCGCGGCGATGCGTGCGCACGAGGCCGTGGTCGCGCGGTCGAAGGAAGAGGACGGGCCCGGCCGTATGGCGACGACGCTCACCCTCTTTATGGGCGTCTGGCCGACCTACTATCTCCTGCAGGTCGGCGACTCGCGGTACTACCTGTACCGCGAGGGCGTCCTCACGCAGGTCTCGCGCGACCAGACCATCGCGCAGGATCTCGTGGACAGCGGCGTGATGTCGCGCACCGAGGCGCACGCCACGCGGCTGGCGAGCATTCTCTCCAGCTCGATCGGTGGCGAGGAAACCGAGCCGGTGGTGACCCGACTGCAATCCGAGTGGGGCGTTGCGCACCTCCTCTGCAGCGACGGGCTCACCAAGCACGTGAGCGACGAGCGGATCGCCGAGCGACTCGGCGCGATGACGAGCGCGAAGGCGTGCTGCGAACAGCTCCTGCAGGATGCCCTCGACGACGGCGGGTCGGACAACATCACGGTCCTCATTGGCCGGACGGTGCCCAAGCCGGGCCGGTGAGGCGCGCGTTGGCCTGCGCGATCACGCCGCCGGCCGCGGGGCGATCCGCACGGCGTGGTGCGTGCCGTCGTCGCGGAGCGGAATGCTCCCGTCGGCCAGCGCCTGTCCGTCGAGCGTCACGACGCTGCCGCGCGTGCGCACGAGGCCGGGCCGCTCGACGGTGATCGCATAGGTCGTGCGGCCGAACCGATAGTCCACGCGCAGTTCGGGCCACGACTCGGGGACGCAGGGCTCGATCCGCAGGGTGTTGCCTGCCTTCCTGAACCCGACGAGGTCCTCGAGCCCCACGCGGTACGTCCAGCTCGCCGATCCGGTGTACCAGGTCCACCCGCCGCGGCCGAGCGACCCTTCCGCGGTATAGACGTCGGCCGCGACGACATAGGGCTCGACCCGGTAGGTCGCGATCTTCGCGGGCGTGTCCCCGTGCGTGAACGGGTTGAGCATCTGGAACCACGCAAAGGCGCGGTCGCCCTCGCCGCGCCGCGCCGCGGCCTGCACGGCCCAGAGCGCCGCGTGGGTGTACTGGGCACCGTTCTCGCGCACGCCCGGCACATAGCCCTTGATGTATCCGGGGTCGCGCGGCGTGTCGTTGAAGGGCGGCGTGAGCAGGCGGATCACCCGCGCCACGGGATCGACGAGATGCTCCGCCAGCGCGTCCATCGCGAGCGTCTGCCGCGCCGCGTCGTTGCCCCCGGCCAGCACGCTCCAGCTCTGGGCGATCGCGTCGATGCGGCACTCCGCCGCCGCCGCCGATCCGAGCGGCGTGCCGTCGTCGTAGTAGCCACGGCGGTACCAGGCGCCGTCCCATCCGCCGGACTCCGCGGCGCCCGCATATGCGTCGGCGCGCGCGCGGAAGTCGGTCGCGACGGGGCCGTCGCCGCGCGCGTCGGAGACCCGCGCGAACGCCCGGAGCGTCGCGATGAGGAACCAGGCCAGCCAGACGCTTTCGCCGCGCCCCGCCTCCCCGACGCGGTTCATCCCGTCGTTCCAGTCGCCCGTGCCGATGAGCGGAAGCCCGTGGGCGCCGCGCGTACACGCCTTGTCCAGGGCCCGCACGCAGTGCGCGTACACGCTCGCCGACTCGGCGCTCTCCGTCGGCAGGTCGTACACCTCGTGCTCCCCGGGAGCCAGCGGGCGCATCGCGAGGAAGGGAACGCTCGCGTCGAGGACCGTGGAGTCGCCGGTGACGCGCACGTAGTGCTCGACGACGAAAGGCAGCCAGGCGAGGTCATCCGAGAAGCGCGTCCGCACGCCGCGGCCCGTCTCGGGATGCCACCAGTGCTGGACATCCCCCTCGGGGAACTGCCGCGCCGTGGCGCGCAGGATGTGCGCGCGCGCCGCCACCGGATCGGCGTAGACGAGCGCCATCACGTCCTGGAGCTGGTCGCGGAATCCGTAGGCGCCGCTGCTCTGGTAGACCGCCGATCGGGCGAGCAGTCGGCAGGACCACGCCTGATAGAGCGACCAGCGGTTGACGATCGCGTCGAACGCCGGCTCCGGCGTACGGACGGTCACGGCGCCGAGGCGCTCGTCCCACTGCGCGAGCGACCCGGCGAGCGCGGCGCGCGCGCGCGCGACGTCCCGGTAGGTGTCGATGAGGCGGAGTGCCTCGGCCTCACTCGGGGCGCCGCCGAGGAGCACCACGACCGTCCGCGTCTCGCCCGGCGCGAGTGCGATCGTGCCGCAGAGTCCCGCGCAGGGATCCACGCCGAGTCCGGTGCGGCCGGAAAGCGCCGAGCGGCGGCGCAGGGCGGCCGGATGCTCCGGTGTCCCGTTGCGGCCGATGAAATCGCGTCGGTCGCCCGTGTGCGAGTCCACCACGCCGCTCATCGCCGAAAAGGCGGTCCACGCCGCATACTGCGGATCGAACGGGTTCTCCGCGAGGATCGCGCTCCGGTCGGCGTCGTACCCGGTGCGGACCCGGTGCTGGGTGAGTTCGCGCAGGGTGCCGAGCGTCCAGGCGACGTACGAGGTCAGGGTGAGCGTGCGTGCGCGCTCGCCCGTGTTGGCGACGCGGAGGATCGCGAGCTTCACCGGGTCGTCGCCGGCCATACCGAGCGAGAGCGTGGTGTCGATGCCGCCGCGCTCGTGCCGAAACTCGGTGAGCCCGGGGCCGTGCTCGACCACGTAGGCCGCGTCCGACCGCACCGGGGCGGGGGTCGGGCTCCAGTACTCGCCGGTCTCCTCGTCGCGCAGGTAGAGCGCCTCGCCCACCGGGTCGCTGACCGGGTCATTGGACCACGGCGACAGCCGGAAGAAGTAGCTGCTCCCCGCCCAGGTGAATCCGCCACCGCGCTCGGTGACGACGAAGCCGCCGCGCGCGTTGGCGATCACGTTGGCCCAGGGCGCCGGCGGGACCGCATCCCCGTGTACCTGCACGCGGTAGCGTCCGTCCGCCGTGAGCCCGCCGATCCCGTTGTCGAACGCGAGCGGCCCGTGCGGCGCGCGCGACGCCGTGGCGTCGGCCGCGTGCGGTGCGTTGACGGCCGCGGCGGTCAGCGCCTGGGTCTCCGTCTCGCGCTCGCTCGGCGCGTCGAGCGTGCGGCCCAGGGTGTCGACGACCCGTGCCAACGAGCGGCCGTCGCAGTCGATCCGCAACCGGGCGACGGCGGTGATCGTGTCGATGTCCGCCGGCCCGAGCGCGCCGCGGTTCCGGACGTGGACGCCGCCGGGGGCGTCCATCACCGCCGATCCGCCGGTGGCGAGGATCAGTGCGACGATCCGTCGCTCCAGCTCCTGATGGTAGCCCTGCGGCTCGTTCACCACGACCAGCAGGTCCACCGTCACGTCGCGGAGCCGCCAGTACCGGTGCGCGGTCAACAGGGACTGGAGCGTCGGCAGGCCGTCGGTCGAGTCGATCAGGGCGAGGATTACCGGAACATCCCCGGAAATCCCGTGCGTCCAGAGCGTCTGCTGCCATCCGTCGTCGCGCGCGAGCCCGGTGCGTGGCGGACGCAGCACGCTGTCGGGGAAGAGGATGTACGCGACCAGGTCCTGGCAGGCCGAGGCGTCGGCGGGCGAGATGCCAAGCTCGCGCAGCTCGATCTGCGTGGAGGTCCACGCGAGGTCGAGGGCGCGCTGCGCCGCGTGGGCGCCGTGATAGCGGTCGGCCAGCACGAATGCGCGCTCGCGCGACGTGGCGACCAGGGTGGTGAAGGCCACCGAGGCCGAGCGGCCCGGCGCCAGGCGGACGCGGGTGCGGATCGCGACGATCGGGTCGAGCACGGCGCCGATGGTGCCGGAGAGTCTCGCGCCGCGCTCGAGCGCCGCCGGCGCGCGCGTCGACCGGCCGCGGCCGATGAAGCGCGCGCGGTCGGTCTCGAAGCTCACCTCGCCGACGCGGTGCCGCCCGGTGTCCACCACGTGCACCATCCACAGCGGCGCCTCGTCCGGCGTGCGCGGCCGGCGCGTCGCGGTGATCGCGTGGCACCAGTCGTGCCACTCGGTCTCGACGAAGAGGTTGCTGAAGGCGGGGTGGACGCGGTCGGCCGCGCGCGGGGCGAGGACGACCTCGCCGTAGCTCGTCACCTCGACCTCGCGGACCGTCCCCCCGTTGTTGGTGACGGTGATCCGCTCGACGCGTGCCGCGTCCTCCGGGACGACCACGATCTCGGTCACCGTCTCGATCTGCCCGTCCCGCCGGCGCAGCGTCACGCGGTCGGTCGCCAGGTGGGCGTGGTAGGTGTCGGCGATCGTGCCCGTCGGCTGGTGGCCGGACGACCAGACGTGCGCGCGGGTGAGGTCGGCGACGTAGCAGTAGATCCCCGTGTCGTCGCTCGTGCCGTCCGGGCGCCAGCGCGTGACCGCGAGATCCTCATAGCGGCAATATCCGCTGCCGGCGTGCGTGACCATCGCCGTGAGCGGCGCGTGGCCGAGCAGGGCGACGTGGGGGCGCTGGCTATGCGCGGTGTCGTACTCGCGCACGACGGGGCGCGTCACGGCCTCCGTCGGTGCCAGCTCGTCGCTGTACGTGATCTGCGGCGGCTCGAGCTCGAGGTGGCGCGGCACGCGTTCGTCGAGGAGGAGCGCGGCGGCGCGCACGCGCGCGTCGGCGTGGAACCGCTCCGCCCACCGGTGATGGAGGAGGGCGTTGGCGATCGCCACCATCGTCATCCCGACGTGGTGCGACATATGGCAGCGCACCAGCGTGAACGGATGGTCCGCGGGCGGCCGCGAGTAGTCGAGCGCATCGTAGAAGCCATAGGGGCCGAGCGCCCCGAGCGCCTCGAGGGTCCGCAGGTTGGCGATCGCCGCCTCCGGGTCCACGAGCATCGCGAGCGCCGAGGCGTAGGGGGCGATGACCTGGTCGCGGCCGGCGCCGCGCTGCAGCGCGAGGCCCGGCACCCCGAACGCGCGGTACTGGTAGGTGAGATGGCGGTCGCGGACGTTGTACGCGCTCTCGCTCACGCCCCACGGGAGGCCGTGCTCCCTGCCGTACTGCATCTGTCGGTCGACCGCGGCCTCGCAGGTCTCGCCGAGGAGCGTGCCGGGAATGGCGCGCATCACGAGGAGCGGCATCAGGTACTCGAAGATCGAGCCGCTCCACGACACCAGCGCCGCCGACCCCCCCGCCCACGTCAGCGTGCGGCCGAGATGGAACCAATGCTCCACGGGTACGTCGCCCTTGGCGATGGCGACGAAGCTGGCGAGGCGCGACTCCGACGCGAGCAGGTCGTACGACGACCGGTCGTGCCGATGGGTGTCGGTGTTGAACCCGATCGCGAAGAGCTTGGTGGCCGGGTCGTAGAGGAACCCGAAATCCATCGCCTGCACCCAGCGGTCCGCCTGGTCGGCGAGCGCGCGGAGCCTTGGCGCCAGCGCCTCCTCCGCGGGCAGCAGGCGCCAGGCGAGCTCGTCGCAGGCCTGCCGCAGCGCGACCAGGTGGCCGGCGAAGTTGCCGCTGTCCACGGTGGAGATGTACGCCGGCTCGAGGACGCGCAGGTCGGGGAGCGCGTACCAGTTGTAGAGGTGGCCGCGATGGCGCGGCAGCCGCTCGATCGTGGCGAAGGCGCGTTCGAGGCGCTCGACCATCGCCTCGGCGGGGACGAGGCCGAGGTCGTGGGCGCTGATCGTCGAGAGGAGCTGAAGGCCGATGTTCGTCGGCGATGTCCGCAGCGCGACGACCTCGGCCGGATCCTCCTGCACGTTGTCCGGCGCGAGCCACGCCGTCTCGGCGGTCACGAAGCGTGCGAAGAACTCCCAGTGCGCGCGCGCGTACCGGAGCGCGGTGTCGCGCGACGCCTTGGAGATCGGTGCGACCACGCGCACCGCCGGCTTGCCGAGCGCGTGGGCAATGAAGGGCGCGGCGATCCAGAGCGCGCCCAGCGTGGCGGCCGGTGCGAGCGCCGCCGCCCCGCCGCCGAGTCCGACGATCGTGCCGGCGATGGCGAGTGGGATCGCGACCGCCGGCCACATCGCCCGCCAGGTGCGCGAGAGCGCCCCGGAGACCGACGCCTCGGTGAGCGCGGCCGACTGCCACTCCAGCATCCGGCGGCGGGTGAGTCCCAGGCGCCAGAGCGTCCGGATGATCGCGTCGGCCGAGAGCCACGCCTGGTGCGGGAGGAAGACGATGG
>CAYXQS010000067.1:0-11560 GCA_964466515.1 uncultured Gemmatimonas sp. | reverse complement strand
CAAGTACCAGAACCGGCGTCCGGACTACGTGGGCGCGTTCTGGAACGTCGTGCGCTGGGACGAAGTGAACAAGCGCTACGCGGCGCGTTAACTACAACCGCAACAGCTTCTTAGCGCAGAGGAACCGAGAGGACGACAGGCTGGCACCGGGGCACCAGGGCTGGCTGTCGTTTCCCTCAGGTCTTGCTTGGTATACAGCGTACGCCATTCTGAGGCACGGGAATCCTCTGCGTTGAATGCGGTTGCCGTTGCCGTTGCCGTTTCCGCGCCGAGTCCTCGACTACTTCCGCCGGTGGCTGCCGGCGACCAGGTCGTCGACGCCGGTCTGGTCCGGCCCATCCTCGCGATTGGGCTTGCGCCGTCTGACGATACCGCCGAGCAGCGGCGGCGTGATGAGCGTGGTCACGGCGACCATCAACATCAGGGCGCCAAAGCGCGGGCCCGCGAGCACGCCGGCCGCCAGGCCCAGTTGGGCGAAGATCAGCCCCACCTCGCCACGCGGAACCATCGCCACGCCGACGAGCAACCGGTTGCCCTTAAACCACCACGGCGCGAATCCCGCGGCGATCTTCCCGAACACGCCGACGACCACGAGCGACCCGCCAAGCAGCAGTGCTTCCGGCGTCAGCAGTGCCTTCAGGTCCAACGAGGCGCCGACCGATGCAAAGAAGATCGGGACGAAAAAGAAGCCCAGTTGTGTCGCACTCCGCTCGATCTCGTCCCGCTGCGCCGTCGGGTGAAGGATCAGCCCCGCCGCGAACGCGCCGATGATCATCGCGGAGCCGCTCTGCTCGGCCAGCCACGCCAGCAGGAGCGCGAACGCCAGCGCGATGACTCCTAACGCACCAGTCATCCGAATGCGCTCGACCATCCGGAACAACGGGGGCGTCGCCACGCCACCAATCCCGACGGCCACCACGACGAAGCCGATTGCGACCAACGCCGTGCGCGCCACGCCAGCGACGCTGAGCTCTGTGCCCCCCACGACCCCAGCGACCACCGAGAGCATCACCAGCCCGATCACGTCGTCGAACACGGCGGCGCCAAGGACCACCTGCCCCTCCGGCGTGTTCAGGCTGCCCAGGTCAGAAAGGATCCGTGCCGAAATGCCGATTGAAGTCGCCGTGAGGGCAGCCCCAATCACGAGCGTGGGCAACCATTCCACTCCGAGCGCCCGTGCGACGGCGACGCCGCCGCCAAACGGCAGTACGATGCCGACGATCCCGACCACCAGGGCCGTGGACCCCACCCTCGCGAGCGCCCGCAAGTTCGTGTGCAACCCGATCTGGAAGAGCAGAATCAGGATGCCGAGCTCGGCGAAGGCGTGGAGCGCGTGGTCCGAGGGGTCGAACACCCCGAGCACGCTTGCGCCCAGCACCACGCCGGCCAGGAGTTCGCCGAGGACACTCGGCTGGCCGATTCGCTGTGCCAGCTCCCCGAACAGCTTCGTCGCCACGATCGTGGCGACCAAGACCAGCAGGAGATGTTCGAAGCTCAACGCGCGGCCTCTCCCTCGAGGTACGTGTAGCCCTCAAGGCCGGCCACATACTCGGCGATGAACATATTCGCCTCCTCGCGGCTCATCCCCTGCGCGGCCTGGACCTTCCGCCGGAACGTCGCGAGGAGATCCGACGCCCGGAACTGCACATAGTTCAGCACCTCCGTGACCGTGTCGCCGTGCACGAGGTGCGTGACCTCGTACGCATCGCCGTGGAGCCGGATGTGTACCGCGTTGGTGTCGCCGAAGAGGTTGTGCAGGTCGCCGAGGATCTCCTGGTACGCGCCCGTGAGGAAGATCCCGAGGATGTACGCCTCGCCGTCGCGGAAGGCGTGCAGCGGCATCGAGGGCTGCCCGTCGCGCCCGCCGATGAAGCGGTCGATCTTGCCGTCGGAGTCGCAGGTCACGTCCTGAATCGTCCCGCGGCGCGTCGGCGCCTCGTCCAGCCGGTGGATCGGCATAATCGGGAAGAGCTGGTCGATCGCCCAATTGTCCGGCAGTGACTGGAAGAGCGAGAAGTTCGCGAAGTAGCGGTCGACGAGCGCCGCATCGAGATCGCGGATGATGTCGTCAAAGTGGTCGCGCTTGGCGCCGATCAGCCGCGCGACGGCATTGAGCGTACACAGGTAGAACTGCTCCGCCACCGCGCGTTCGCGGAGCGAGAGCACGCCGGAGTTGAAGAGCTGCTGCGCGCGCTCCTTGTCGAAGGTCGCGTCGTGGTAGACCTCGCGGATGCGGCGCATCGACACGTTCTTGCGCGACACCGTCTTGAGGTCCTCGGCCATCTCGTGCAGCAGCGCGTGGTCCTCCTCGGTGAGCGTCGGCGGCGTGGGCTGGGCCGCGGACTCGACGTCGATCACGCTGAGCAGCAGCAGCGCGTGGTGCGCCGTGAGCGCGCGCCCCGACTCCGAGATGATGTGCGGCATCGGGAGCGACTCCTCGCGGCAGGTCTCCCCGAGCGTATAGACGATGTCGTTGGCGTACTCCTGCGCGGAGTAATTCATCGACGCCTGCGCGGTGGACTGCGAGCCGTCGTAGTCCACGCCGAGGCCGCCGCCGACGTCCACCCACTTGATGTCGAGCCCGAGGCGGCGGAGTTCCACGTAGAACCGGCTCACTTCCTGCAGCCCGCGCTTGATGAACCGGATGTCGGTGATCTGCGAGCCGAGGTGGAAGTGGATCAGTTGGAGCCACGCCGTCTTCCCTGCCGCCTTGAGCCGGTCGATCACCGTCATCAATTGCGCGGCCGTGAGCCCGAACTTCGACTTCTCGCCGCCCGACTGCGCCCAGCGCCCCGAGCCCTCGCTCGTGAGCTTGATCCGTACGCCCACGGTGGGTGCGATCCGCATCTCCTCCGCCACGCGGAGGAGCACGTCGAGTTCGCTCACCTGCTCGATCACGATGATCACCGTGTGGCCGAGCTTCTGGCCCATCAGGGCGAGGCGCATAACCTCCTCGTCCTTGTAGCCGTTGCAGACAATGAGATGGTCCGTCCGCTCCGAGAGGGCGAGCACCGCCTGCAGTTCCGGCTTGCTCCCGCATTCGAGGCCCACGCCCGTCCCCTGCCCGAACTCGACGATCTCCTCCACCACGTGGCGCTGCTGGTTCACCTTGATCGGGTAGACCGTGGTGTAGCCCCCTTCGTACTGGAACTCGGCGATGGCGGCGGCAAAGCGGGCGTGGAGCATCTCGATCCGCGCCTTGAGGATGTCCGAGAAGCGGAGGAGCACCGGGAGGCCGACGCCCTGCGCCTCGAGGTCGTGCGCGAGCTCGTGGAGGTCGAGCACGCGTTCCGGCTGGTTGGCGTCGGGGCGCACCACGACGTGACCGGCCGCGTTGATGTCGAAGAAGCCGCCGCCCCACCCGTCAACCTTGTAGAGCTCGCGCGCGGCGTCCACGGACCAGGTCTCCGCCGGAGGCAACGGAGCGGGAGGCGTGGCATTCGGCGGGCCGGCGGTGGCGGGCATCGCGACGGCCGCGTGCGCGCCCGACGAGGTCGGGTCGTGATTGGGGGAGGCGGACATAGCTGAATTGTAGGGCCTTCCGTCCCCCGGTGGTATCGGCGCGGCCGGGGGCGCCGGTCCGGCGGGCCGGAAACCGGCCTTCGGGGCGTCCCGTAGTTCCCGGCAACCCGAACCCAAGCAGGAGCATCCCGTGCTCAGGAAAGTCGTTCGCTATGGCCTTGTCACCGTCGGTGCGCTCGTCGGCCTCGTGGGCGTCGGCGTCGTCGGCCTCTACGCCTGGACGAGTGCGCAGGTCAACGCGCGCATCGCACTCCCCACCCACGCCTTCAGCGCGCCGACGGATGCGGCGAGCGCGGCGCGCGGCGAGCACATCCTCCGCTCGCTGGCCAAGTGTACCGACTGCCACGCGGCCGACCTCGGCGGCGCACAGATGATCGACGACCCCGCGTTCGGCCGGATCTTCGCCTCCAACCTCACGGGCGGCCGCGGTGGCGTGGGCGGGGCGTACACCGACCTCGAGTTGGAGCGCGCCATCCGCCACGGCCTCGCCCGCGACGGCCGACGCCTCGTGATTATGCCGTCGCACGACTACCAGCACCTGTCGGACGAGGACCTGGGCGCCCTGATCGCGTACCTCCGCACCATCTCGCCGGTGGACCGTGACCCGACGCCGCTGTCGATCGGCCCGGTGGCACGCGGCCTCTACGCGGCCGGCCTGCTCCCGCTCTTCCCGGCCGAGGCCGTGACGCACGGCAACGAGTCGGTGCCGAGCGTTCCGGTGGATTCGACCATCGCCTACGGCAGGTACATCGGCGATGTCGGCTGCGCCGGCTGCCACGGGACCACCTACGGCGGCGGGAAGATTCCCGGGACGCCGCCCGAGTGGAAGGCGCCGGCCAACATCACCGTGGGCGGGATCGGGCACTACGGCTTCGACGACTTCAAGAGGGCGCTGCGCGAAGGCGTCCGGCCGGACGGGTCGGCGCTCGATCCGATGATGCCGGTGACGGCGACGCGCCTGATGACGGACATCGAGTTGGCGGCGGTCTGGAAGTACCTCCGGTCGCTGGAGCCAAGGACGTTCGGCGACCGCTAGGAGGCGTTACTTTCCCTGCACCCCCCACCCAGGGAACCCGTGTCCAAGCCCCGCCTCAAGGCCGCCCCCCCGATGAAGCGCGTCGTCACCTACTTTCTCCGCGGCCTCGTGCTCACGGTGCCGCTGGTGGTGACGGGTGCGGTGTGCTGGATCATCTTCACCAGCATCGACGGGTGGCTCGGGCTCCCGATCCCGGGCGCGGGGTTCCTGATCACCCTGGCGGCCATCACCGGCGTCGGGTTCCTGGGGTCCACCTTCCTCTGGAACCAAGTAATGGACGCGGTGGAGGCGGCGCTGGAGCGGCTGCCGTTCGTGCGGCTGCTCTACAACTCCACCAAGGATCTCCTCAACGCCTTTGTGGGGGAGAAGCGCCGCTTCGACGCGCCCGTCCTGGTGCAGTTCTCCGCGGACGGGGCGGTACGCACCTTCGGGTTCATCACCCAGCAGTCGCTGGAAGCCCTGGGTCTGGCCAAGGACGTCGCGGTGTACTTCCCGCAGTCCTACAACTTCGCGGGCCAGTTGGTGGTGGTCCCCACCGCCCGCGTCCAGCGGCTCGACGCGGTGAGTTCGGACGTCCTGGCGTTCATTGTCTCGGGCGGGGTCACGGACGTCCCCCGGGCAAAAACGACGCCCTCACTGGCCACTGACGCGCCGTAGCGCTTGACTCTCTCTGGGTAGCCGGTAAGCTATCCGAGTTGCGGGCGGAGTCATTTCGGACGCGAAACGGCTGCATCCCGCAATGCGCCCGTCGTCCCGACCATTTTCCAACGAGTGATTCCGCGATGACTGACACCGCTGCACGCGCCAACTGGGGTTCCCGCCTTGGCTTCATCCTGGCTGCGGCAGGCTCCGCAGTCGGCTTGGGCAATATCTGGGGTTTCCCGATGCAGGTCGGCCGCGGCGGCGGTGCGATCTTCGTGCTGCTGTACCTCGGGTGCGTCTTTCTGATCTGCTTCCCGATTATGATCGCCGAGCTCGCGCTCGGCCGCAGTTCCGGCAAGTCGCCCATCGAGGCGTTCGCGGTCACCAAGCCGAAAACCCCCTGGTGGGTCGTGGGCGCGCTCGGGGTCGTGGCGGGGGTCGGGATCCTCTCCTTCTATGCCGTCATCGCCGGATGGACCCTCGCGTACATCTGGTTCAGCGCGAGCGGCGCCGTGGGCGGGACCCCCGAGCAGGTCGGGGCCTTCTTCACGGAGTTCGTCGCCAGCGGCGGCAAGAACGTCGCGCTCTCCCTCGCCGTCCTCGCGGTGACGGCCGGCATCTTGCTCGGCGGCGTCCAGAAGGGCATCGAGCGGGCATCCAAGGTGATGATGCCCGCCCTGCTGATCCTGCTCATCCTTCTGGCGATTCGGGCGCTCACGCTGCCCGGCGCGGGCGCGGGGGTGGCCTACTACCTGCAGCCCGACTTCTCCAAGATCACGAGCATCAACGTGCTGAACGCGGCGCTCGGACAGGCGTTTTTCTCGTTGTCGCTGGGAATGGGCTGTATGATCACCTACGGGAGCTACCTGTCCAAAAAGGAAAGCGTGGTATCTGCCGCGGGCTGGGTCGCGAGCCTCGACACGGTCGTGGCGCTCCTCGCGGGCTTCATCGTCTTCCCGGCCGGCTTCTCGATCCTCGGATTCGATCCAACTGCTGGCGGCCCGGGCCTAATCTTCGCGGTGCTACCACAGCTCTTCGCCACGATGCCGGGCGGGCATCTCTTCGGTGCCGCTTTCTTCATCCTGCTGGGGCTCGCGGCGCTCACCAGCACGATTTCGCTGCTCGAGGTCCCGGTCTCCGCGCTGGTCGACCGCGGCTGGAACCGCCGCAAGGCCGTCATTGGACTCTCCCTCCTGATTACGGCGCTCGCCGTGCCTTCGGTGCTCTCCCAAGGCGCCGTGGCCGGCCTCTCGAACCTCCCGGTCGTCGAGATGGACTTCCTCACGTTGATGGCAACGGTCTGGAACAACTGGGCCCTGCCGATCGGTGGACTCTTGATTGCCATCTTCGTCGGCTGGGTGTGGGGTGCGGACAAGGCCCTCGCCGAGCTCAAGGCCGAGGGCTCCACATTCCCGGCCGCCGGCCTGTGGGTGATTCTTATCAAGTACGTGTCACCGCTCGCGATCCTCTTCGTCATCGTGATGACCGCGCGCGGGATGTTCGCCGGCTGAGGAACCGCAGCCCCATTCCCCTCCTTCTTCGAGATCCGCAATGAATCAACTGACCGACCAGATCACCGCAGTGGACGCCTGGGTGTGGCAGCCGTTCGTGATGCCGCTGCTCCTGCTGATTGTCGGCGCCTGGCTGACCTGGCGCACGGGCTTCGTGCAGATCGTGCGGTTCCGGACCTCCGTGCGACTGTCGCTCGCTGGTCTCTTCGACAAGAAGGAAGGCGCGGCCGGGACGATCACGCCGTTCCAGGCGCTCTCGACGGCACTCGCGGCCACAGTGGGTAACGGGAACATCGGCGGCGTCGCCACCGCGATCCTCATCGGCGGACCGGGCGCGATCTTCTGGATGTGGATGACGGCAACGCTCGGGATGGCCACCAAGTTCTCCGAAGCCGTGCTCGGCGTGCACTTCCGCGTCCGTACTGCTAATGGCGAACTCGCGAGCGGCCCAATGTATTACATCCAGCGCGGCATCAAGAGTCCCGGCCTCGGCAAGGCGCTGGCGATGATGTTCGCCTTCTTCGGGATGTGCGCCGCGCTGTTCGGCACTGGGAATATGGCGCAGTCGAACACCGTCGCCCGTACATTTGTCAGTGCGATGGACACCATCGCCGGCATCAGCGTTCCGCTCTGGGTTCCCGGCATCCTCATCACGGTATCCGTGGGCGCCGTGCTCCTCGGCGGCATCCAACGCATCGCCAAGACGTCGGAGAAGCTTGTTCCGGCGATGATTGTCATCTACGTGCTCGCGGGACTGGCCTTCGTCCTGCTCAACATCACAAAGCTCCCCGACGTGCTCTACTTGATCGTTGCGGAGGCGTTCACGCCCACGGCGGCGGTCGGCGGATTCGCCGGCGCGACCGTGGCGCAGGCCATCCAAGCCGGCGTGAGCCGCGGCGTGCTGTCCAATGAAGCCGGCCTCGGTTCGGCTCCCATCGCCCACGGCGTGGCCAACGTAAGGCACCCCGTCGAGCAAGGCACGGTCGGCGTGTTCGAGGTCTTCATCGACACCATCGTCGTCTGCACGATGACGGCGTTCGTGATTCTCGAGTCGGGACTATGGACCGACCCCGCCTTCCAGGGCGCGAGCGGCGACCTCACCGCCGCGGCCCTCGGCACCACGATTCCTGGTGCGTCGGCCATCGTCGCCCTCTCGAGCTTTCTGTTCGGATTCTCCACGCTCATCGGGTGGTGCTACTACGGAGAGAAGTGCTTCGAGTTTATGTTCGGCTCGTCACGCATCAAGCTCTATCGCGCCCTGTTCGTGGCGCTGATTATGGTGGGGTCGGTGATTTCCGTACCGCTCGTCTGGGCCATCGGAACGTTGCTCAATGGGTTTATGGCACTGCCGAACCTCATCGGCCTCTTCGTGTTGGGCGGCACCGTGGCCAAGCTGACCAAGGACTACTTCTCAGGACGGCTGGAATACGCGGTGAAGGCTGGCGAGTAGCCGGCACTTACGGATGCACGAAGGGCTCCCCGAACGACTGGCAGGGAGCCCTTCGTGCATCCGTGAGAACTACTTGAGCCAGTACCCAAACCAGTCCCGCAACCGCCCGAGGCGGTCGACAAGCAGCCACGGCTCGCCGGTGCGCGACAGGTCGTGCGTGGAACGCGGATAGCGCACGAACTCCACCGGCACCCCCTGCCGCTTGAGCGCCGCGAACCACTGCTCCGCGTCCGTCATCGGCGTGCGGTGGTCCTCCTCGGACTGCAGGATGAAGGTCGGCGTCGTCACCTGCCGCACGTAGCGGATCGGCGAGAGCGTGTCGTACATCGCCGGGTTGTCCCAGGGGCGTCCGAAGAACTCGAACTCCGTCAGTCCCTGCGCATCGCTCGTGCCGTACCAGCTCCACCAGTTGGAGATCATCCGGTCGGCCTGCGCCGCCTTGAAGCGGCTGGTCTTCACCGTCACCCACGCCGTCATCACGCCGCCGTACGAGCCGCCGGTGACGCCCATCTTCGTGGAGTCGACGTCCGCGCGCGCCGCGGCAAGGTCCACCGCCTTCATCAGGTCCTCGTAGTCCTCCGCAAACCACCGCCCGCGCGTGGAGAAGGTGAAGTCCGCGCCGTAGCCGCTCGACCCACGCGGATTCGTGTAGAGCACCAGGAAGCCCGCCGCGGCGAGGTTCTGCGTCTCGTCGAACCACTGCTCCCCGTACTGGCTGTGCGGGCCGCCGTGGATGTAGAGCACCAGCGGGTACTTCCGGCCCTCGGTGTAGCCAAAGGGCTTCATCAGCCATCCTTCGATCGGCACGCCACCCACCGAGGGATACGTGAAGCGCTCCGCGTCGGACCACGCCACCTCGGCGTTGAGCGCGTCGTTGAACGCCGTGAGCTTCCGCTCGCCGCGGCCGTCCACGCCGGCGAGATACAGCTCCGTCGGCTTGGTCACGCTCGTCGAGACGTACGCGACCTGACGCCCCTGCGCGTCGAACGAGAACTCGCGCACCTTGCGACGCCCGCTGATCACCTCGCGCATCTGGCCGTTGCGCGCATTCACCATATGCAGCGCGCTCCGCCCGCCGATGTCGGCCCACATCGCAATGTCGCCGTTGGGGAGCCACTCCATTCCCTGCGGCTCGTACTGCCAGTCGGGCGTCAGGTTGGCGAGCGCCCCGTTGGCCACGTCCACCACCATCAATCGGGCATTCGCCGTGCGCGTCGCGCGGCCCACGAACGCGAGGCGACGGCCGTCCGGGCTCCAGGTGAGGCTCGACTCGGTGCCGCCGTGCACCGCGAGCCTGCGCGGGGCGCCGCCGGCCACGGGGACGATGAAGATCTCGCTGTCGTTGCGCGGCGCCTCATCGCGGGCGGCATCGTACGGCAGTCGGCTGATGGAATCGTTGATGGCCTGCACGATGGAGTCCGGCCGCAGCTCGGCGTCCGCCACGAACGCCACGAAGCGCCCGTCGGGCGAGACCGTCGCGTTGCGGTGCGAGTAGGCCGTGTTGGTCACCTGCACGCGCTTGGCGCCGGGCGTCTGCGTGAACAGTTGCTGCGGACGGATCACGCGCTCGCTGCGCGGCCCGGGGAGGAATCCCGGCCCGTTCGCCTTGTACCGCGCCTCGGTGATGTGCCGACCGTCAAAGCGCGTGGGGTCCACGGGCTTGGTGATCGCGCCAAAGGGCGGACGCGCCATCGGCTGCATCCGCGCGTACGGGTCGGCCGGCGCATCGCCGCCGCGGCCCGCCATCACCGTCGGCACGGAGTCCGTCGTCGCCGGCGCCGTGAAGACCGCGAACTTGCCGTCGCGCGGCCACGACCCCGACGGATAATCCGTCAGTTGGGTGGCTTCGCCCGAGGGCGCGTCCATCCGGATGGCCCACGTCGCGCCGGAACCGCCCGCGCGCTGTGACGTGAAGAGGAGATACTTGCCGTCCGCCGAGAAGCGCGGGTTGGAGCTTTCGAACGCGGGCGTGGTGTAGCGCACCGGCGGGCCCGAGGTCGTGGGAACCACCCAGACCTCCTGGTGCCGCTTGTTCTCGCGCTCGTTCACCGTGGTGACGGTGAAGGCGACCACGCGGCCGTCCGGCGACATCGCCGGCTGCGAAACGGTGGTGAGGCGGTGCCAGTCGCTGGGCTGCATCGCGCGCTGCCCCGACGCGACGGAGCCAAGGGTGAGGGACGCCACGGCGACGAACATCAACGGACGCATCGGAACTCCGGAATTGAGTTGGACCACTCCACTCATACGCGAGGGGACCGTGGTTGGTTGGGCCGTGGGGCCTCGGGAGGCGGGCGCACGGGGTCTCGGACGGGAGGCATACGCGTCTGAACGGGCCGGCCCGTGGGCTGGGCGGGCGCTCTGTACCTGCACTCGGTGAACCCCACGGGTGGCCGCACGGCCCAGGTCGTGTCCGCAAACGCCGCGGCACCCGACAGGGCGAACCCCAGCACGTCCTCGCTGAAGCGTTGCTCGGCGGCCCGGGCATCGAGCCAGCCGCCGGGGTAGGTCCGCCAGAACACCGCGCCATCGCCGATGCGCTCAATCGCAAACCCGCGGACGAACCGCGTCATCGCGTACGGCAACCAGCAGGTGCCTCCGCCGGCGGTAGGCGCCACGACCTCCCTCCACCGCACGATGTCGCGCTCCACAAAGAGGACCGTCACGCGATACTTCGCCTTCATCGGATCCACCTCGTGCCACCCGAGCGAGGCCAGCGGAATCGCCAGACTCTCGCGCGGGCGGCGAGTGCGCACACGCCGCCGCGACCCACAGGAAGGCGCCGGCCCTGCTACCGCGCCCCATTCATCCGCTGCAGCACGCGCCCCGCGCGTACCGCCGCCTCCGCAATCCGCGCGGGACTCGTGATGAACGAGACGCGGAAGAAGCCTTCCCCGCCCTTCCCGAGTGACGAGCCCGCCAGCACGATCACGCCTTCCTCCTCCATCAGCCGTTCGTGGAACGCCAGCGACGGCACGTGCGGCGGGAGCGGCACCCAGAGATACATCGAGGCCTTGGGCGGATCGCCCACGGCGAAGCCGTTGGCGCGGAACGCCGCCACGGCGGCATTGCGTCGCTCCCTGAACACCGCCACGTTCCCCGGCACCCACGCCGTGCCGTGCTCCAGCGCGGCCACCGCGGCCGCCTGGACCGCCATAAACTGGCCGGTGTCGAGGAAGCTCTTCGTCTTGGCCAGCGCGGCCACCAGCGCCGGATTCCCGCACGCCCAGCCGCACCGCCACCCGGTCATATTGTAGGTCTTCGACATCGAGTGGAACTCAATCGCCACGTCGCGCGCGCCCGGCACGTCAAAGATGCTCGGCGCCACGTACCCGTCGAAGGTCATCTCCGAGTAGGCGTTGTCGTAGACGAGGATGATCCCGAGTTCCCTGCAGCGCCGCA
>CAYXQS010000066.1:0-11577 GCA_964466515.1 uncultured Gemmatimonas sp. | reverse complement strand
CGTGCGCGTGTCGCTGGGCGGCGTGCGCGACGAGGCCGAAATCCGCGGCCATCGCCGCACCTACGTGGGCGCGATGCCCGGCCGCATCATCCAGGGGATGAAGCAGGCCGGCACCAAGAACCCGGTCTTCCTGCTGGACGAGGTCGACAAGCTCGGCACGTCGTACCAGGGCGACCCGTCGAGCGCGCTCCTCGAGGTGCTCGATCCCGCGCAGAACGACAGCTTCACCGACCACTACCTCGGGATCCCCTTCGATCTCTCCGAGGTGCTGTTCATCGCGACCGCGAATTTCATCCAGAACATTCCCGGCCCGCTGCTCGACCGAATGGAGGTCGTGGAGTTCGCCGGCTATACCGAGCGCGAGAAGGCGGAGATTGCCAGGAAGTACCTGATCCCGCGCCAGCTCGAGGAGAACGGGCTGGGCGACAAGAAGGTCGCGTTTGACGACGAGGCCATCGCCGCGCTCGTGAGCAAGTACACGCGCGAGAGCGGGGTGCGCCAGCTCGAGCGCGAGGTGGGCAAGGTGGCGCGCAAGGTGGCGCGCCGACTCGCCACCAAGGAAGGCAAGGACGTCACCGCCGACGGCATCATCTCCGCCGACGAGGTGCGCGAGCTCCTCGGCCGGCCGAAGGTGCATCCGGAAAAGGCCATCGCCGCGCACGAGGTGGGCACCGCGACGGGGATGTATTACACGCCGATGGGCGGCGACATTATGTTCGTCGAGGCGTCGGTGCGCGCGCTCGCCACGCCCGCCGCGGGTGAGGCCACCGGCGCACCGGTCTCGCTCATCCTCACCGGCCAGCTCGGCGACGTGATGAAGGAGTCGGCGCGCGCGGCCTTCACCTACGTCACCAAGAACGCCGAGAAGCTCGGCATCCCACGCTCACGACTCGGGACGGTCGAGACGCACATTCACGTCCCCGCGGGCGCGATTCCCAAGGACGGCCCGTCCGCCGGCGTCGCGATCTCCACCGCGCTCGCCAGCGAGATGAGCGGACGTCCGGTGCGAAAGGATATGGCGATGACGGGGGAAATCACCCTGCGCGGCCGCGTACTCCCCATTGGCGGCGTCAAGGAGAAGGTGCTCGGCGCGCTCCGCGCGGGGATCACCGACATCATCCTGCCAAAGGACAACGAGGCGGATGTGGAGGACGTGCCCGAGGAGGCGCGCAAGGTGCTGCGCTTCCATTTCGTCGAGTCGCTCGAGGATGTGCTGAAGCTCGCGCTGCTGCCGGAACCGGCCAAGGGAACGTCGGAGCCGCTCGCCGTCGTGGCGTAGCACGGCAGGGAGAGAACGGCGAGCGGGGGGCGGCGCCACCGGCGCCGCCCCCCGCTCGCTTGCGTGCCCCGCCCAACGACTAGTGGTCGTTGGGTTGGTTCGGGTAGGTGCGCACCACGGTACCGGTGGCATCCAGCGCCGCAATCGGGCCGGTCGGCTCACTGAGCTTGACCGTGAACGGCGTGATCAGCGACTGGAATCCCGGCGGCGGCACCGTGTACGCGTCCGCCGTGTTCACGTTCACCGTATAGCCCATATCGGCGAGCGAGAGGACCGTGAACTTCGACATCGGATTCGTGCCCGGGCTCGCAAAACCGGTCATCAGCTCGAGGCGGAAGGTCGATTCCTTCCAGTGCGCATTGATGGTCCCGCCGCCGCACGAGCCGGTGAGGTTGAGGCAGTCCTCGATCGGCACGCCGGTGCCGGAGCAGACCGCCGCGCCGCCGTTGTCGTTGATGCAGGCCGACGTCGCCTGCGCACCGGTGAAGAACGGCGTCGAGCCCGGCGCGTCCCCGACCTTGAGGCCGAGGCCCGTCCAGAGCGTCCCGATGCCGATGATGTGGAACATCTCGTGCAACACCACCGACTCGAGCGTGCCGGCCGCGAGCATATTGTCGAGGTCCGCGCTGTCGAAGCGCATCCGGCCCACCACCGTGAGTCCGTTGGAGTTCCGCGTGTAGCACGGACCGGCGGAGCCGAGCGTGCCGCCCGGGCCGTCAATCGGTTCGACGTTCGCGTAGATGATGATCCCGGGGACGGTCTCGTTGAGCGTGATCCCGGGGACGCACAGCGGATTCACCGCGAAGTTGGTGAAGACCAAATCGGGCTGCGCACCGACAATCGTCGCCTCGATCCGATCGACCGCGCGCGTGAAGGCCTCGAGGACGCCGCCGCCAGGCTGCGGACTCACCCAACGGAGGTCGAGTACATAGTCCGACTGGATGTTGGCCGGAATCTGCAGGTTTGCGGCCCCTGCCACCGCCGTCATCCTTTGCTGGCCACCGAATCTCCCGAGCGTCCATTGCGGTGCCGTCGCCTCACCGGCACCGTTCGATACCGACGAGGCCGCCGCGACCTCGCCGCCGCCCGCCGTCACGTGCCACTCCACCGTCACGCCCGGCAACGGATTCAGGAACGCATCGCGCACACGCACCTGCAGCGGCACCGGCAGCGCGGTGCCCGCCAGTGCGCTCTGGCCACCGCCCGCAATCACCAGCAGCGACGACGGCGGGCCCACCACCGACGTCGTCGTGAACACCGCGTCCGGCACGCCGTCCACGGACACCGTCACCGTCTGCGGGCCCGGCGTCGTGCCGATGGTCCAGGTGCCAATCGGCGTCTCTCCGCCAAGCGAGACCGTCGGCTTGTTCGTGACCGATCCCGTCCCTGCCGTCACCACGATCGTCACCGGCACGCCCGAGAGCGGGTTTCCATTGGCGTCGCGCACCACAAAGGTCGGCGCCGTCACAAGCGCGAGCCCCACCGGCACCGTCAGCGGCGGCTCGACCTCCACGGTAATCTCCGCGGGCGGATCTTGAACGACCGCACTGAACTGCACGGCGTTCAGCCCGGTGGCGGTCGCGGTCAGGATCTGCTCGCCGCTCCCCTCGATTCCCACGGTCCAGGTCGGTGCCGTGGCCACGCCCGACGCATTCGTCTGCGAGGTCGTCGCGCCGGGCAGCGCCCCGCCGCCCCCCGTCACCGTCCACGTCACCGTCACGTCCGGCACGCCGTTGTTGTGCGCGTCGGCGATCCGTACACGGATCGGATTGGGAATCGGCCCGTTCTCCGGCGCGCGCTGATCGTCACCCTCGAGGATCGCCATTGTGGTCGCGGCCGCCGACGTCGCCTCGATGGTAAACACGAGGTCCGGCAGGCCCGCCGCCGACACCGTCACCGTCTGCGTGCCGGACGCGGTGCCGAGCGTCCACGTGCCGATCGAGGTCGGGCCCTTGAGCGACTTCGCCGGCGAGCTGGCGAGCGATCCGCTCCCGGCACCCGCAGTGATCGTCACCGGAACGCCCTTGATGGGCTTCCCGCTCGCCGTGCGGACCTCGAAGGTCGGCGACGTGGCGACGACCGTCGCGACCGTCGCGGCCGGGAGCGTGACCGCCGACACCGCGTCGAGCGATGCCGGCACCGGTGCCGGATCGTCCGCGCACGCGGCGCCAACGACGAGAAGGGAGAGGAGGACTGCAGTGCGCTTCATCACGGGAACCCCTGAGGGAAGTTGGTGCTGTGAATGCCTGATGTGTCCATCGCTACGCTACGGGCGCTTCGCCGGGGTCGGCGTGAGCTTGCCCGTGGAATCCACGGACCCAATTGGCCCAAACGCCGAGTCGTGCCCGATGATCTCCGGGACCTTGGCCGGCGCCTTGGTCGCTGCCTTGGTCGTCGCGGCGGCCTCGGCGAGCTTGGCAGAATCGGCGCGGCCTGCGGAGTCGATGCGGATTGCGGAATCGGCGCCGCGCATTGCGGCGGCCGAGTCTGCCACGGCCGTGGAGTCGCCCGCATCCTGCGGCATCGCGGCCCGACGCTCGCATCCCGACACCGCCACCATCGCTGCCACCGCGATCCATCGCGTCATCGCTGAGTCCTGAAAGGCGTGAGCCGGCCTGCGGAATCGACAACATATACTGGGCGTGTGGGCTCGCTCATCACAAACCCGGGGCCCGGCTGCCCCCCGTCATCCGCCCACAACAACGTACCAGTTACGGTGAACGCCTGCGCGGGCAGGGCCGACACCACGTACCCGAGGTCGCCCAGCGACTCGATCGTCATTGCCGAAAAGGGAATCGGCACGCCCCCGGCGTTCAGGAACGGCGTCATCAGTTCGGTGGTGAACAGCGACTCCCGCCAGTGCGCGTACGACGAGCCCGCCGCACCGGCCGCGGTGTCGCTGTGGACCGGGACGTTGTCCGCGCAGTGGGCGCCGCCGCCATTGACGTTCGCGCACGCCGCGCGTGCCCGCGGCCCAATGAACCGGGCGTCGGTCGTTGCGCTGTCAATCAAGAGGTCGAGGTCGGGCCAGATGGTCCCCACACCCACCACGTGCAGCATCTCGTGCAGCACGATCCGCTCGAGCCGCTCGGCCGTCTGCGCCGCCACGTCCACCTCGTCGAACTGCATCACGCCGAGCGCGGGGAGGTGGTTTGCCGATTCGCCGCGGACGAGGCAGGGGCCCGCGGAGCCGAGCGTGCCGCCCGCGCCATCCATCGGGCGGACGAGGATGTAGATGACAAGCCCCTTCAGTTGGCGGCTCGTGACGTTCGGGAATCCCGCCAGGTGCGCGTCACCGGGATTGCACTGACTGACGTTGAAGTTGGCGGGCGCGAGCACCGCCGGCACCGGGCCGACAATCGTGCTCGTGAGCGTCGCGCGCGCGGTCTCAAACGCGGCCAGCGTCGCGCCGGCGGGAGGCGTCCCCAACCAGCGCAGCTCCAGCACGTAGTCCGTGGCGTCCCCGCCCGCAGTCGGCGCACCCTCGCAGCTGAGGGCGACGAGGGTCGCAGGCACCACACAGAGCGCGCGGGCCAGCGCGCGGCGGACGTCAGGCATCATCCGTGAAATCTGCCACCCTCCACGGGGGCTATGGGAAGGACTTGCGTCACAACGCGCCGGGCGGCATTCGAAGGGCCGTCGGTCAAAAGACCGGCATCGGGCCGAACCCGAACAGGCGGCGCGCATCGATTCGCAGCGCCGGCGGCTCCGTCCCCGCCACGAAGTATTCCGTCACCCGCTGCTCGGGCAGCGTCCACGCCTCGGCCAGCGCCCCGGTCTCGCGGTCGATCTCCGCGGCCACCACGCCGTACGGCACCGTCCACTCGGTCGTGGACGCCCCGCCCCACCGCGCGACCATCTGCCCGAAGATCGGCGCCGCCAGCCCACCCCCGCCTGCCCCCGGCGCAATCATCTTCGGCCGGTCGAACCCCAGCCAGACGCCGGCCACCAGGTTGGGCGTCATCCCCACGAACCACACATCGGCGTTGTCGTCGGTGGTGCCGGTCTTGCCCGCCACGGGAACCTCGGGGGGGACATAGCGACGCACGGCGCCGCCGGTGCCGTGGTCCACCGCGCCGCGCAACATCTGCACCGTCACGAACGCCACGGCCGAGTCCATCGCCGGCGGCAGGAAGCGCGGCTCCTGGCCGTACACCGTGCGGCCGGAGCGGTCCTGCACGCGTATCACAAAGCGCGGCTCCACGGGCGTGCCGAGGTTGGCAAAGGCCGTGAACGCGGCGACGAGATCGATCGGGCGCACCGCCGACGCACCGATGGCGCTCGACGGGTACGGCGCGATCGGCGAGGTGAGCCCCATCCGGCGCGCCAACGCGATCACGGAGTCGGCGCCGGCACGGAGCCAGAGGTTCACCGCCACCGGATTCCGCGACCGCGCCAACGCCGTGCGCAACGTGATGGGGCCCAGGAACGCGCCGTCCGCATTCTTTGGACTGTACCACTGGCGGTCATAGACCACCTCGATGGAATCGTCGTTGACGATGGCGGTCGGCGGGAGCGAGTCAATCACGGCGCGCGCATAGACAATCGGCTTGAAGGTCGAACCGGGCTGACGCACGCCGTTGGTCACGCGATTGAACGGCGCCGTGGGATGGTCTCGGCCGCCGACGAGCGCCTGCACATCGCCCGTCGCGGGGTCCATCGCCACCACCGCACCCTGGAGATACACGGGCGACCCGCTACGGTGGTCCGCCTTCTTGGGGTGCGGATACCGCGCGTCCGCCTCAATGGCGGCCGTGCCGTCCTGCAGCGCCGACTCCGCCGCGCGCTGCAGCGCGGGGTCGATCGTCGTCGTGATGCGGTAGCCGCCTTCGGACACCGGGATCCCCGCGCTCTCGATCTGCGCGCGCACGGCGTCCACCAGATAGGGAGCCGGCGCGGACATTCCGGCGCGCGGCGCGACCCGCAGCGGCTCCGCGCGGGCGGCGCGCGCCTGCTCGGCCGTGATGAAGCCCTGGTCGCGCATCAGGATCAGGATCGTGTTCCGCCGGTCGCGGTTGCGGTCGGCGAAGCGGATGGGGTCGTAGAGCGCGGGGCCCTTGGGGAGTGCGGCCAGCGATGCCGCCTCGGCCACCGTCAGCGCGCTCGCAGGCTTGGCGAAGTAATGCCGCGCCGCGCTCTCGATGCCATACCACCCGCGCCCGAAGTGAATCTGGTTGAGGTACGCCTCAAGGATCTGCGCCTTGGTGTAGTGGCGCTCCATCTCCCGCGCCGCCGACTGCTCGCGCACCTTCCGGCTGATCGAGCGATCCGACCGGTCGATGATCTCGGGATGCATATTGCCCACGAGCTGCTGCGTGATGGTGCTCGCCCCGCGGCTCCCGCCGAGGATGTTGTCCTTGATGGCGGACGCAATGCCGACGAGGTCCACGCCGTCGTGCTGGTAGAACCGCCGGTCCTCCACCGCGACGAACGCGGCCGGGACGTACGCCGGCAGGCTCGCGATGGCGATGTTGGTGCGCCACTCCTTCCCGATCTCGCCGATCAGCGTGCCGTCGCGCGCGAACACCAGCGACGACTGCGCCGGCTGGATGATCTGCCAGGGTTCCGCCGGCGCCGCCTGGGCCCGCGCCTCCCCGGCGCGGAGGACGCCAAGGACGAGCGGAACCATCGGGAGGAGCCGGCGGAGGCGGGACGGTGCGTACACGAGTGACTGATTCTACACAGGATCGCCCCTAGGGGTGCGGTCGCGGGCCGCCTCCGGACCCGCCGCCTCGCCCTACGCCCTCCCCCGTGACAACTTTCAGTCGATGCTCACCGTCGCGCTCCCGCAGTTCCGCCCCCGGAAGGGGGGCCTCGCCGCCAATCTCGACCGGATCGCCTCGCTCGTGGCGCAGTCGGCCACGCTCGACCCCGCACCGCAACTGGTGGTCTTTGCCGAGACCGTGACCTCGGGCTACTTCGTCGAAGGGGGCGTGCGCGAGATCGCGCTCGGCGCCGACGCCCTCGCCGCGGCGCTCGACGACCGACTGCACCACCTGGCACCCACGCTGCCGGCGCTCGACGTGATCCTTGGCTTCTACGAACGCCACGAGGGCACGCTCCACAACAGCGCGGCCTGCATCGGGCTGGGTGGCGGAGGGCGTGCGAAGGTGCGGCACGTCCATCGCAAGAACTTCCTCCCCACCTATTCGCTCTTTGACGAGGAACGCTTCGTCGAACGCGGCCACGGCGTGCAGGCGTTCGATACCGCGTGGGGGCGCGCGGCGATCCTCGTCTGCGAGGATGCGTGGCACTCGCTCACCGGGACGATCGCGGCACTCGATGGCGCGCAGGTGATCTGCGTGCTCGCGGCCGCCCCCGCGCGTGGCGCCGCGCCCCGCGACGACAAGGTCCCGGGCCCCGGCAGCGTCGAGCGGTGGGAGCGGCTCGTCCGCGACATCGCCGACGAGCACGGCGTGTTCTGTGTCCTCACCAACCTCGTGGGCAGCGAAGGCGGCCGGATGTTCCAGGGCGGCTCGCTCATCGCCGGCCCGCGCGGCGACGTTCGCGTGCGCGCGCCAATCTTCGAGGAGGCGCTCGCCACGGCCACGGTCGACCTCGCGGACCTCGCGCGCGTGCGCTCGGACCTGCCGCTGCTCTCCGACCTGCGCAACGCGCTGCCGTTCCTGCGAAAGGAACTGGACCGGGTGCTGGGCCTGTCGCCCACCCCACCGGTCGTCGCCGCCGAGGCCGCGGACGCCCCACGTCGCTCCGTCGGCGCCAAGCCAGCCACCGGCGTCGTACACGCGCCGCTGCCGGTGACCTCGGCCCCACTGACGGCCGGCGGCACGCCACCGTCCCTGGATATTGACGCCGCCCTCGTGGAGCAGTGGCTCGTCCAGTTCCTCCGCGACGAGTTCTCGCGGCGCGGGTTCACCAAGGCAATCCTCGGCATCTCGGGCGGCGTGGACTCGGCCGTGGTCGCCACGCTCG
The DNA here is from genome assembly GCA_964466515.1 of uncultured Gemmatimonas sp. Classification (GTDB taxonomy): domain Bacteria; phylum Gemmatimonadota; class Gemmatimonadetes; order Gemmatimonadales; family Gemmatimonadaceae; genus Pseudogemmatithrix. Next base: position 3,365 of record CAYXQS010000066.1, on the reverse strand, counting down.
CGGCGCGCGCATTCGGGCCCAAGAACGTCATCGGCGTGCGACTGCCGTACCGCACCTCGAGCCCCAGCTCGCTCGCGCACGCGCAGTTGCTCATCGATCAGCTCGGCATCGAGGGCCGCACGCTCGACATCTCCGCCGCCGTCGACGGCTACCTCGCCACCGAGCCCGACGCGGGCGCATCGCGCCGCGGGAATGTGATGGCGCGGATGCGGATGATCGCGTTGTTTGACCTCTCCGCCAAACACCACGCCCTGCCGCTCGGCACCGGCAACAAGAGCGAGCGGCTGCTCGGCTATTTCACCTGGCACGCCGACGACTCGCCGCCCGTGAACGCCATCGGCGATCTCTTCAAGACGCAGGTGTGGGCGCTCGCCGCGTGGCTCGGCGTGCCGGAGGAGATCGTCGTCAAGCCCGCGAGCGCGGACCTCGTCGCCGGCCAGACCGACGAAGGCGACTTCGGCGTGTCGTACGCCGCCGCCGACGAGATCCTCAACTGGCTGCTGCACGGCTGGTCGCGCGACGAGCTGCTCGCGCGCGGCATCGATGCCGAGGCGCTGCGCCTGGTGACCACGCGGCTCGACTCGACGCACTGGAAGCGGAAGCTGCCGACGGTGGCGATGCTGAGCGCCGCCGCCATTGGGGAGAGCTACCTGCGGCCGGTCGATTACTGACCGCAGGAATCGGGTGGGCGGCAGCGCGCGGACGGCCTACCGTGCAGTCATCACCTCATAGGAGCCGACTGATGGACGCCACCGCACTCACCGCCGACTATGCCCGCATCGAGAAGGCCATTCGCTTTCTCGACAGCGCGCGCGCCACCGCACCGACCTTGGCGACGGTCGCGCGGCACGTTGGGCTGAGCGAGACGCATTTCCAGAAACTCTTCACGCGCTGGGCGGGAATCAGCCCCAAGCGCTTCGTGCAGCATCGCACCGCCGAGGTGGTGAAGCGGCTGCTGCGCGAGCGGCGGCCGGTGCTCGACGTGGCCTACGAGGCCGGACTCTCGGGGCCCGGGCGGCTGCACGACCTCGTGGTGAACGCCGAGGCCGTGACGCCGGGCGAGCTGCAGCGCGGCGGGCTCGGCGTGACGGTGCGCTACGGATTCCATCCCACGCCATTCGGGGAGTGCCTGATTGCCGTGACGCCGCGCGGGGTCTGCCACCTCGCCTTCGTGGCGCCGATGACGCGGCGCGACGCGCTCGACTGCCTGCGCCGCGACTGGCCGCTCGCCGAGCTCGTGCCCAGCCAGGCCGCCACGCGTGGCGCGGCGGCCAAGGCCTTCCCCCCGCCGGGCAGCAACCGCATCCCCTCGCTCTCGCTGCACGTGAAGGGGACGAACTTCCAACTGAAGGTCTGGCGCGCGCTGCTGGAGATTCCCGCCGGCAGCGTCACGACCTACGGCGATATTGCCGCAGCGGTGGGCGACCCCAAGGCCTCCCGCGCCGTCGGCGCGGCGGTGGGAAGCAATCCGGTCAGCTACCTCATCCCCTGCCACCGCGTGATCCGCGCCACGGGCGAGATCGGGGGATACGCGTGGGGACCGGAGCGGAAGAAAGTGATGCTGTGCTACGAGGTGACTACGCGGCCTGTGCGTAGTACAGACTCACGGCGCGTCGCGCACCTCGCTTGAGCTGCCGGTGCACCGCCCGCGCGAACCGCATAAAGTTCTGCCCCGCGTGCGGGTATCGCGCAAAGAACTCCGTCGGCAGCAGCGATCCCTTGCGCTGATTGCAGGGCTGGCACGCCGCCACGAGGTTGCCGAGGTGGTGGCTGCCGCCCCGCGAGAGCGGGATCACGTGATCCAGGGTGGCGTTCTCGAGGCCGAGCGCTGTCCCGCAATAGACACAACGGCGTCCACAATCCCGAAAGGTGACTCGCTTGACCTGGCGCTTGTGCTGCTGGTGAAGCACGAGGCGAGCGTGGCGGGATAGCCCGCGCGTGGTGCGGGCGATGCTGACGTGGTGGACGCGCCGATGTGACATCGAACCTCGCCGGAAATGACAACACCCCGCGACGGGGCGTGGTGCCCGTGCGGGGTGTCGGCTGTGGGAAGGAGGCTCCAGCTCGCGGGCGCGGTGAGCGACCGTGGCAACTGCGGCTGGAATGGCTGTCCGTACGTACCGGTCACAGGCCTCCCATCGCGGGCGGGGCGAAATGCCTCGCCCTTCACGTGAATGACGCGCGTTATGAGTGGGGGGTCACGTGAAAGCGCACAAGGCAAAACTCGCAAGTCGCAACTTTGTGACCTGCCGAGCCTCAGGTCGGCGGGAAGGGCGCCAGCCGCCGCTTGATGTCGAGGTTTCCGACGTGGATGTTGATTCCACGGCCCACGCGCAACCCGAACTGGCCGTCCACGGACACGTCGAGCCGCTGCACCGCCGCCACGCGCGTCCCGTTCACGAAGAGCTTCACGGAATCCGGCTCCGCGCGCACCGACACCACGTTCCGGGCGAGGCCGTTGGCGTCGCGCGCCGCAATCGCGGAGTGCTTCGTCCAGCTCACCACCTCGTTTGTCCTGCCGCCGGAATGTGCAAAGATCGCCCCGCTCCCGTCGCCGCGGACCACGAAGGTCGTCCAGCGCGCCCCCGGGCCGTCGAGCCCGGCCCCGCCCACGAAGACGCCGTACTCCGCGTTCGACGGCTCGGGGAAGAGGAAGAATTGCGCGTCCACCTCAAAGCGGCCGGAGATCCTGTTTTGCGGATCGAAGAGGATTCCACCCGGGCCCATCGTCACGTGCCATCCGGGGGCCATCGGTGAGAACTCGAAGCGCGAGTCGGTCACGTTCCCCGTACCACCGGCCTGCGGTGCCGCCGGCAGGTCGGTGCGCCACTGCCACCCCGGTGGGGTGACTGCGCCCGACTGGGCGGCCACCGCAGGGGCGACGACAGCGAGGAAACACAAAGCGATGGGGAACGGCAGGCGCACGGGCGTCTCGGGATGGTGTGTGACTCGTGACGAAGTGCGGAGTCCCTGCGTAACGCCCCCTGCGAGCCGCGCGCCCAAGAGCGGGGAAATCGGCTAACTTTGGGGGGTTCGCCGTACTTCCTGACCTGTCCCGGACCCTACTATGGCCACCTCCGCCAAGGCCCGTCGCTCCACCCACGGCCTCACGAAGGACCAGCTCGTCGCCGCGTATCGCACGATGCTCCTCTCCCGTCGGATCGACGACAAGGAGATCCAGCTCAAGCGGCAGAACAAGATCTTCTTCCAGATCTCCGGCGCCGGCCACGAGGCCGTCCTCGATGCCGCCGGCCACGTCCTGCGCGCGGGGCACGACTGGTTCTATCTCTACTACCGCGACCGCGCCCTCTGCCTCTCGCTCGGGATGACCCCCGCCGAGATGCTCTACAGCGCCGTCGGGGCCG
>CAYXQS010000065.1:5289-11680 GCA_964466515.1 uncultured Gemmatimonas sp. | reverse complement strand
GCGCCGCTGAAGAGCGCGAGTCCATCCCGCGCGGAATCGAAGGCCTTCACCACGATGTCCTCCTGGCCGGTGAGTTCATCCACGACGAGCCCTGCCCGTCGGTCCCCGCGTTCGATCACCACGATCTCCTCCGCCATCGTCATCGCCTGCGCCCCCAGCGCCACCACCTCGCGCAACCGCAACAGGGGGAGTACCTCGTCGCGCAGCACGAGCATCTCGCGCCCCTGCACCGGGCGAATGAGCGCCGGCCCGCGCTCGAGCGTCTCCCGCACGTGCGTCATCGGCAGCGCGTAGCGCTCGTTCCCCACGCGCGCCAGCAGCGCGCGCACGATCGCGAGCGTGACCGGGAGCCGGAGCGTCACGGTCGTGCCCTGCCCCGGGACAGTCTGCAGCTCCACCGTCCCGCCGAGCGCGCGCGTGCGGGAGATCACCGCATCGACGCCGACGCCGCGCCCCGAGATGTCCGTCACCTGCTCCGACGTCGAGACGCCCGGATGCGCGATGCACCGCAGCAGCGCGTCGTCGTCGAGCTGCGTCGTCCCCGCCGGGACGACGCCGAGGGCGAGCCCGCGCGCGAGCACCTTCGCGCGGTCAATCCCGCGTCCGTCGTCCCGCACGGTGATCACCACCGCGCTCCGGTCGCGCTGCGCGCTCAGGATGAGCCGCCCGGCGCGCGCCTTCCCCGCGTCCTCGCGCACCGCCGGCAGCTCGAGGCCGTGGTCCACCGCGTTGCGCAGCAGATGCACCACCGGCTCGCCGATCTCGTCGAGCACCGAGCGGTCGATCTCGATCTCCTTCCCCTCGATGCTGAAGAGCACGTCCTTCCCCAACTGCCGCGCCACGTCGCGCACCAGCCGCGGGAACCGATCGAAGATCTGGCCCACGGGCACCAGCCGACTCGTCATAATCTCGCGCTGGAGGTCGCTGATGAGCGCGGTCGCGTCCTCCATTGCGTCCTGCAGCGCGGCGTCGGGAATGGGACGCGTCAGCGCCTGCAGCCGCCCGCGCACGATCACCAACTCGCCCACGAGGTTGAGCAGCGCGTCGAGGCGGGCGAGCTCGATGCGCACGTGCCGCGCGCGCGGCGCGTGGCCGCGCTCCGCCGGCCCCAGCGTGTCCGCCACGCCGAGGACATCGCTCGCGCGCCGCTGCGGATGCGCGGGGAGCGCATCGGCCGCCGCGTGGGCCGCCGATGCCGCGCCCTGGTCCTCGACGGTCACGGTCGCCACGTCGCCGGCGCTTCGCACCGCGCGCTCGATCTCCGCCGGCCCGGCGGAGGTGCGCAGCCGGAGCGCAAACTGCTGCGGCGTCGTCGCCGCCTGGAGCTTCTCCACCGTCGGCTCGCACGCGAGCACCTCGCCGAGGTCGCGCAGGCGTTGGATGGCCATAAAGGCCCGCACGCCCGGGAGCATCGTCGCCGGGGTCTGCGTCACGCGCACCAGCATCCCCTCCCCCTCGAGCGAGGCCGCCGGCTCCACCGGGATCGCCATCGCCCCGCTCGGGCGCATTACGCGGAACTCGGCCGTCGAGCGGCCGCCGGCCACATCGTGCAGCCGCTCGAGCGCGCGCTGCATCGCCTCGCTCATCGCGTTGCCTTCGCGCGCATTCTCCACGCCGTCCTCGAGCGCGTCGGCCGCGGCAAACAGCGCGTCCATCAGGTCGGCGGAGATCCCCTGCTCGCCCTCGCGCACCTTGTCGAGCAGCGACTCCAGCTCGTGCGAGAACTCGGCGACGGCCGTGTAGCCCATCGTCGCGCTCATCCCCTTGATGGTGTGCACGCCGCGGAAGATTGCGTCCACCGGCTCGCGCGACGTCTCCCCCTGCTCGATGGCGAGGAGGGCGCGATTCAGCGCCGAGAGCTGTTCACGACTCTCGGTGCGGAAGAGCTCGGCGTAGCGGGAGGGATCCACAGGAGGGCCCGGGACGGCGGGGAGGCCGCGCGGTCAGCCCAGGACCCGCTGGACCGCTTCCAGCACGCGGCTCGGCTGGAACGGCTTCACCACGAAGTCCTTCGCCCCGGCCTGGATCGCCTCGACCACCAGCGACTGCTGGCCCATCGCGCTGCACATCAGCACGCGCGCGTTCGGGTCGAACTTCGTGATCTCGCGGACCGCATCGATGCCGCCCATATCGGGCATCACGATGTCCATCGTCACGAGGTCGGGGCGCAACGCCTTGTAGCGCTCCACCGCCTGCGTGCCGGTCTCCGCCTCCCCCACGATTTCGAATCCCGCCTGTTGCAGGATGTCGCCGACCATAGTCCGCATAAAGATCGCGTCATCGCAGATGAGCACCGTCGGAGCCACGCCTTCCCCCAGTCTCTCGTAAGGTCCTGTGTCGCCTGATCAGACCGCGGCGAGCGCCGCGTGCTGCAAGGCATCCACGTCGATCACCAGTGCCGGACCGCCCGGCACCTCCACCTGCGCGCCGACGAGCCCACCCGCCGACCGCGCCTCCTCCACCGGCATCGGCGCGTCGCCCGGCACCGGGCTTGCCACCACCAACACCGTCGCCACCTGCACACCGAACGTGCGCCCCTCGGACTCCAACACCACCACGGACGGGGCGTCGCCCGCCGCGCCGCCAAACCGCACCGAGAGATCCACCACCGTGAGCACCAAGCCGCGCAAATTGACCAGCCCGAGCACCCAGCGTCCCGCGCCCGGCAACCGCGTCATCGCGCGGGGCGGGATGATCTCCCGCACCGCCCCCAACGGGAACGCGACCCGCTGCCCCGCGGCCTCGGCGACGAGGTAGCGGTCGCCGGCAACGGCGCCCTCGATCCCTGACCCGACCTCAGTCGGTCGCTCTATAGAAGTCAAAGTACTCCAGGGGCTCGGAGTGGGCAAACAGCGTCGGATCGCCCGCCACCTCGGTGAGCGACCGCCGGAGATCGTCGGGGAGCGGCGACCGAAGGTCCATTGCCGCACCCGACACCGGGTGTTTGAAGACGAGCCAGGCCGCGTGAAGGAAATGCCGCTTGGGCGGGAGGGCCACGAGCCGCCGGCCGCCGCCCCCGCCGTACCCGTCGTCCCCCACCACCGGGTGCCCAATGGCCGCCAGGTGCACGCGGATCTGATGCGTCCGCCCCGTGTGCAGGTGTGCCCGCAACAGGTCCACGCTGTCGAACCGCGCCAGCCGCAGGAAATCGGTCTTCGCCGCGCGTCCGTCGGGCCGCACCGCCATCTTCGTGCGGTCGTTGGGGTCGCGCGCAATGGGCTTGTCGACGGTGATCGCGTCCTCGGCGAGGTGCCCCCAGGAGAGGCAGGCGTACCGCCGCGTGACCTGCCGCGCCGCAATCGCCGCGCTCAGGCCGCGCAGCGCGCGGTCCGTCTTGGCCACCACGAGCAGGCCCGAGGTCTCCTTGTCGAGCCGGTGTACCAGCCCCGCCCGCTCGGGCGCGCCGCCCGCCGCGAGTCCCTGCCCACGCCCCATCAATGCGTTCACCAGCGTCCCGCTCCAGTTGCCCGGCGCGGGATGCACCACCATCCCCGGCGGCTTGTCGACGACCACCAGCTCCTCGTCCTCAAACACGATGCGCAGGGGGATCTGCTCGCCGAGGATCTCGCGGCCCGGCGGCACCGGGATCTCCACCGCGAGCTGCGCGCCGGGCTCCGGCTTGAAGCTCGCGCGCTCGGCGCGACCGTCCACCTGCACGCGCGACGTGGCAATCAGCGTCGCGGCCTGGGTGCGCGAGAGTCCCGTAAGCCGGGCCACGAGGAGGTCGAGTCGTTCGCCGCCTTCCGCCCCGACCTCAAACCGGTGGGTGCCCGGTCCCAGCGGCTCGGCGCTCACGGGGCGCGGCGCGCGGCCGCGTCCTCGCGCCAGAGGATGAGGGCGAGCGCGATGGCGCCCACCGAGACCGCGAGGTCCGCAACGTTGAAGGTCGGCCAGCGCCAGTCGCCGATGCCGATGTCGACAAAGTCCACGACGCCACGGGCGGAGCGCAGACGGTCAATCAGGTTGCCAATGGCCCCGCCGGCAATGGACGCCAGCGCGAGCACGCGCGCACGCGCGGTGGGTGCCGTGGCGCGGTAGAGCGTCCAGAGCACGCCCAGCGCGACCGCGGTGAGCGCCACGAAGATCCACCGCGACCACGCGCCGAGGTGGAGGCCGAACGCCGCGCCGGGATTGTAGACCAGCGTGAAGCGGACGACGTCGCCGAGGATGTCGTGCGGCACGTGCCGCACCACGAGCTGCTCCACCGCCCAGCGCTTCGTCGCCGCATCGACGAGCACGACGGCGGCCACGCACGCGAGGACGCGCATCGGCCGGAGCCCGCCCGGGTCACTTCTTGCCATCTTCCTCGCGCGTCTTGCAGTCAATGCAGTACCGCGCGTGCGGCAACGCATCGAGCCGTTCGTGGGCAATCTCGCCGCCGCACTGGTGGCACTTCCCGAATTCCTCGGGCGTGCGGTACAGCCGACGCAGCGCCTGGTCCACGTGCCAGAGGAAGCGCCCTTCCTTGGACGCGAAGAGGAACGCCTTCTCGCGCTCCATTGCGTCGGTGCCCTGGTCGGCCATATGGAACGAGTAGGCACTCAGGTCGCCGTCGGCGCCCTGCGGCGTGTTGCCGAAGGTCTCGTCGTAATGCCCAAGCTCCTTCAGTACGCGCTTGCGCTCGTCGAGCAGGCGCTTCTCGAAGTACGCAACCTGCTTCTTGGCGAGGGGCTTGAACTTCTTCTCGGCCTTCTCGGGCTTCTCGCCCGCCGGCTTCTGGGTCGCCATCGTCAACTGTCCTTGGTAAGAGCAATGCGCGCCACCGGTCCGTCGAGATCCACCTCGGCGTCCGCCAGCCACGCAGGGGTCGCAGGCAACGCGTCCACCAGGACGAGTTCCCGCGCAAGCACTTCGCCCGCCATCCACGCGCTGTGACCGCGCAGCGCCTCCTGCACCTCCGCCGATGCCGCCACCGCGAGCCGGATCCGGTCGCTCACGGCGAGCCCGGCCTCCTTCCGCAGCCGCTGCACGCGGCTCACCACCTCTCGTGCCATACCCTCGGCGCGGAGCGCCGGCGTCACCGCCGGGTCGAGCGCCACGGACAGCCCACCGCCCTGCTGCACCACCATCGACGTCGACGCGCGCGCCGTGATCGTCACCCGCGAGGCGTCGAGCATCAGCGCGCCAAACCCCGGCACCTCGACCTCCACGCTCCCACCGCGCTCGATCGCCCGCAGCGCCTCCTGCCCCAGCGCCTCCACGACCGGCTTCCCCGCCTTCATCGCCGCCCCCAGCACCTTGCCGAGCACCGGGAAGTGCGCCTTCCCCTCCAACCGTACCCAGTCCGCCGCAGAATCGGCGAAAGTTACCTGTTTCACGTTCAGCTCGGCGGCCAGGATCGGCGCAATCACCCCGTGCCAGCGTTCGGGAAGCCCCGGCGCCACGCAGGTCAGCGAGGCCAGCGGCTGCCGCACCTTGATCCCGGCGCTCTCGCGCGCGGCCCGACCGAGCGTCGCCAGGGCGCGCGCCGCACCCATCGCGGCCCGCAGGGCCTCGGCGTCCCCCGCGGCCGCCGCCGGCACGCGCCGGACAAAATCGGCCAGGTGGACCGACTGCCCCGTGAGCTCGACGTGGATCCAGTCGCTGAGGTACGGCGCGATCGGCGCGAGCAGCCGGCACACCACCACGAGCACCTCGTGCAGCGTGGCAAACGCCGCGCGATGGTCCGCGCCATCCACCGCATAGAACCGGGGCCGCGACAGCCGCACGTACCAGTTCGCCAGCGCCTCGGTCACGAACTCCATCAGGAGACGCGCCGCGCCGGTCGCGTCAAAGCGCCCGAGCGCCGCATCCACGTCGCGCTCCACCGCCGCGAGCTCCGCGAGCACCCAGCGGTCGAGCACCGGGCGCTCCGCCGGCTGGGGGTCCGCCGCCGACGGCTGCCAGCCGAAGTTGGCGTACTGCGCGAAGATGCCGCTGTACACGTTGCGCAGCGTCACGAAGAAGCGCCCCGCCGTCTCGCGGATCACCGACTCGTCGAAGCGGCGCGGCACCCAGACCTGCGCGCTCGCCATCAGGAAGAGGCGCACCGCGTCCGCGCCGTGCCGCGCCAGCACGGTGTGGGGGTCGACCGTGTTCCCGCGCGACTTCGACATCTTCTGCCCGTTGGCGTCGAGCACGAGGTCGTTCACGACCACCGCGCGGTACGGCGCCGCCTGCGCATCGCCGTTGTTGGGCAGCGCGTCGCCCAGCCCGGTCGCGATGGCGAGGAGCGAGTAGAACCAGCCGCGCGTCTGGTCGACGCCCTCGGCGATGTAGTCGGCCGGATAGTAGCGCGCGACCCGCTCGGCGCTGCCCGCCGTGTGCGGGAACCCCCACTGCGCGAACGGCATCGAGCCCGAATCGAACCAGGTGTCGATGACCTCCGGCACGCGGCGCATCGTCCCCGTCC
>CAYXQS010000065.1:0-5279 GCA_964466515.1 uncultured Gemmatimonas sp. | reverse complement strand
TCCCCGTCCCGCTCGGCGCGGGCCAGGTGTAGTGGTCCACGCCCGGCTTATGCGGGTCGAACGCCGCGCCCAGCGGCTTCCCGACCTTGGCGGCGAGCTCCGCGTACGACCCGATCACCTCGATCTCCGCGGAATCCGCGTCGTTCATCCAGACGGGGAGCGGAGAGCCCCAATAGCGATCGCGGCTGATGGCCCAGTCGATGTTGTTCTCGAGCCACGCGCCAAAGCGGCCGGCGCCCATCTCGGGCGGAGTCCAGTGCACGGCGGCGTTGCGCGAGAGCATCGCGTCGCGGTACGCCGTGGTGCGCACGAACCAGCTCGTGCGCGCGTAGTAGATCAGCGGGGTGCGGCAGCGCCAGCAGTGCGGATACGAGTGGACGAAGCGCTGCGCCTTCCAGAGGACGTCGCGCCGCTTGAGTTCCTCGACGATCACCGCATCGGCATCCTTCACGAACTTCCCGCCCACGAGCGGCATCGCCGCGGGGAACTCGCCGCGCGCGTCCACCGGATTCACGAACGCGAGCCCGTTCCGCTTCCCCGCCGCGTAGTCATCGGCGCCGAACGCCGGCGCCATATGCACGATCCCCGAGCCGTCGTCCGCGGTGACGAACTCCTCGCCGACAATCACCTCGTGCGCGCCCTCGTCGGGATACGCCACCCAATCGAGCGGACGCCGATAGCGCTGCCCCACGAGGTCCGCGCCCTGCATCGTCGCGAGGGTCTCCCACCGCTCCGCGTGGTCGGCGCCGAGCACCGCCCCCACCCGCGCCTCGGCGAGGATGATGGTCCAGTCGGTGACGTTCTTCTTGCGCAGCTCGACATACGTCAGCCCCGGATGCACCGCGAGCGCGACGTTGGAGACCAGCGTCCAGGGCGTGGTGGTCCAGACGATCAGGCGGCGGCGGGGGGCGGGACCGCCCGAGCCCTCGAGGTCGAGGGCGATGTACACCGACGGATCCTCGACGTCCTCGTAGCCCTGCGCGAGCTCGTGCGAGCTCAGGGCCGTGCCGCAGCGCGCGCAGTACGGCAGGACCTTGTGCCCCTGATAGAGGAGCCCCTTCCGGTGCAGCGTCTTGAGCGCCCACCACACGCTCTCCACGTACTCGTTGGAGTAGGTGATGTACGGATCGCTGTAGTCGAGCCAATACCCCATCCGCGCCGAGAGCTGCTCCCAGTCGCCCTTGTAGGTCCAGACGCTCTCGCGGCACATCCGGTTGAACTCCGCGACGCCGAGGCGCTCGATGTCCTGCTTGCCGGAGATGCCGAGCGCCTTCTCGACCTCGATCTCCACGGGGAGCCCGTGCGTGTCCCACCCCGCCTTGCGCGGCACGTGGTGGCCGGTCATCGCGCGGTGACGGCAGAAGAGGTCCTTCAGCGTGCGCGCGAAGACGTGGTGGATCCCCGGGCGGCCGTTCGCCGTCGGCGGGCCTTCGTAGAAGACCCACGTCGGCTGGTCGGCGCGCGCGGCCTGCGCCGCCGCGAAGATGCCGTCGCGCGTCCACCGCTCGCCCACCTCGCGCTCCAGCGCGTCGGCGGTGAGTTCGGTGGGAATCGTCCGGTAGCGCGCGGGGCCCGGGGTCTCCATCAGCGGCTACTTCCCCCGTCCACTCTCCGGCGCGGGCGCCGGAAGCTGCTCGAGCACGCCGACCTCGGCGAGGTGGCGCTCGGCGAGCGTACGGAGCTGCGTGAGATACGCGCGGCGCGAACGGTCGAGCGACTCGATCTCGCGCATCAGCGTCCCCACCTGTGCGCGCGCCGACTCGGTGAGCTGGTCCGCCGCCGCCTGCGCCTCGCGCAGGATCAGGTCGGCCTCGCGCCCCGCCTGCTCCTTGATGTCCTCGCGGAGCTGCTGCGCGCTCACCAGCGCCTCGTTGATCGCCTTGTCGCGCTCGCGGAACGACTTCAGTTGCTCGTGGAAGCTGCGGACCTTCGTCTCCAGGTCCGCGTTGATCCGCGTGAGCCGGTCGAGCTCGTCCGCGACCTGATCGCGGAACTGGTCGACGCGCGCGCGGTCGTAGCCCCGCATCGCGGTGCCAAAGTCAAACCGGCGCACATCGACCGGCGTGAGATGGAATGCGTCCTCTGAATCCATTGCCTCAGCTCCTTGTGCCAAACAGGATGGTGCCCAGCCGGACCAGCGTGGCCCCTTCTTCCACGGCGATCGGGTAATCGCCGCTCATTCCCATCGAGAGTTCCGTGGCGTCGTGCCCCGCCGCGCGCAGCACCGTACACGCCGCGCGCGCGCCGCCAAACACCCGCCGCAACGTCCCTTCGTCCGCATCGAACGGCGCCATCGTCATCACGCCCCGCACACGCAACGCCGGCATTCCACGCAGCCGCTCCGCCTCGCGCGGCAGCTCGGCCGGGGCATAGCCGCCCTTCGTCCCTTCCCCCGACACGTTCACCTGCACCAGCACGTCGAGCGTCGTGCCTTCCCTGGCGGCGAACCCGGCCGCGGCATCCGCCAGCGCCGCGCGGTCGAGCGCGTGGAAGAGCGCGAACCGCGAGAGCGCCTTCACCTTGTTCGTCTGCAGGTGCCCAATCAGGTGCCAGCGCAGTCCCGCTGGCCCCGTGCCCGCGGCGCGGTCCTTCAGCGCATCCTGCTTTCGTATTGCTTCCTGCACCCTGTTCTCGCCCACGTCGGCGATGCCGACCGACGCGGCCGCGAGCACGGCCTCGGGCCCGTGCGTCTTGGTCACCGCCACCAGACGCACCGACTGCCCGTGCCCCCCGCGGCGCGCGGCCTCGGCGATGCGACCTCGCACCTCCGCCACGCGTTCGGCGAGCCCCGGAAATGGCATAACAGCTGAAATTACGGGACGTTAGCGCCCCGCGAAAGTGCGGCAGCTAGCGCAGCGCCGGCTCCACGCGCGCCCGGACCACCGCCGGCAGCCCGTCCGCGTCCCGCGTCAGGTACCAGACGTCGTTGCCGTCGGCCTGCATCAGGCGCGCGCCCCTCGGAAACACCACGCGCCCCACAAACCGGCCGTCCGGCTCGAAGGCCTCAAAGATGACCGCCTGCCGATACCGCGCCACCGGGGGACGATCCGGCCGCTGCGGGTCACGCTCGGCCTCGGGAATCTCCTCGGAGGCCGCCGCCACCTGCACCCAGATGCGTCCGTCGCGCGTGGGGAGTACCGCCACCACCGGCGCCTTGGCCGTGATGTCGGGACCTGGGAAGCTCCACGCGGGGTCCAGCCCCCGCATCGACGCGGTCACCCGCTCCCGCTCAAACGCCTGCTCCGCCGGCGAGACCGGAACGACCGGCGCGTCGCGCACGATGCGCAAGGCGTGCCCCGGCCGCGAACTCTCGATGGCGTACGCGCCGCCGTTGGCGGAGACGAAGTATCCGTCCGGGTGCCAGGCCCAGTGGAAGCGCGCCGAATGCGCCGCGTTCGACGCCGACATACTCCCCTCGCGGCGCGCGACGTACACAATGCGATCCACGGGAAGATCCGGGGCAACCAACGAATCGCCGAACGCCCCGCTCCCGGGGATCCGCACGAGCCCGAAGCGACCGAGGATCTCGCCTTCGCGCGGCGCCGTCACCGGACGGTAGAGGTAGAGCGCGCCCGAGCGGTCGGTGATGATCCCATTGCTCGTGTAGAAGCCGGTGGTCACCACCCAGCCGGTCTCGAAATCCCCGTCGGCCGTGAAGAAGGAGAGCCGTCCGTTGCGCGCATCGAACTGCACGAAGTGCCCATCGGGGAGCACGGCCATTCCGTTGTTGCTGTTGAACTCGCCGGGTCCGGCCCCCTGGCGCCCAATGCGGCGGCGGAGCGTGCCGTCGGCGTTGAAGAGAAAGATGGTGTGGCCCGTCTCGTCGAAGACGTAGAGGCGGCCGTCCGGGCCGACGTCAAACTCATACACGTCGCCGAAGAGCGAGGTGTCGTCGGCCTCGGGCGCAATGCGCACCGTCTCGACGAGGTGCCGCACGGCGGCGTCCGGCACGGTGCCGGCCGTGCGCGCAATGATCGTGTCCGCGCGCGTGGAATCAAAGACGGTCGCGAGCCCCGCCTCCCCGCCGTCCCCGCCGCCCTCCGCCCCGCACCCCAGGCCAAACAGCACAAGGACGGACACCACGCCGACGCGGGCAGCACGACGCATCTCGACATTCCTCACGGTAGGGGGACGGCGGTTGGACACCATCAACGCGGACAGCGTTTCCCGGTCGTCATCCGGCCCCCCGAACGACCGGGCGCTGCGTACCGCTCAGGCCGGCGAGGGCTCCGGTCCGCCGAGCAGCGGCGGCGCGCGGCGCGGCTCAACCGTGCCGGCGGCCTTCTCCGCCGCCGCCACCGCGGTCGGCGGCTCCACGCGGGGCGGAATCGTCCCGCCCTTCTCGAGGATTGCGATGTCCTCGCGCGAGAGCGTCTCGTGCTCCAACAGCGCGGCGGCAATCCGGTCGAGCAGGTCGCGGTGCTTGGTCAGCGTGTCGGTCGCCCGGTTGTACGCCTCGTTGATCACGCGCGCCACCTCGTCGTCCACCTGCTGCGCCGTGCGCTCCGAGACCGTGCGCCGGCTCGTCAGCTCGCGGCCGAGGAAGACTTCCTGCTCGTTGTCGCCGACGAGGATCGGGCCGATGGCGTCCGACAGCCCCCACTGCGACACGTAGCGCCGCGCGAGGCCCGTCGCGAACTGGATGTCGCTCGACGCGCCCGTCGTGACGTGATCGCGGCCGAAGATGATCTCCTCGGCCACGCGGCCGCCGTACGCCATCACGAGCCGCGCCTCGAGCTGCTCGCGCGTCACGCTCACGCGGTCGTCCTCGGGAAGCGTGAACGCCACGCCCAGCGTCCGGCCGCGCGGCACGATTGTCACCTTGTGCAGCGGGTCGTTGCCCGGCACGTGGCCGCCCTCGTGGTACGCGGTCAGGCGCCGCTCCTCCTCACGCATCACCAGCGACTTCCGCTCGGCGCCGAGCATCACGCGGTCCTTCGCGTTCTCGAAGTCCGCCATATAGATCTTGTCGTGGTTGTTGCGGGCCGCGAGCAGCGCCGCCTCGTTCACGAGGTTCGCGAGGTCCGCGCCCGCCATCCCCGGCGTCCCGCGCGCGAGGCGGTGGATGTCGACGTCCGCCGCGAGCGGCTTGTTGCGGATGTGGACCTTGAGGATCCCCTCGCGCCCGCGCAGGTCGGGCGCATCCACCACGATCTGCCGGTCGAACCGCCCCGGGCGCAGCAGCGCCGGGTCGAGCACGTCGGGCCGGTTGGTCGCGGCAATGAGGATGACGCCATCGTTCGACTCAAAGCCGTCCATCTCCACCAGCAACTGGTTGA
>CAYXQS010000064.1:0-11776 GCA_964466515.1 uncultured Gemmatimonas sp. | reverse complement strand
GGACACGAGCACCTCCGACACCTGTGCGATCCTCGCCAACGGCCTCGCGGGCGCGGTGGACGAGTCGGCGTTCCGCGACGCCCTCGTCGCCGGGTGCGTGCGGATGGCCGAGACGCTCGGCCGCGACGGCGAAGGGGCCGAGCACCTGCTGCGCGTGACCGTGCGCGGCGCGCGCGACGACGCCGAGGCCACGGTGATTGCCAAGTCGGTGGTGAACTCGCCGCTCGTGAAGACGATGGTCCACGGCGCGGACCCGAACGTCGGGCGCCTCCTGATGGCCGTCGGGAAGTGCTTCGACTGCACCGTGCGGCCGGCCACCACCGATGCGTGGATCAACGGGCATCAGGTCGTGCGCGGCGGCGAACGGCTGCCGTTTGACGACACGGTGGTGCGCACGGCGCTCAAGGCGGAGGTCGTGGACCTGGAGATCGCGCTGGGCGTGGGGGAGGCGCGCGCGGTGACCTACGGCTGCGACCTCACCAGGGGCTACGTCGAGGAGAACGCGTCGTACTACTCGAGCTGACCGGGGGACGGGTCAGTCGCGCGGGGCGTCGATCCGCTGCCGTTCGCGGTCGGCGAGCAGGCGCGTCACGAAGCGCTGTCCCTCGGAGATCCGCTCGACCTCGATGGCGATGGTGTCCACCGCCGCCTCGAGCCGCTTGAGCCGCTCCGGCGCCTCGCGATCGATCACCGGCCCAGGGTGCGTGGCGCGCCTCCAGAGGAGACGCGCGGCCGCGATCGCCAGCGGCGTGAGCACAAAGATCGTGAAGACAACCGAGATTGCCGTGAAGTCCGGGCGCATATTGGTGAACGGGCCGAAGTTTGAACCTTGCTCGGTGGTCGCCAGGAGGTCGCCCGGGGCCAACGCGATGAGTTGGCCGGTGCGGGCAATCTCCTGTTCGATCCCCAGGATACGTTCGTCGAGCTGCTTGATGCGGGCTTCGAGGCCCGGACGTTCGGCCGCCGAGGCGGTCTTGAGTTCCTCGGCGAGGTTGTCGCGGCGCCGCATCGCCGAGGTGACCTGGTCCGAGAGTTCCGACCGCTGCGCCCGGAGCGCCAGCACCTCGTCCCGCGTCTGCGGGACGCCCGGGATCGCCGGCGGGAGCGCCGGGATCGGGGGCGACGGGACCTGTGTAATGGCCTGTTGGAGAGTGGGCATATCCAAACCTACGGCCTGAGGCCGTTACCGGTGTCACGGCGGGCGGACACGGTCACTCGCGCCGCTCCGCGCGCGGATCCCCGGTCTCCAGCGACCGGCGGTAGGTCACGACCACCCCGACGTTGGTATAGCCGAGCCGTTCGTGTGCCTCCTGCGACCCGATGTTCTCGAGTTCGGTGTCGCTCGCCATCTCGGTGCAGCCGCGCGCGCGCGCCCAGTCCTCGGCGGCGCGCACCAGCGCCGACCCGACGTGCTTGCGCCGCAGCTTGGGCACGACGAACCACCCTTCGACGTAGCCCACCGGGCTCGTGGTGCACCCCTCGGCGACGTTCCGGAGCGACACCTCGATGAAGCCGATCAACCGGTCGCCCTGGTCGAAGGCGAGCAGCGCGTCGCAGGTGGGGTCGGAGAGCATCTGCGCGGCCTCCACCGCGTGTTCCGTCGCGCTCTCCACGGGCCAGAGCTGCGCGCGCAATGCGCTCCACGCCGGCAGGTCGGCGGCGGTGGCACGACGGATCTGCGGCGCGTTCATACGGCCCGTTCCCGCGTGGCGTTCACCCGCTCGGCCTGCGCCAGGTGCCGGTGCTGATGCCGCGAGACGATCACGAGCGCCGAGTAGGCGTCGTAGAACACGCGCGTGTCGAAGGTGGACTGCATCCGCGTGCGGTCCAATGGCAGGTCGTCGGCCTCGCGCACAAAGGCGACGAGCACGTCGTGCCAACGCTCGAACTCGGCGACGAGTGCGTCCTTGGGGAGATCGCCCGAGGGGACGAAGGTCGGCGGGGTCTTCACGCGGCCAAAGCGCACGTTGCCAAACCCCGGCATCGGGCCCGTCGTCACGGAGATCATCCAGCCGAAGAAGCTGCGGCGGTATCGGCGCGGCGCGCCGCCGCCCATCGCCCGCGCGTCGGCGATGGCCCGGCGCAACTTGGGCTCGTATTCGCGCGACGTGATGTTGAGGTGCGCCACGCACTCGGCCACCGACCAGGCGTTGGGATCGACGCGTTCGTTCCAGGCGGCGTCGGGAGTCGCGGCCGCGAGGCGACGGAATCGCTCGCGCGCCGTGCCGAGCTCGGAGGCGATGTGGGCGAGTTGCGGATGCATATGTGGCGATTGATGAAGGGCGCGCATAAGATGAAGGCGCGCGGTGAGTCCCGCGAGGTGTTCCTCCACACCGACCCCTATCAGTATATGCGCACGCCCAGCCTCCTTGCCGCCCTCCTGCTCCTCTCCCTCGCCCCGCCCCTCGACGCGCAGCAGACCGCGCTCCAGCAGGAGGTCGACCGCCGCGCGGCGGCAGTGAACGCAAAGGTGGTGGCCTGGCGTCGCGACATCCACGAGCACCCCGAACTCTCCGGCGAGGAAGTGCGCACGGCAGCGCTCGTTGCGGCCCATCTGCGCCAGCTCGGCCTCGAGGTGCGCACGGAGGTCGGCGGCACGGGCGTGGTCGGCATCCTCCGCGGCGGGCGTCCGGGGCGCGTGGTCGCGCTCCGTGCGGATATGGACGGCCTCCCGGTCACCGAACTCGTGGACGTACCGTTCCGCTCGCGCGTGAAAGGCACCTATCGCGGGCAGGAGGTGGGCGTGATGCACGCCTGCGGCCACGACAATCACGTCGCGATCCTGATGGGTGCGGCCGAGGTGCTCACAGAGATGAAGGCGCGGATCCCGGGCACCGTGGTGTTCATCTTCCAGCCCGCGGAGGAAGGGCATCCGCAGGGCGGCGGCGGCGCGGAGCGGATGCTGCGCGACGGTGCCTTCGACCATCCGAAGGTCGAGGCGGTCTTCGGGCTGCACGTGGGCCCCGGCCCGCTCGGCGCCATCACCTACCGCCCGGGGCCGGCGATGGCGGCGTCGAACTCCTTCACCGTGCAGGTGCACGGCCGACAGTCGCACGGCGCGCGCCCCTGGGACGGCGTGGATCCCATCGTCGCGAGCGCGCAGATCGTGATGGGACTGCAGACCATCGTCTCGCGCCAGACGGACATCACCCAGATCCCCGCCATCGTCACCATCGGCGCGATCTCGGGCGGCGTGCGCTCCAACATCATCCCCGACAGCGTGGTGATGCTCGGCACCATCCGCACCTTCGACCGCGCGCAGCGCGCCGAGATCTTCCGGCGCATCGAGCAGACGGTCACGCGGATCGCCGAGTCGTCGGGCGCGCGCGCCACGGTGCGGATCGACTCCGGCTACTCGGTCACGCGCAACGACGAGGCGCTCACGGCGCAGATGCTTCCGACGCTGCGGCGCGTGGCCGGGGCGGAGAAGGTCTCGGTGGCGCCGCTGCTCACGGGCGCCGAGGACTTCTCGTTCTACCAGGAGCGCGTGCCGGGGCTGTTCGTCTTCCTCGGCGTGACGCCCGTGGACCAGGATTATCGCACGGTGCCGGCCAACCACTCGCCGTTGTTCTTCGCGGACGAGGGCGCGTTGCCCGTGGGCGTGCGGACAATGGCATCGCTGGCGCTGGACTGGCTGGGCGCGCCGCGCGCCCGGTAGCCGCGGGCCCGGCCGCGCGCTACAGCGCGCGGCCGCAGTTCGAGCAGAAGAGCGCGTCGCCCTCGGGGCGCGGGCCGCAGGCCGGACAGACGTTTCGCGCCGACTTGACCTGCTGGATCAACCGCTCGGCCGGATCGTCGCCCGCCGCGGCCCGTGCGTCGGCCGCGTCGGCCGCGGCCTCGTGCGCGCGGAGCTCGGCGAGCGCGCGCGGCGTGTACTGCGCCTTGAGCGCGGCGTAGTCCTCGTCGGAGAGCTTCCCCGTAGCCTGGTCGAACTCGATCTCACGGAGCGCGTCCACCGCGCTCGCCTCCCGCGGGGATTCGGGCGCGAGCGGCGCCACGGCATCGGCCGTGGCGTGGCCGCGCACCAACGGCGCGAGCACAAACGCCAGCCCCGCCACCGCGAGGAGTGTGCCGAGAAGAAGCTCGAGCATCAGTCGTCGTCGCGGATCGCGCGCTCGAGACGCGCCATTTCATCGTCGGACGCCGTATGCGCCGACGGTCCCGCACCCGACGCCCCAGCCGCCGCCTGTGCACTGGCCGACCAGCGACGGAGCATCATCGTCAGGATCAACCCGCCCGTGGCGAGGACGATGCCGGGCGCGAAGTACGCCGCCCAATTGAAGCCGACCTTCCGGGGCGAGGTCAGCGCGACCTCGCCGTAGGTCTCCACGAACGCCGCGAGGATCTCGTTGCGGTCGTACCCGCCTTCGATGAGCCGCATCACGTCGCGGTGCATCGCCGGCGAGACGGGACAGGTGAAGTCCGTCGTGCGGCAGGTGTAGACGTCCAGCGGACAGGTGCACTGGCACTTGAGCTGCTTCTCGAACGTGTCGCGCTCCCCGGGGGTGAGGAGGGGCACGGCCCCCGCCTTGGGCGGACGGATCGTCGGGCGGTACGCGCCCTGGTCCATCGGCGCGAAGTTGGTGGCCTGCTGGCCGCCGAGTGCGCGTGCGGCCAGCGCCGCCGTCGCGCCCACGGCGCCGAGCACGAACTCCCGCCGTCCGAGCGCGCTCATCGTTCCACGACCTCGACCGCCGCCGGCGCGAGCTCGGCCACGTACCCGCTCTGCCGCCGCCGTTCCGACTGCGGCCACATCACGATCAGCCCGCCGATCGCCATCAGCATCCCGCCGTGCCAGACCCACGCCACCAACGGATTGAAGTTGATCCGCATCTCCGCCCGCCCGCCGACGACGCCCGCAAGCACGAGGTACACGTCCTGCCGCGACGACGTGAGGATCCCCACCTCCGTGCTCGGCTGGAACGTCGGCTGGCCGCGCGTATCGAAGTGCTGGCGCTTCTCGCTCGTGAGCACCGGGAGCGTGCGTCCGTCCATCACCGGACGCAGCGCGACCGCGACGACGTCGCGGTTGAGCGCCTTGAACTGCGAGACGCCCTCGCTCGTGAAGCGCCATTCGCGCCCGTACGGGTCCGTGGTCGTGAAGGTCTCGCCATCGGCGAGGGCGACGTCGTGCTCCTGCTTGAACGCCATCCCCGCAAAGGCGGAGAAGAGAATCACGATCCCCGCGTGCACGATGTAGCCGCCGTACCGCCGGCGGTTGCGCGCGACGAGGCGCGCCAGGGCGAGCGCCGGATTCTCCCCGTGCATCCGCATCCGCGCGCCGACGCCCTTCCAGAACTCCTGGACGATCGTCCCGGCCACAAAGCCCGCGAGCGTCCACGCCACGAGCGGCGAGAGTGCACGCGCGCCGAGGACCCAGAGGGCCGCCCCGACAAACAGTCCGAACGCCGCCGGTCCCGCAAACTGCCGACGGATGTTCGCCACCGACGCGCGCCGCCACGCAATCAGCGGGCCGATGCCGGTGAGCGCGAGGAGCAGCAGGCCCAACGGCACGTTCACCGCGTTGAAGAACGATTCGCCGACCGTGATCTTCGTCCCGCGCACCCACTCGCTGAGAATCGGGAAGAGCGTCCCCCACAGGACGCTGAACGCGATGCCCACGAGGACGAGGTTGTTGTAGAGGAACGCGGCCTCGCGGCTGATCATTGCCTCGAGCTCCGCCTTCGACTCGAGATCCCTCAGCCGCATCGACACCAGGGCAATCGTCGCGGCGAGCGCGAGCGCCATAAACCACGCAAACCACGGCCCGATGGGGCTCTGCGCGAACGAGTGCACCGACTGGATCACGCCCGAGCGCGTGATGAAGGTACCGAGAATGCTCAGCAGGAAGGTCGCCACGACGAGCACGACGTTCCATTTGCGCAGCATCCCGCGCTTCTCCTGGATCATTATCGAGTGCAGGAACGCCGTCCCCGTGAGCCAAGGGAGGAGCGAGGCGTTCTCGACCGGGTCCCACATCCAGTAGCCGCCCCAGCCGAGCTCCACGTAGGCCCACCACATCCCGAGCACGATGCCGAGCGTGAGGAAGACCCAACTGATGAGCGACCAGCGCCGCACCGCGCCGAGCCACTCGGCGTCGAGGCGGCGCGTGACGAGCGCGGCAATCGCGAACCCAAAGGGGATGGCCGTCGCGACATAGCCGAGGTAGAGCATCGGCGGATGGATCGCCATCGCCGGATTCTGCAACTGCGGGTTCAGCCCCCGCCCGTCCGTGGGGATCCAGTCGAGCCGCTCGAACGGGTTGGCCGCGAGCGCGGTCGCCGCCACGAAGAAGAGCAGCACCGCGGCGTTGGTGCCGGTGACCCACGGCATCAGCGCGCGGTTCGCGCGGCGGTTGGTCCAGGTCGCGAGCGCGGCGTATCCTGCGAGGACGAGGCACCAGAAGAGCATCGAGCCGGCCTGTCCGCCCCAGAACGCCGAGAACTTGTAGACGACGGGGAGATTGGCGCTCGTGAACGAGGCGACATAGCGGAGCGAGAAGTCGCTGGTGAGGAGCGCGGTCCAGAGCCCGATGGACGCAACCCCGACAAAGCCGGCGCCGGCGTAGAGCCCGCGCTCGCCGCTCGCGACGAGGTCGGCGCGGCGGAGCCACCCGCCGGCGAAGGAGGTGGTGACCGCCCAGACGCACATCAGGAGCGCGACCCAGAGCGAGAGCTCGCCTACGAGGATCACGGCGTGGGTGCTGCGGTCGCTGCCTTGTAGGCGTCGCGCTTGGCGGGGTCATAGCCCTCGGGGCCTTCCTCGTAGCGCGAGGCGCACTTGGCGAGGAGCACCGTCGCGCGGAAGGTGCCGTCCACGCCGAGTCGGCCCTCGACGACGACCTCGACGGAATCCGAGAAGGTGTCGGGGACAATCCCGCGATATTCCACGGGATACGTCGCCACGCCGTCGGTCATCCGGAAGGTGAGGAGTCGGCCGCCTTCATCGCGGACCACGGAGCCCGGCAACACGCGGGCGCCGACCTTCACGCCCGTCTCGAGCGCGCTCGGATCCTGCGCGACCTTCCGCTGCAACTCCTCGGGCGTGAGGAAGTACATCCCGGTGTCGCGGATGCTTCCAGCCATCAGGAAACCCGCCGTGCCGAGGACGAAGACGCCGCCGATGAGGAACTTGGTGCGTGGGTGCAACCTGGACTCCGTGAACGCGGTCAGCCTTCAATATAAACGGACGCCTCCCCGTCAGGGCGCGACCTGCCGGATGACCACGGCCCCGGTTCCGCCCCCCAGCGCGTCCGCCCCGAGGTCCTTCCACGAGAACGGCCCGCCGCGGCTGCGGTCCCAGAGCTCCTTCCCCGCCCCGACGCCGAGGGTGATGGCGCCCGCGGTCCACGCCGCCTCGCGGTAGTCGCGCCCGTTGGCGCGGAGCACCGTGTGGCCGGCGCTCTGTATGACGGCGGAGACCACGAAATGCTTCGCCTTGTCGCTCGCCAGCCAACGGTCCTCGGGCGGTCGCTCGGGCGGCGCACCGAAGGCGAACGAACCGAGCACGAGGACAAAGGTGAGCTTCACGCCGACGCCGTGTCGCGCGCCCAGGCGACGGTCGCGCGCACCGCGCGACGCCACCCGCCGAGTCCCGCGCGCGCGGGATTCGACGGCGGCGCCGGCGCAAAGCGCTCAAAGGTGCGCGATGCCGTGAACGCGACCGCGTCCTCCCACACGCCAGCCGCAATCCCCGCGAGCCCCGCGGCGCCCAGCGCGGTGGTCTCCACGAGATCCGGGCGTTCCACGGGCACCCCGAGCACGTCCGCCTGGAACTGCATCAGCCAGCCGTTCTGCGCCGCGCCGCCGTCAACGCGCAGCACGTCGAGCGACGCGCCGCTCGCGGTTCGCATCGCCTCGAGGACATCGGCGGTGCCGTACGCCATCGCCTCGAGCGCCGCACGGACGAAGTGGGCGCGCGTGCTGCCGCGCGTCAGTCCAACGATCGTGCCGCGCGCATCGGCCTCCCACTCCGGCGCGCCGAGCCCGGTGAGCGCGGGCACGAAGTACACCCCCTCATTGGATGGGAGCGACCGCGCGAGCGCCTCGGTCTCCGCCGCGGTCTGCACCATCCCGAGTCCATCGCGGAGCCACTGCACCGCCGCGCCCGCGACGAAAATGCTCGCCTCCAGCGCGTAGCAGCTCCGCCCCGTCGCGTCGCAGGCGAGCGTGGTGAGGATCCCCTTTCCGCCCGCGGGACGCGTTGCCCCGGTATTGAGGAGGAGGAAGGCGCCCGTGCCATAGGTGTTCTTGCTCTGGCCGAGCGTCCAGCATCCCTGCCCAAAGAGCGCGGCCTGTTGGTCGCCCGCCACGCCACGGATCGGGATGGCCGCGCCAAGATGCTCCTTGGCCGCGACGCCGAAGTCGCCCGACGAGGCGCGCACCTCGGGGAGCAGGTGCATCGGCACGCCAAACAGTCGGCAGAGCGTCGGGCTCCACGCGCGCGCATCGATGTCGTAGAGCATCGTGCGCGACGCGTTGGTCGGATCGGTCGCGTGGACGGCGCCGTTGGTGAGCTTCCAGATCAGCCACGTATCGATGGTCCCGGCCGCGATGCGCTCCGCGCCCCCCTGCACCTCGGCCGCGTGGTGCCGGAGCAGCCACTCGAGCTTGGTGGCGGAGAAGTACGGGTCGGTGACGAGCCCGGTGGCGGCGTAAATCGCGTCGGCGTGCCCGCCCTCGCGGAGCGCCACGCAACGCGCGGCGGTGCGGCGATCCTGCCAGACAATGGCCTTGCTGAGCGGGCGGCCGGTCGCGCGGTCCCAGAGCAGCACGGTCTCGCGCTGGTTGGTGATGCCGATGGCGTCGGGGACGACCCGTGCGGCGGCGAGCGCCTCGCGCGCCGCCTCGAGCGTGCGCGCGAAGATCTCCTCGGCATCGTGCTCGACCCAGCCCGGCTGGGGAAAGTGCTGCGCGATCTCGCGGTACCCGCGGCCGACCACGCGACCGTCCGCGGCGAGCACGAGCGCGGTGGTGCCGGTGGTGCCTTCGTCGAGCGCGAGGACGTGGCGCATCCCGTGAAGCTATGGACGGTCATCGCCTCCGGCGAGGGCCGGGACCGGCAGTCCCGCACCGGGCCGGGATGCTAGATTCAAGGAGCCAATCCCATCGAGCGCCCAATGCCCGCCCCCTACGAGTTCCTGCTCCTCGACATCGCCGACCGCATCGCGACGGTCACGATCAATCGGCCCGACAAGCTCAACGCGCTCAATGCGCAGGTGATCGGCGAGCTCGACCGGATGTTCACCGAGCTCTCGATGCGCGAGCAGGTGGGCGTGGTGGTCCTCACCGGTGCCGGACGGGCGTTTGTCGCCGGGGCGGATATCGCCGAGGTCGCCGCGGCCGCGGGCACGCCCGCAGGACTCGAGGCGACGGCCACGTTCGGGCAGGACGTCTTCACCCGCATCGAGCGGCTCAACAAGCCCGTGATTGCGGCCGTGAACGGCTTCGCGCTCGGCGGCGGGCTCGAGCTCGCGCTCGCGTGCCATCTCCGCATCGCGAGCACCACCGCCAAGTTCGGGCTCCCCGAGACCAAGCTGGGCCTGATTCCCGGCTACGGCGGCACCCAGCGACTGCAGCGCCTGGTCGGGCTCGGCCGCGCGATGCAGATGGTGCTCACCGGCGGGATGGTCGACGCGGACGAGGCGGTGCGCAGCGGACTCGCCAACGCGGTCTATACGCCCGAGGCACTGCCCGGGGTCGTGCACGGCATCGCGAAGGAGATGACGCACAACGGCCCGCTCGCGCTCGCCGCGGCGATCGAGGTAATGACGGCCGGCGCCGACCTCCCGCTCGACGAGGGGCTCGCGCTCGAGGCGAGGACGTTTGGCGCGGTCGGGCGGACCGCCGATATGCGCGAAGGCACGCGCGCATTCCTCGAGAAGCGGCCGCCGACCTTCCGCGGGGCCTGATTGGCACCGTCCGCCGCGCGGCTCGCGTCCCTCGCGATCCGCGACTTCCGCAACATCGCGCACGCCGAGCTGCAGGTGCCGGCGGACGGCATCGCGGTCATCGGCGACAACGGCCAGGGCAAGACGAACCTCGCGGAGGCGATCGCGTACCTGCGGCTCCTGCGGTCGATCCGCGGCGCGCGGGACCGCGACCTGATTCGCTTTGACGCGCCGACGTTCCATCTGGCCGCCACCCTCGGCAACCTCCCCGTGCACCGCGTGAGCGTCGGCGTGGACCGCGCGGGACGCAAGAAGGTCACGCTCGACGGCGCGGAACCGGAGAAGCTCACCGAGGCGCTCGACGCCCTGCCCTCGGTGTCGTTCTCCCCGCGCGACGTGGACCTGATCGTCGGCGCGCCGGCGGAGCGGCGGCGGTACCTCGACATCACGCTCGCGCTCACCTCGGCGCCGTACCTGCACGCCCTGCGCAAGTACCGCGCCGCGCTCGTGCGCCGCAACGCCGCGCTGCGGGACGCGCAGCGGCGCGCGGCGGGACGGCGCGCGGACCTCGGCGCGGTGGCGGTGTGGGAGCCGGCCCTCGCCGAGCACGGGGCCCTGCTGACCCGCGCGCGACGCGAGTGGGTCGCGATGCACGGCGGCGCATTCACGGACCGTTGCGCGGCCATCGGCGAGTCCGCCCGGGCCGAGGTGACCTACCACGGCATCACCACGGAGGACGCGGACGACGCGGAGGTGCGCGAGGCGCTGGCGGCGCAGCTCGACCGGCAGCGCGAGCAGGACGTCCGGCGCGGACTCACGCAGGCCGGCCCGCACCGCGACGACCTCGTCCTCGCGCTGGACGGGCACGACCTGCGGCTGGTCGGGTCGGCGGGGCAGCAGCGTACCGCGGCCATCGTCCTCCGGATGCTCGAGGCCGCGACGCACCGCGAGGCGACCGGGATCGTGCCCGTCCTCCTCCTCGACGACCCGTTCGCCGAGCTGGACCGGCGTCGGACCGGGCGAATCCTCGCGCTCCTCGAGGAGACCGGCGTGGGCCAGTGCGTGCTCGGCGTGCCGCGCGAGGACGAGATCCCGCCGCAGTTCACGCGTCTCGAGCGGTGGCGCGTGCGCGGGGGAGACTTCGCGCGATGAGCCGCGAGAGGCGCTCCGGCGCCAACAAGCCGCGCCCCATCGCCCCGGCGCTCTCGGAGCTCCTGGTGGAGCGCGGGCTCGACGACGACGTGGCGCGCGCCTGGGTGCTGGAGGCGTGGCCGTCGATCGTGGGGACGCAGATCGCGCACGTCACCACGCCGCGCCTGGTCACCGAGGACGGCACCCTCGTGGTGGGGGTGCGCACGCACGGCTGGATGGCGGAACTCTCGCTGATGGAGCGCTCGCTCGTGGCCAAGCTGAACGCCGGCGCGACGCGCGCGCCGGTGCGCCGGATCCGCTGGGAACTGCTCCGCTGACCGCGGCGGCGCAAGGCGTCCCGTCGACCGGAAAAATCGTTGCTTTCCCTCTGAAACCGGGCTAAATTTCGCGCTATGGCCAAGACGAACGACGCAGCCGAATCGCAGTACGATTCCTCCGGAATCCAGGTACTCAAAGGGCTCGACGCGGTCCGCAAGCGTCCCGGGATGTACATCGGATCCACCTCCCACCGCGGCCTCCACCACCTCGTCTACGAGGTGGTCGACAACTCCATCGACGAAGCGCTCGCCGGCTACTGCGACGCGGTGCGCGTCACCATCCACGCCGACAACGCGATCACCGTTGAGGACAACGGGCGCGGCATCCCGGTCGACATCCACCCGACCGAGGGGATCCCGGGACTCGAGCTCGCGCTGACCGTCCTGCACGCCGGCGGCAAGTTCGACAAGAACACCT
>CAYXQS010000063.1:7258-11935 GCA_964466515.1 uncultured Gemmatimonas sp. | reverse complement strand
CTTAGACCCTCCGGCGCTTGGGCGGCCGGCAGCCGTTGTGCGGGATGGGGGTCACGTCCTTGATGGACTTGACCTGGAGACCGGCGGCGGCGAGGGCCTGAATGGCCGACTCGCGACCCGATCCGGGTCCCTGCACCCGCACGTGGACGCGGCGCACCCCGAGGGTCATCGCCTCGCGCGCGCACTGCTCCGCCGCGACCGTCGCGGCGAACGGCGTGGACTTCTTCGATCCCTTGAAGCCCGCCTTCCCGGCGGAGCCCCACGACACGGCGTTGCCGTGCGCGTCGGTGATCGTGATGAGCGTATTGTTGAACGTGGCGTTCACGTGGGCCACGCCTTCGGCCTCCACGACGCGCTTCGTCTTCTTGCCGATAGCCATTACTTGGTGACCTTCTTCTTGCCCGCGATCGCGCGGCGCGGGCCCTTCTTCGTGCGGGCGTTGGTATGCGTGCGCTGGCCACGGACCGGCAACCCACGACGGTGGCGGACGCCACGGTAGGAGCCGATGTCCATCAGCCGCTTGATGTTCATCGCGATCTCGGTGCGCAGCGCACCTTCCACGCGATACAGCTTCTCAATCTCCTGACGAAGCTTGTTGACATCGGCGTCGGTGATGTCGCGGATGCGCAGGTCGGGGCTGACCCCGGTGGCCGCGAGGATCTTGCGCGCGGTGACGCGGCCGATCCCGTAGATGTACGTCAGGCCGATCTCGACCTTTTTGTCGCGCGGAAGATCCACGCCGGAAATACGAGCCATAGTCGATTAACCCTGACGCTGCTTGTGCTTGGGATTGCGCTTGCAGATGATGCGCGTCACACCCGCACGCTTCACCACCTTGCAATGCTCGCAGATCGGCTTCACGCTGCTACGAACTTTCACGGGAACTCCGAAGGGGACCTAACGCGATGAAACTGCCCGTTTTGGACAGACTCGCAGGATAGTCACCCGGGGGCCTTGACACAAGTCCCCTGATTGACGTGTACCGAAGGGCGCGTTTCGCTACTTGCGGCTCCGCGGGGCGGAGGGAGACGCTGTTCTCGCGTCTCGCGCTAGCGTCGCAGGGCGGCGAGAACGCCCGCCAAGACCGCCCCCGGCTCGGGCGCCGCCGTGACCGCCCGCCCCAGCACCAGGTACGCCGCCCCGTCCTCGGCGGCCTTTTCGGGCGTCGTGACCCGGGCCTGGTCGTTGGCGTCCCCGCCCGCAAGGCGAATCCCCGGGACCAGCGGGGCGAGGGCCGGATAGGTCGTCCGCGCGGCACGGACCTCGTGCCCCGAACAGACAATTCCGTGCGCCCCGGCCGCCGCGGCAACCCCCGCCAGCCGGAGCACCTCGTTGCCCATCTCCGGCACGTCGCGGCCCAGCGTCACGCCGAGGGCGGCCAGGTCGAAGCTCGTCAGCACCGTCACGACGAGGATCCCGGTGTCCTTCCCCGCCCCGTCCACGGCGGCGTCCACCATCGCCGCACCGCCATAGCCGTGCACCGTGAGGAGCGAGACGCCCATTGCCGCGGCACGCCGCGCCGCGCCGCGCACCGTGGTGGGGATGTCGTGGAGCTTGAGGTCGAGAAACACCCGCCGCCCGTCGCCGAGGAGCCACTCCACCACCTGCGGCCCTTCGGCGGTGAAGAGCTCGAGCCCGACCTTCACGTAGTCGGCCTGCGGCCCCAGCCGCGCGACGAGCTCGCGCGCCGCCGCGAGGGTCGGCACGTCGAGCGCGACGATGGGCTGCGCGCGCAGCGCGGTCACGTCGGCCACTCCAGTGTCCCAATCAGGTCCGACACGCGCCGCACGCCGTGCGCGTCGCACCACCGCCCCAGGTCGCGCACGAGGCGCGCAGGGAGCTTGGGGTCCGCGAGGGCCGCCGTCCCCACCGCGACCGCGCTCGCGCCCGCCATCAGGAACTGCACCACGTCCGCCGCACGCTGCACGCCCCCCGCACCGAGAATCGGGACGCGCACCGCCTGCCGAACGCGCCAGACGGCGAGTACGCCCACCGCCAGCAGTCCCGGGCCGCTCACGCCGCCGGAGCCAAAGCCAAGCACGGGGCGGCGGCGCTCGACGTCAATCACGAGGCCGGGGATGGTATTGATCACCGTGATCCCGTCCGCGCCGGCATCGACCGCCCGCTTGGCCGTCTCGCCGATGTTCGGGAGCGTGGGCGAGAGCTTCACGAAGATCGGGCTCCGCGTGGCCGCACGTGCGCCGCGCACCACCGCCGTCAGCGCCTCGGGGTCCGCGCCAAATTCCATTCCGCCCTGCTTCACGTTGGGGCAGCTCACGTTGAGCTCAAAGCCCTGGAATCCCGGTGCGCCGTCGAGCCGCGCCACCACCGCGCCAAAATCCTGCGCCTCACGGCCCACGACATTCACGAGGACCTTGGGGCGCGCGCAGTGCGCCGCGAGCCAGGGGAGATCGTGGTCGAGCACCGCGTCCACGCCCGGGTTCGCGAGCCCCACCGCATTGATCATCCCGCCGTCGAAGTCAGTGACGCGCGGCGCCGGCGCGCCGGCGCGCGGCTCGAGACTCACGGCCTTGGTCACGAGCCCGCCGAGCGCCTCGAGCGGCATCACGTCGGCGAGTTCACGGCCGTAGGCCGCCGTCCCCGCCGCGAGGAGAATCGGATTCTGAAAGGTGAGACCGGCGGCGGTGACGTCGAGAGCGACGCGCGGCGAACGCATCAGGGCGTGGCGCGCGTGCGACGTTCGTAGTGCTGCAGGTACTCGACCACCGCATCGGCGATGGCCGCGGCGAGGAGTTCCTGACCATTCGTGCTCGCCATCCAGCGCGCCTCGGCGGGGTTCGTCCCGAACCCTACCTCAACCAGCACCGCCGGCATATAGGCGGTCGCGAGCACGGCAAACCCGGCCTGCTTCACGCCGCGGTTTGGCCCCGGATGCGGGGCCTCAAGGCGTCGCTGGACGATCTGGGCGAGGTCGCTCGACTCCCGCAGATGCTCGTTCTGCGCGAGGTCGTTGAGGATGAAGGACAGCGGGTCCCCCTTGTCCGTCGATGCCGCAGTCTCGGTCTCGAAGCGGACGACGTCGTTTTCCATCGAGGCCACACGGCGTTCGTCCTCGGTCCGCGCGGCGGAGAGGAAGTAGGTCTCGAAGCCGCGCACCGCGGAGCCGTTCCGCCACGCGGGGTTGGCCGCGTTCGTGTGGATCGAGACGAAGAGGTCGGCCTTCCTGGCGTTGGCAATCGGACCGCGGTCGTCGCGCGCGATGAGCGTGTCGGTGCGGCGGGTCATCACCACGTTGACGCCGCGCGTGCGGAGCGCGGCCTCGACCTTGAGCGCGATCCCGAGCGTGAGGCGCGATTCGTTGATGCGACGCCCGTCGAGGACGACGCCCGGGTTCCCGGGATCGCGGCCACCGTGCCCGGCGTCGACGGCGACGGTGAACGAGCGCGAGAGCCCGTTGGCGCCGACGCGGCGCGGCGCAGGCGAGGCAGGTGGTGCGGATGGTACGGACGCCGTAGGGATGACGGACGGCGTCGTGCGGGGCATCTCCGCAATCGGCGCCGTCATCGTCGAGACGACGTGGACCGGCGTGGGCGGCGCAGGTGACTCCGCCGCGTTCGGCCGGCGCGCGATGCCCTGGAAGAGCCGCACTTCCCAGCGCGTGCGGTCCCAAAGGACCCCGATCGCGAAGCGCGGGATGATCTCGCTGAAGAGCTGGAGCGTCACGAACGGCTCCCCGCCAATCAGGCGCGTGGGCTCGAGGAGCGGGAGGACGAAGCCGTTGTACGCGGCGAAGGGCGCGCCGACCTGCAGCTCGAGAGTCGTCTCGTACAGCGTGAGGCGCCAACGCTCCTCTCCCGCGGGAGCGACGGTGCCGCCGAGGAGGCGCGCCATCACGGGGAGGGACACCATCCCGCCCGCCGGCGTCTCGAGGAGCGTGAGCACCGTATCGCCCGCAACGCCCTTCACGCGGATCACGTTCCCCGGCGGCGCGGCCGTGGCGGCGGCGCCGAGGACGGCCAGCGCCAACGCGGGCACGAACAGGAGGCGGCGGCGCGCGCTCATCGCGCCACCCGCAGCGCGCGCGCCATATCGCGCTGATCGTCGCGCTCCTTCAGGTCGGCGCGCTTGTCGTGCAGCTTCTTGCCGCGCGCCAGGCCAATGCGCACCTTCGCGCGTCCGTGTTTGAAGTAGAGGTCGAGTGCCACGATCGTCAGTCCCTTTCGTTCCACCGCGCCGATGAGCTGCCGAATCTCCTTCTGGTGCAGCAGCAGCTTCCGCGTACGCAGCGGGTCGTGATTCCAGATGTTGCCCTTCGCATACGGAGCGATGTGGGCGTTGAGTAGCCAGACCTGGCCGTCCTTCACCACGCCGTAGGCGTCGGTGATCTGCGCACGGCCATCGCGCAGCGACTTCACTTCCGTCCCGGTCAGGACAATCCCCGCCTCCCACGTCTCGAGAATCTCGTAGTCGTGGCGCGCGCGCTTGTTCCGCGCGATCGGGACGATCGCGTCGTCAGGTGGTGGTGTCTTCATCGGCTGCAATAAGGATGACGAGCGAGCGTTGACTTGGGTATCCGCGCCCGGTACGTTCCGTCTCCGCGCCGAAGTGGTGGAATTGGTAGACGCGCTGCGTTCAGGGCGCAGTGGGCGAAAGCCCGTGGGGGTTCGAGTCCCTCCTTCGGCACTCTTGGAACACCGTTGAAAAATAGCCGGAAAC
>CAYXQS010000063.1:0-7248 GCA_964466515.1 uncultured Gemmatimonas sp. | reverse complement strand
AACGGACCGGCGGAAGGCACGGGGTGAACGCGCCCCACCCAGGGGAAAGGCGGCCGAATGGGCCGACCTTTCCCCTGTTGTCTTACCGGCCGCCCGCCCGCAGGACGGACGGCCGCACATCCTCCGGCAGCGCCGCCATCCCATACGTCTCCCGCAGGATGGCGGCGGCCTCGTCGGCGTACCGCTCCATCAGTTCGATGGCATAGGCCAGCGGCGAGCCGGCGGTCCGGGCCCCGTCGCTCGCGAAGGCGAGCAGGCAACGCCCCACGGCGTCCTGGGCGGAGATCGGGCCGCCGCGCAGTTGCCACGCCTCGCGATACGCCAGCAGGCGCTCGTTGAACTGGCGTTCCGCCAACTCACGACGGTCCGCCGCAATCCGCGCATCCGACGCCAGGGCGTCGGTGAATCCCTGGGCGATCTCGGCCGAGGTCCGGTCGTCGAGCGCATCGCGCTGCGCCACGAGCAATCCCACCGCTGCGCGCGCGTACCGAAGCTCCCACTGGGCGTGGTCGGCATCGCCGCTGGCGGCCGCGTCGGCCAACCAGGCCACATCCGCCGGATCGGGCTCCCGCATCAACGCCTCCAGCGCCTTCCCCGCCCGCTGACGCCGCTCGCGCTCGGCGCGCCAGCCCGCCGTGAAGGGGAACGCCATGGCGCCGATCCTCAGGCCTGCAGGACGGGGAGTCCCACGCGCTGACGCACCGACGACTCCTTCCCCAGCAGGTCCGAGAGCCGCACGCTCTCCAGCACCTCGTCGATCCGTTTCTGGAGCATCATCCACACCGGCCGGATGCTGCAGTCGCACGACTGCGCGCAGCGCTCCTCGGTGAGCGGGTGCGTCTCGCAGTGCAGGTCAAAGGTCACGAGTTCCGCGGCCGTGATGATCTCGCGCACGCTGATCTCGTCGGCCGGCCGCGCGAGCGCATAGCCGCCCTTGGCCCCGCGGGTGCTCTGGACGATGCCCGCGCGGCGCAGGCGGAGCAGGATCTGCTCGACATAGTCGCCCGGCAGGTGCTCACGGGCGGCAACGTCCCGCCCGGTGACCGGCCCCTCGTGCGTGCGGCGCGCCAGGTGCAGCGCGCAGATGACTCCGTACTCGGCCCACGTGGTGATACGCATACTGGGAAGATGGCCCGGGCCGCCCTATCGGGACAAGGGTACTCGGTTACCCGTCGGCGCCCGGAACGCCCGGTTCGGTCATCCGGCGGAGGTCCAGCAGGTCGTCCGCCTCCTCCGCGGACAGGACGCCCTCCCTCACCACCAGCTCCCGGATGGACACGCCCGACTCGACCGAGCGCTTGGTGAGCGCGGCCGCGGCCGCGTAGCCGATCCGGGGCGCCAGGGCGGTGGCGAGCGCGGCCGACCGCTCCACCCAGTACGCGAGCATCGCCGGGTTTGCCTCGAGCCCACGCACGGTGCGCTCGTCGAGCGTGCGCGCCGCATTGCCGAGGACCCGGATGGCGCTCAGCAGATTGTGCGCAATCACGGGCATCATCACGTTGAGTTCGAGCTGCCCCTGCTCGGCCGCAGCCGTCACCGTCGCGTCGTGCCCCATCACCTGGAAAACCACCTGATTGACCATCTCCGGGACGCTCGGGTTCACCTTGCCCGGCATAATGCTGGAGCCCGGCTGCACCGCCGGGAGCCGCAGTTCGTCGAGCCCGGTGCGCGGGCCGCTGGCGAGGAGCCGCAGGTCGCTCGCGATCTTCCCGAGGTCCAGCGCGAGGGTACGCCACGCGGCACTCAGCCCCGCGGCATCGCCCATACTCTGCATCAACTGCACGCGGTCGGCGCCGAGGCGGACCGGAAGCCCGGTGCTCTTGCGCAGCGCCTCGATCATCTTCTCCGCGTACTCGGGCTCCGCGTTCACGCCCGTGCCGACGGCGGTGCCACCGATCCCGAGGTCGAGGAGGTAGTCCGCGGCGTCGCGTACGCGCCGCGCCCCCCGTTCGAGCGAGCCGGCCCAGGCGCCCACTTCCTGTCCCAGGCGAATCGGCATCGCGTCCTGCAAATGGGTCCGGCCGGCCTTCACGAGGCCGTCGAAGTCGGCGGCGCGCGCGCGGATCGTCGCCGCGAGCCCATCGATGGCGTGCAGCGCGGGGACCAGCGCCGCGAGCGCCGCGAGGCGAATGGCCGTCGGGATCACGTCGTTGGTCGACTGCGCCATATTGACGTGATCGTTGGGATGCACCGGCGCGTAGCTGCCGAGCGGCGTCCCGAGCGCGCGGTTGGCGAGGTTCGCCAACACCTCGTTCACGTTCATATTGGTCGAGGTGCCGGCGCCGGCCTGGAAGACGTCGACGACAAACTGGTCCCGGTGCGCGCCGCCGAGGATGGCGTCGGCCGCCGCGATGATCGCGTCGGCGCGCTCGGCGTCGAGGCGTCCGGTCTCCTTGTGGACCGCCGCCGCCGCGCGCTTGATGCGCACCAGCGCGTCAACGAACGCCGGGTCGGGTCGCAGGCCGCTGATGGCGAAGTTGGCCAACGCGCGGACCGTCTGGACGCCATAGAGCGCGTCCGCCGGGACCTCGACCTCCCCGAGCGGGTCCCGCTCCCGGCGCGGCGGCGTCGCGCTCACGGCGACGGGATCAATACGGGAGGGAGCGGTTGCTCGTACGACGAGGTGAGCGTCACGCGAATCCGCGAGCTGAGCGACACCACCGAGTGGCGGATGCGCGCGATCGCGACCGAGCGGCTCGAGTCCGGTGCCTCGCGCCAGTACTCGGCAAGCTCAGCGGGGACCACGTGCGACCCGTCGTCCGCGACGCTGCAGAAGACCTGCGTGTTGGGCGTGTTGTTGTCAAAGAGCGACGAGAACCGGAGCGAGAGATTCATCCGTGCGCCGGGTTCCGGCGCGGCCGTCCAGTTCACGGTGATCGGATCGCCGGACGCTCCCTTGAGAAACGGTGTCAGCGTGAACGCCTCCGCCGTGCGCACCTTGATCGACGTCGGCGGGAAGCCGCCCGGCGCACCGGGGATGGTGATGTCCATCGTGTCGCCCGGCGTGAAGGGGATGAACGGCACCGTGAGCACGCCGTACAGGAGCATCCCCGTGGACGACTCCTGGAAGAGCGAGTCGGTGCGCCCGGAGACCTTTGCAATGAGGACGTCCCCCGCGTCGAGCGTGGGAAGCGTGAGGAGCCCCACGTTCGTCGCGTTGTAGCCCGCGACCACGCAGGTGTCGTTGGTGACGAAGCCCGTCGGGATGTGGCTGTAGTGGTAGAACGCCCCGACCGGCTTGAGGACCGGTCCCGCGAGCGAATCGTCGTAGGTCTGGAGATTGATGAAGCCCTGCCGCTCATAGCGTCGCCCGAAGTCGGGTTCGCAGGCGGCGGTCGCGACGAGCGCGAGGGCAAGGAGCGGACGGAGGTTGAGCGGTGACATATGCGGCGGTGGCTGAAAGGAGGTCACTGAAGGATAGACGCGCGGTCAGGGCACGGACAACGGCTGGGCGTACGTGGAGATGAGCTGGATGCGGGTGCGGACGTCGAGGACCTGGTCGGCCATCCGCATACGCACCACCTGAAACGACCGACGGTTCACCCACGGCTGGGAGTAGTACCACGCGAGATCCGCAGGGATTTCCGCAGCACCGGTATCGGCGAAGCTGCACACGATCTGTGCGTTGGGAAACGGAAGTTCCGGGGTGCTGTTGAAGCGCAGGGAGACCAGCATCTGCGCGCCCGGCTCGTCCGGCGCGTCCCACGTGAGCGGAATCGACTCGCCATCAGCCACGGGCAGCGGTTGCGTGGTGAATCGGAAGGACTCCGCGGTCTTCACGCGCAGCTCGGTCGCCGGGAATCCGGGGTCGGCCCCGGGGACGGTCACGGTGAGCGTGTCCCCCGGCGTGAACGCGAAGGGGAGCGACCGGCGGTACTCGAAGATCGGGCCGGCCGGACGGATGAGCAGCGTGTCCTGTCGCCCGGACACGGCGGTCAGCAGGAGATCGCCGGCGTCGAGCAGCGCGGGGAATTTTGGCTGGGGAAACCGCCCGCTGATCACCTCGTCCGGCCCCGCGACGCCCACCGTGACGAAGTCCCGGAGGTGGCAGGTGTCGCGCGAATAGTCGGGCAGCGCGATGGTGTGCAGGCGATAAAACGCGCCCACCGGACTGACGACTATGCCCTCCGAGCCGCCATCGCGCGCGTCGGCGGCGATGAGTCCGTACCGAAACTGCGGCGGTCCGGGGACGTCGTGACAGCCAACCGCGACTCCGATCGCGAGGAGCCACGGGGCGGCACGGGGCACACTGGGCATAGGGGATGAGGTTGAGGTGGTATCCCGCCATTCACAGATACCCACGCCAGCCGGGGACGTGTCACGCCCGGGCGCGCCAGCTCACCCGCGCAGCACCCGCGCCGTCCCGTTCAGGAAGGGGTTCCCCACGCGTTCCGCGCCGATGGTCGTCGAGGGCCCGTGCCCGGGATGGACCGGCAACGCATCGGGCAGTTCCATCAGCCGCGCGAGGGAGCGCTCCATCGCGGCCGGGTCTGCCAACGGCAGGTCGGTCCGCCCAATGGACCCCGCGAACAGCACGTCGCCGCCAAACACGTGCTCCGTCCCCACAAACGCGACGTGCCCCGGCGCGTGACCCGGCAGGTGCCAGACCGCAAAGCGGTGCGCGCCGAGGTGGAGCACGTCGCCCTCGGCGAGCGTGCGCTCGGGCGGTGGCGGCGCCTCGAACGGGAGTCCGTAGCCGGCGGCGATCCGCGCCGAGTGCTCGAGCAGCACGAGGTCCGCGGGATGCACCACGACCTCCGCGTCCGGCCAGCGCCGCTTCACGCCGGCAACCGCCCCGATGTGGTCGAAGTGGCCGTGCGTGAGCCAGATGGCGGTAAGCCGCGTACCGAGCGCATCGAGATGTGCGCAGATCCGCGCGGCCTCGTCGCCTGGGTCCACGAGCACCGCCTCACCCGTGGCGGGATCGTGGAGGACCCAGCAGTTCTCCTCCAACGCGCCAACCGTCAATGCGCCAACCGTCAGCGCGCGGACGTTCATCGGGCCGCGGCGGGGACGAGCGTCGGGACGGGGGCGGGCGCGGGCTGGTGGTTCTTCCGCGCGGTGAGGTACTTCTCGACCGCAATCGCCGCCGTGGTCGCGTCGCCGACGGCCGTCGTGACCTGCCGCGTCAACTGCACGCGCACGTCGCCCGCCGCGAAGAGCCCCGGCACCGACGTCTGCATATTCGCGTCGGTGAGGAGGTAGCCCGTCGCGTCGTGCTCCACGTGGTCGGTGATGATCCCCGTGTTGGGCGAGAAGCCCACGAAGATGAAAATGCCCGTGGCAACGAGGTCGGAGCGTACGCCGGTCTTGGCGTGCCTGAGCCGGGCGTGCGTCATCAGCCCGTCCTTGCCGACAATCTCCTCCACCTCGGTCTCCCAGACGACTTCGATCTTCGGGTTCGCGAAGACGCGCTGCTGGACGATCTTCGACGCGCGGAAGCTGTCGCGCCGGTGGACGAGATAGACCTTGTCCGCGTAGCGCGTGAGGAAGTCGGCCTCCTCGCACGCCGCGTCGCCGCCGCCGACCACGACGATCGTGTGCCCCTTGTAGAAGGCGCCGTCGCAGATGGCGCAGTACGAGACGCCCTTGCCCGCGAACTCGATCTCGCCGGGGATGCCGAGCTTGACGGGCGTGCCGCCGGCGGTGACGATGACCGCGGGCGCGTGGAAGACGTCGCCGTTCTCGACGGTCACGTCGAAGGTGCCGTCCGCGGCGCGCGTGATGGTGTGCACCGGCGTCGACGTACGGATCTCCGCGCCGAACTTCTCGGCGTGCGCCTGGAACTTGGTCGCGAGCTCGTGCCCCAGGATGTGCTCGAAGCCGATGTAGTCCTCGATGACCTCGGTGTTGAGCAGCTCGCCGCCCGGAAACCCGCGCTCGAGAACCACCGCGCGCAGCATCGAGCGGCCCGCATACAGGCCGGCACACATTCCGGCCGGTCCCGCGCCGATAATCACCACTTCGTAGTCGTACGTCGCCACGCAGGCACCCCAGTGCGTTTTCAGGTCGCAGGAATCTAGTGGACGAATCGTGTCAGGGGGCGGCCAGTTCCAGCACCGTGAGGGCCCCGTGACAGTGCGAGACGGTGCCGATGAGGACCTCCGCGCCGCGCGCCGTCGCGACCTGCGCGACGAGCGCGTCGGCTTCCACCACATCGATGACATCGAACATCCCCACGCCGTAGGCGCGGTGCGCACAGTGGAAGATCGCGGGCCCCTCGAGCCGTCGACCGCGCAGGCGCTCCGTCTCCACGAAGGCGCGCACCGTCGGCGGGAGGCTCCACGCGCGCGGCCCGCGCGTGTGCGGGCAGGTCCGCGGCTCCACGCAGTTGATCGGGCACTCCCAGGTGGCAAAGCTCACGTAGTGCGTGCCGTCGGTCCCCCCGCGCTGCCAGGGCACGTCGACCGCGCCGTCCAGCGGCAGCAGCCGCAGCGCGCGCCCCGGCCATCGCGCGCGGGCGCGCGACACCACCCACTGGCTCATCAGGTGCGGCATCAGCGGCGACGGGACGATGGCATCGTGCGCGATCTCGTCACGCGGCCGCGCCGCGGCCGCCGTGAGGTACTCGCCGAAGAACAGCGACCAGTCGCGCGTGACGAGCGTGACGCCCTCGGCGTCGGACGCCACGGCGCATCCCGGGTCGTGGTCCACCACGACGAGCCGCTCCCACCGCACCGCCCCGGCCTCGCGCGCGCGGCGCAGTTGCCGCACGTAGTAGGAGCCATAGCACCCGCCGCCCACCACCACGATGTCGCCGTACGGCTGGGGGGCCGCGACCTCAGGGGCGGACACGACGGCCGCCGTCGACAAACAGCGTCTCTCCCGTCACGAACGCGGCGTCCGCAAGGTACGCCACGGCCCCGGCCACATCCTGCGGCGTCCCGATGCGGCGCAGCGGCGTGTCGGCCGCAAAGCGCTCGGCAAATGCCGCATCGCGTCCCGGCGGCGCGAGCACGAACCCCGGCGCCACGGCGTTCACGCGGATCCGCGGCGCGAGCGCGGCGGCGAGATGCCGCGTCATCGCGATGACGCCCGCCTTGGCGATTCCGTGGACGGCGTAGTCCGGCCACGGCTCCACCGCCATATGATCGGCGATGTTCACGATGGCGCCGCCGTCGGTCATCTGGGCGGCGGCCGCCTGGGCGAGCAGGAACGGCGCGCGCAGGTTGAGCGCGATGATCGCATCGAAGTCCTCCGCCGTCACGGCGCCGAGCGGCGTGCGTTCCATCCCCGCCGCCGAGTTCA
>CAYXQS010000062.1:0-12086 GCA_964466515.1 uncultured Gemmatimonas sp. | reverse complement strand
CGCCGAACATCGACGAGTTCGGCGGGAGTGGCGCGCTCGCCGAGTACATCGACGCCGGGTCTCCGCCGATCGCGATGCACACCGGCATCCGCTCGCCCCGTGCCGCCATCTCCTGCCAGTGCGCCGCCCCGGTCTTGTGACGCTGCCAGTGCATCGCGAGCGACCGCGGACCCAGGTACTGCACGCGGTACATCCCCACGTTGCGGATCCCACGCGTGGGGTCCTTGGACACCACGGCGGTCATCGTGAGGAAGGGGCCGCCGTCCTCGGGCCACGTGGTGAGCACGGGGAGCCGGTCGAGGTCGATCTCGTCGCCGCGCCAGACGACCTCCTGGCACGCCGGTGTGCCCGACGCCATCCGCGGCGGAAACTTCGCGATCTCCAGCAGGCGCGGCAGGAGCTGCAGCTTCCCGAGAAACCCCTCGGGCACCTTGAGGTCCATCAGCTTGGTGATGCGGTCGCCGTGCTCGTCAAGGCGCGCGACGCCAAGCGCCATCGCCATCCGCGACATCGAGCCAAAGAGGTTGATCGCCACGGGAAACTCGGCGACCGAGCCGTCGCGCAGCACCGGCCGCTCGAAGAGCAACGCGGGCCCGCCGCCGGGCGACTTCATCACGCGATCGGCGATCTCGCACATCTCGAGCTCCACCCGCACCGGCTGCGCGATGCGGCGCAGCTCCCCGGCCCGCTCGATGGCGGCGATGAACTCCTGCAGCGTATCCAGCGTTGCGGTCACTTGGTCCCCACGTGCACGGCAGCGATGCCGAAGGTGAGCGTCTCGAACGACACGTCGCGGAACCCGGCGCGCGACATCGCGGCGGCGAGCGCGCCGGTCTCGGGGAAGTTCGCCACCGAGCGCGGCAGATAGGTGTAGGCGGTCCGGTGTCCGCTGATGAGCCGTCCGATCAGCGGGAGGATCCGGTGGAAATAGAAGAGATACGCCGCGCGCACCAGCGGCACGCGCGGCGTGGAGAACTCGAGGATCACGAAGCGCGCGCCCGGCCGGAGCGTGCGGCGCACCTCGCGCAGCCCCGCCTCGAGGTCCGCGACATTGCGAATCCCGAACGCGACGATGGCGCCCGAGAAGGCGTCGTCACGCACGGGAAGGGCGAGCGCGTCCGCGACGACGGGCACGAGCGTCTCCGCGGGCGCCTTCCCCACCCCGGCGCGCAGCATCGGCTCCGCGAAGTCCGCGCCGAGGACCCGCCCCCGGAACCCCGGCCGACGGCTCAGCGCCGCGCCCACATCGAGCGTCCCCGCACAGAGATCGAGATACGCGCCCTCGGGCGCCGCCGTCCACGCGAGCCGCTCCAGCGCGATTCGCCGCCACCGGCGGTCGATCCCCAGCGAAAGGAGCCGGTTGAGCAGGTCGTAGCGCGGTGCGATCTCGGAGAAGATACGCTGCACATAGGTGCGCTTCCCCGCCACCGAAGCGCCGGTGGCGGCCGCCTCGGCCTCGCGAACCTCTGATCCGAGCGCGGTCGTCATAGTCCAGAAAGTTGCCCGGCGTGTGCGGGACGGGCAAGTTTCCTCCCTGCGAATGGCGCCCATCCTCGACCTCCCGAATCTCCCCGACGCTGATGTCGTCGTCCTGGCGCAACGGGGACGCGAAGCCGCGTTCCGGGAGCTCATCCGACGCTACGAGCGCCCGGTCTTCTCGCTCATCTACCGAATGGTGCGCGACAGCACCGCCGCCGAGGATCTCGCGCAGGACGCCTTCATCAAGGTCCTGAACCACCTCGACAAGTACCGCCCCGAATTCAAGTTCTCGAGTTGGCTCTTCAAGATCGCCAACAACGTCGCCATCGATCATCTCCGACGACGACAGATCGACACCGTCTCGATGGACGGCTCCCCGCACGCGACGAGCGCGGCGGAAATCGAGGCCACCTCCATCGAACTCGCGGACCAGGGCGAGTCCCCGCTCGACGCCCTCGCCTCCCGCGAACTCGGCACCGCCATCGAAGCCGCCATCGGCCAACTGCGCCCCGAATACCGCAACTGCATTGTGCTCCGCCACGTCGAGGGCCGGTCCTACGAAGAGATCGCCGCGACCCTCGATCTGCCTCTCGGCACGGTAAAGACCTACATCCATCGGGCGCGCCACCAGTTGCGGGAAGCGCTCGAACACCTGAGGGAATAAGCGCTCGGGCGGAAAGGAGAGAATGGAACGTAACTGCTTACTGGACTTAGACTTATGGCAAGGCAGAATATCCGGGTAGCGCACGATTCCATTTTTCCCCTCGACCTTCCGCCTTCGACCCGCCGTCCTGAAACCCGTCTCGACTGCCCCCCGTACGTCCAGCCAGGAGATTCCAATGCGTCACCTGCTTCCCCAAGAAATCGACCTGCTCGTTGATGGCGACGTCGGATTCGGCGTGACGCCGCTGCGTGCGCATATCGCGGAGTGCGGCGACTGCCGTGCGCGAGTGGACGAGCTCCGCGCCGTCGCGGCCGCGCTCGACGCGCTGCCGCACTTCACGCCGCGCCTCGGCTTCGCCGACCGCGTGCTGAACGACGTGCAGATCATCGAGCCCTGGCACGTCGCGCTTGTCGAGAATGCCCGCCGCCTCGTGCCGCGGAGCGCGCCGATGCGCGCACTCGCGGCAATCGGCGCCAGTGCCGCGGCCCTCCTGGTCTCGGGGAGCGCGGCCTGGCTCGCCTTCCGCGTCGATCTCGCGGCCTGGACCTACAACGTCGTCATCGACCGGAGCCGCGAGGGCCTGCTCGCCGGCGCCGGCGACATCCTCCGCGCCCTCTTCGCCGACCTCCCGACCGGACTCACCGCCGGCACCCTCGCCCTCGGGGCAATGGTGCTTGCCGGGACCGCGCTCGGCGCGGTCGCCGGATTCCGGCGATTGGCCGCGGCCGCCAGCGCCAAGCGGAGCTAGGCCGATGCGGTCCCTGATGCGGCTCGCGGCCGCGACGACCCTGATCGTCGCGGCCTCGCGCGGCGCCGAGGCGCAGGTCAGCACCGCCGCCCTTCCCGCCGACAGCGTGCAGGACGCGCTCCGCGCGTTCTCGATCACCCCGGATGGTATCGATCTCAACGGTCGCTACGTCCGCGGCAGCACGGTGATCGAGGCAGGCGACACCGTGCGCGGTCCCCTCGTCACGCTCAACGGCAGCGCCGACATCCGCGGCGTGGTCGCCGGCAGTGTCTACGCGATCTTCGGCGACGTCACCGTGCGCGATGGTGCCGAGATCCTCGGCGGCGCCTCCGCCTGGCGCGGCCGCGTCGTGGTGGAAGGCGGGCGCGTCCGCGGCGCGATGCACGCGTTCCCGACCGCCGGCGTCGCCGTCCCACGCCCCGCAAAGCCCCCGATCTCCGCGCCGCGCGCCATCGCGCTCAGCGCCGGCTGGACCGCGATGCTCATCATCGTCGGGCTCCTCGTCCTCGTGCTCGCCAGCCAGAATCTCGACGCCACGGCACGCGTGCTCGAGCGCGACTTCGGCCGCGCCTTCGTGCTCGGGGTCGCCGGCCAACTCGGCTTCCTTCCGCTCCTCCTCCTCACCGTCGTGGCACTCGTCGTCACGATCGTCGGCATCCTGCTCATTCCGTTCGTGCTCGTGATCGCGCCCGTGGCGCTCGCGGGACTCGTCACGCTGGGCTTCCTCTCGCTCGCGCTGGTCTGCGGGCGCGCGGTGCGCCGGGGCGTGGCCGATGTCACCGAACGCTCGGCGATGCTCGGCGCGCTCGTCCCGGGAATCGTGCTGTTGATGGTGCCGTGGCTCCTCGCGGCGGCGCTGCACGGAAACGGCACGCTCTCCGTGGTGGCACGCGCGGTGGCGCTCGCCATCAGTTGGGTGGCGACGACGGCAGGGCTCGGCGGCGCGATCCTCGCGCGCGGCGGGGCACGGCGGACCAGCCGGCCCACCACGGGCCCCACGCCGCCGTCACAGGGCTGGCAGACGCCGACCCCGGTGGCCGGCGTGGCGGCGGCGCGGCGGCCGATCCCGGCGCGGCCGGGCGCGACGCCGCAGTAGCGCTTACGCCGTCGACGGCGCGCCCAGCTCCGCGACGACGGCCAGCGCGATCTCCGTCAACTTGCGCGCGGCGCTCGAG
This sequence comes from uncultured Gemmatimonas sp., assembly GCA_964466515.1. Taxonomy (GTDB): domain Bacteria; phylum Gemmatimonadota; class Gemmatimonadetes; order Gemmatimonadales; family Gemmatimonadaceae; genus Pseudogemmatithrix. Next base: position 8,020 of record CAYXQS010000062.1, on the reverse strand, counting down.
CCCGGGTCCGACACGACGATCGGCGCGCCGCGGTCCGCGCCCTCGAGCACCGGCGGATACAGCGGCACCTCGCCGAGCAGCGGCACCTTGAGCTCGTCCGCGAGACGGCGCCCGCCGCCGGTGCCGAAGATCGGCATCGGCTTCCCCGTCTCGGGCGACTCGAAGTACGACATATTCTCGACCACGCCCAGCACCGGCACGCCCACGCGCTCGAACATCTTGGCGCCGCGGAGCGCGTCGCCCACCGCGACCTCCTGCGGCGTCGTCACGATCACCGCGCCCGACACGCGCGTCGCCTGCACCAGCGAGAGCTGCGCGTCGCCCGTGCCCGGCGGCATATCGACGAGCAGGAAGTCGAGCCCGCCCCACTCGACGTCGCGCAGGAACTGCGTGATGATCTTCATCACGATCGGGCCGCGCCAGATCGCCGGCTGGTCGCGTTCGATGAGGAAGCCGAGCGAGATGACCTTCACCCCGTGCGCCTCGAGCGGCTGGATCTTGTCGTCCTTCACCGGCGGCGCCTCGTCCACGCCCATCATCCGCGGGATGTTGGGGCCGTAGATGTCGGCATCCATCAGGCCGACCTTGTAGCCCGCCTTGGCGAGCGCGATGGCGATGTTGGTGGTGACGGTGGACTTGCCCACGCCGCCCTTGCCGGACGAGACCGCGATGATGCGGCCGAGCCCGGGATAGATGACGGGCGCCGGGACGCCGCCCGGTGCGCGCGACTTGGCAGGGGCGCTGTCCATCACCGGCAGGGCGCGCGAGGGCGATTTCGCGACCGGCGCGGCGGCCGCTGCGGGCGCGGACGGCTCGGAGGCGTCCTTCACGTCCACGCGCACCTCGGCCACGCCCTCGACCTGTTCCAGCGCCTGGCGGACCTGCCGCGCGAGCGTCGGGTCGTCCTGCGGGGCAAGAAGGAGCGTCACGCGAACCTTGCCGTCGCGCGTGGCGGCGATGTCGCGGACCTGCTGGGTCTGGTAGACCGAAGCGCCGGTGCGCGGATTGGCGATCGGGGCGAGGGCGGCGGCAAGGCGCGCCTGAAGGGAGTCTGTCATCGGCTGTACGTCGAAGGATACTCGCCGGGCCCGGCAGAGCCAACCGGCGGGGACCGGGGACCGTTCGGGAATGCGCCGGCCCGGAGCATCACGATGTGACAGAATTTGGAGACCCCGGCGACCGACGGTCGTCCTTCTCTTGCGGGGGTGCCTTCCGGGGCACCAACACCTTGTGACCCGCACCCTTTACAGGGCAGCGAGCGGGGCACAGGTTCGGCTATGGAAGGGTCCGGGGTCACCGGCGTGGGGGTATCTTTCGCGCCTATGCGTCTTGTGGCGTCGGCATCCGACGGAATACGCGGGAGCGAGGCAATGCGACACCTGGGAAACGGACGTGCGGGCTTCACCCTGATCGAGCTGGTGATGGTCATCGTCATCCTCGGCCTTCTGGTCGCCTTTGCGGCACCGAAGATCGACGTGACGTCGTACCGGGTGAACAGCGCGATGCAGGTGATGGGGACAACGATCCTGACCGCGCAGCGCCAGGCGCTCACGCAGCAGCACGACGTGATCGTGCGCTTTGACAGCGCCGGCAACCGCATCCGCATCCACGAGGACCGCAACAACGACGGCGCCATCGGCACGGGCGAGCACGTGCGTGCAGTGAACCTGGGCGAGCGCATCGTCTTTGGCCGCGGCGGCGCCCCGGCAATGCCGATGGGCTCGGGCCCGATTGTCGTCGCCAAGCGCGTGGGCGGCGTGCAGGTCCTCACCTTCCACCGCGACGGCAGCGCGAGCGAGGTGGGCGGCTTCTACTTCACCTCGGCCACCGCCCAGTCCCTCAGCACCCGGCCGGAGGACGCCCGCGCCGTGCGGGTGGAACGCGCCACCGGCCGCGCCTCCTGGTACCGATACCGCAACAACACGTGGGAACAGGTCTTCTGATGCGATCGCGCAACGGCTTCACCCTCATCGAGGTCGTCCTCTCCCTCACCATCCTGATGGTCGTGATGCTCGCGATCATCACGATGACGGGGCGCACCGTCCACGTGTCCACGACGAGCGACCGCGAGCAGGCGGCCATCCAGCTCGTCACCGACCGCACCGACCTCGTGCGTACCGACCCGAGCTACGCGGCGCTCAACGGCTACGCCGGCGTCGAGGACAGCTTCCCCACCCTCCCGGGCTACACGCGTACCACCACCGTCGTGCGCGACACCTCGGGCGGGCACGACTACAAGACCATCAGCGTGACCGTCGCGGGCCCCGGGCTCACGACGCCGGTCACGCGCACCGTCACGGTGGCGGCCCCATGATCCAGGCACGCGCGCGGCACGGGATGACGCTCATCGAGATGATGTTTGCGCTGCTCATCTTCTCGTTCGTGATGGCGGGGACCCTCTCGGTCCTCCGGTCGGAGAGCCGTGGCTTCCGCCTGGGCGCGGACCGCATCGCGATGTACCAGAACGGCCGGTTTGCGCTCAACGAGATGGAGAAGGACCTGCGCACCTCGGGCGCCGGCGCGCCGGACATCCAGCCGCAGATGGTCTATGCGTCCGACAGCGTCATCGTCTTCAACGCCAACTATTGGACCAACACCCCGGGTGACGTCGAGGCGGTCTACTTCAACCCCGACGCCCCCGACAGCGCCGTCGCCGCGATGCGCACCACCGGACGGATCACGATTCCGTACACGGCCATCCAGTACCCCGACACGAACTACCTGGTCGGCGGCGTCAACAGCGCGTCCGAGACGATCGTCTTCTATTTCCAGGCCGATACGTCGACGGCGCGCCCGGACGACTACCTGCTCTACCGGCGCGTGAACAATCTCGCCCCGGAGGTCGTGTCGACCAACATCCTGCGGACGGCCGGCAACGCGTTCTTCCAGTACTTCCGCGTCCGGACCGACAGCACGGCGGTGCAGACGCTGATCGAGATCCCCGCGGCCGGGCTCCCCCTGCGCCACACCCGCCCGATCCACCTCGCCATCAACGACACCGGCGCGTTCGCGCGCATCGACAGCATCCGCGCCGTGCGCGTGAGCTTCACGGTGAGCAACGGCAAGGCCGGTGCGGAGGAGCGCTTCCGCGCCCTCACGCGCCTCATCCGCCTCCCCAACGTGGGTCTCGTGAATACCAAGACCTGCGGCGACGAGCCGATCTTCTCGGCCACCCCGGTCGCGAGCGTCGGCTTCCCGGACGCACCCGCCGACAGCAACATCCGCGTGGTGAACATCAAGTTCTCGGCCTCCGTCGACGAGGCCACGGGCGAACGCGACGTCGAGCGCTACGTGATCTGGCGCAAGTTCTCCACGGGCACCGACTGGGGCGATCCATACGCCACCGTGCCGGGCGGCGACACGGTCTACACGTATACCGACGCCCTCGTCGAGAACGACAGCACCTACCGATACGCCGTGGCCGCCCAGGACTGCACGCCGAGACTGTCGAGCCAACGGACCACGGCCGCCATTGCGGTCGTCAAGCCTTGACCGGAGCCCTCCCAATGTCCCGCCTCCATCTCCGACCGCGCCGCGGCATCGCGCTCGTCGTCGTCATCCTCGTCACGATGGCCGTGGCCGCGATTGCCGCCGGCGCCACCTTCCTCGGGCTGAGCACCAGCCTCATCTCGAAGTACCACACGCGGCTCAGCATCCTCGAGTCCGTCGCCGACGCGGGCCTCGAGCGTGCGCGCTCGGCGATGAACGCCATCGACAGCCTCTATCCCGACACCGGGTATGTCGTCTACGAGAACGGCGTGACCGTCACCGATGCCGCCGGCGACGTGATCCCCGGGATCCAGCGGTGGACCTACGTGGGGCCCACCGGCATCTCGACGGGGCAGTACGGCGTCTTCGGCAGCGTCGTCACCGTCGTGGCGGACCAGAACGGCAACCGGATCGTGCGCCGCCTCGAGGTGATGCAGGAGAGCTTTGCGAAGTACTCGTACTTCACCGACGTCGAGGGCGCCATCGTCTTCGGCCAGAACGACGTCATCTACGGCCCGGTCCACACGAACGACTCCGTCCGCATCTTCGTCGGCACTCCCGGCGCGACGTTCTGGGGCCGCCTGAAGACGGCCAAGAGGATCATCAACCGCCCCTCGGGGAACTACCACGCGGGCTACGAGGAGAACGTGGCGGAGATCCCGTTCCCCGAGACGTCCGACCTAAACAAGCTCCTCACCCAGGCGACGATCGGCGGCACGAACTTCACGAGCTCCAATGCCGGCGGCCCCGGGCAGGCATCGATGCGCATCGAGTTCGTCGCCCTCGACCTCAACGGCGACGGCGATTCGACCGACGTCGACGAAGGCTTTATGAAGATCTTCAAGGTCACGAACACGTCGAACGCCTGGTACGTGGTCGCGGACACCACCGGCAACTTCAACAGCAACGGGCTGCGCGAGTCCCGCAACTGCGGGCATACCCTGAGCAACGGCACCGGGAATCACGCACACTTCAAGACTTTCTATCGCCACACCGGGACCAACAACAACTCCGACCAGAAGCCCTGGGCACCGAATAACGGCCAGAACCGCTACTGCTACCTTGGCGGCGCCGACCAGCTCAATGACAATGTCAACACGGCGCAGAACCCCTACGGCGCCTTCCGTATCACGAACGGCGGCGTGACCGCCGGCACCGACGACCACGGCCTGGGGGCGTGGCAGGCGTGGACCGGCACGGTGGATCCGCGGGTCACCGCGGCCCGGCCGCGCGACGCGGCCTTCCTGTGGCCCGTCTCCCGCGCGCTCAATCCCAACTTCAAGGGCGTCATCCACGTGACCGGAAAGGTCGCGATCAGCGGGAAGCTCCGCGGGAAGATCACCCTGGCCGCGACCGGCAACATCATCATCGCGGACAACATCACGTACGTCACGGCTCCCGGCGGAACGGTCCCCTGCAATTCGGACGCGCGCGATATGCTGGGGATCTTCAGCGGGGGCAGCGTCGTGGTCGCCAACAACCTGATCAATGCCCCGTGGGGCCCGGGCCCGGGCGTCAGCGGGATCGTGGTGAGCGGGACCTACCGCACCTGGGCCACGCGCGGGGCCCACGAGCTCATCAATGGGGTGGTCCTCGCCCTCAACCAGTTCACCGTGGACGGGTATGACCGCGGCCCGACGAACGTCGAGGGCTGCCAGGGCGCCAACAACGGGCGGGGGTGCCTCTATCTGACCGGTGGGATCATCCAGAACTCCCGCGGTCCAGTCGGTATGACCAACGGCCTGGGCCATACCAAGCGCTACCAGTATGATGCCTGCGCCGGCTCGGAACCGCCGCCGTACTTCCCGACCACTGGCCATTTCATCCGCGGGCACTACTTCGAGGTCGAGCCGACCAACTTCAACATCGACACCTTCTGGTCGTTGCTCGTCCCGGCGCCGTAACGGCGGCGGTCAGTCCGCCAGCGCGCCACTCTCAAGCATCGCGCGCGCGCCGGCGAGGAGCGCGGCCTCGACCTCGGCCGGCGCGCCGCTGACCAGCGCGCCCGAGGCGCGGGCGTGCCCGCCGCCGCCAAAGCGCCGCGCCAGCACGTTCACGTTCACTCCCGCCACGCTGCGGAACGACACCTTCACCTTCCCGTGGCCGAGGTCGCGGAAGAGCATCGCCAGCCGCACGCCGGCAATGGAGCGCGGGTACTCCGAGATCCCATCGAGGTCCTCGCTCGAGACGCCGTGACGCTCCAGCGCCCCCGCCGGGACGCGCACCCACGCCATCCCGTGCGCCGCGTCCAGTTCCAGCGTATCGAGCGCCTCGCGCAGCAGGTAGATCCGCCCCGCGGGCACGCTCCCGTAAATCCGGGCATACATCTGCTCGGGGTCCACGCCCGCCATCAGCAGTTCCGCCGCAATCGCCAGGCACCGCGGCGAGGTGTTGCCGAACCGGAATCCGCCCGTGTCCGTGACGAGTGCGGTGTAGAGCGACCGCGCGATGGGCGTCGTGATGCCGAGCCCCCGCTCGCGTGCGAAGTCAAAGACCAGCTCCGCCGTGGCGCACGCGGCGGTATCGCTCAGCATCGTCTTGCCCGGCGGCTCGTCCCCCGGCAGGTGATGGTCAATCACCAGCGCATCCTGCGGGAGCTTGCGGACCGCGTCCGCGAGCGTGCCGAGCCGGCCGACATCGCTGATGTCGAGCACGATGAGCCGGTCGATGCCCGCGAGCGCCTGGGCGCCCTCCGACGACCGGTCCTCGACGTCGTCGCCGAGGAGCCAGCGAAAGAGCTCCGGCCAGGGGGTGGGGTTCACGATGTACGCGCGCACGCCCATCTGTCCGAGCAGCCGCGCGAGCGCCGTCTGCGAGCCGCAGCCGTCGCCGTCCGCGTTGATGTGGGTCGACAGCGCGACCGTCATCCCCGGACGCAGCGTGTCCGCGATCCGAGCGATCGCGTCACGCCGGCCCGGAGGGACGGTCAGCAGGTCATTCACCGGCGCGAGCGAGCTTCGAATGCCGGCGGCCGTAGAGGAAGTAGATCGCAAGCCCAATGGCCATCCAGATCGCGAGCCGCATCCAGGTGTCGGGCGGGAGGCTGTACATCAGGTAGCCGCAGATCCCGATGCCGGCCAGCGGGACGAAGGGCACGAACGGCGTGCGGAACGGCCGCACCAGCTCTGGACGGGTGTAGCGCAGCACGAGGATGCCCGCACAGACGATCACGAAGGCGAAGAGCGTGCCGATGGACACCAGCTTGCCGAGGAGCCCGATCGGGAACAGTCCCGCGACCGTCGCCGCGACGGCGCCCGTGATGATCGTCGCGAGCCAAGGCGTCTTGTACTTGCGGTGGACCTTGCCGAAGATCGGCGGGAGGAGGCCGTCGCGCGACATCGCGTAGAAGATGCGCGGCTGGCCCATCAGCATCACGAGCACCACCGAGGCGAGGCCCGCAATGGCGCCGATGGTCGCGAAGTACTTGAGCCAGGCGAGCTGCGGCCCGGCGGCCTCGAGCGCCACGTACACCGGCTCCGCGACGTCGAGCTGTGCAAAGGGCACCATCCCGGTCATCACCAGCGCCATCGCGATGTAGAGCACCGTGCAGACGGCGAGCGAGGCCAGGATGCCGATCGGGAGGTCGCGCTGGGGATTCTTGGCCTCCTGCGCGGCCGTGGAGACCGCATCAAAGCCGATGTAGGCAAAGAAGATGACCCCCGCGCCGGCGAAGATCCCGCTCCAGCCGAAGACCCCCGGCACCTTCTCGCCCGTCAGGGCGTCCGTGAGCTGCTCCGGGATGAACGGGCTCCAGTTGGCCGTGTCGACGTAGAATGCGCCGAACCCGATCACGAGCAGGACGATCGCGACCTTCAGGTACACGATCGCGTTGTTGAGCTTGGCCGATTCCCGGATGCCGACCACGAGCATCGCGGTCAGCACGAGCACGAGGAGCACCGCCGGGAGGTTCATCACCGCGCCGGTGCGCACCAGCGTGTGCGTCCCTTCCACCGCGAAGGGGGCACTCGAGAACCGCTCGGGGACGTGGATCCCGATGTCGCCGAGGAACTGCACCATATAGCCCGACCACCCCACCGCGACGGTGGAGGCCGCAAAGAGATATTCGAGAATCAGGTCCCAGCCGATGATCCACGCGAGGAGCTCGCCCAGGGTCGCGTAGCCGTAGGTGTAGGCCGACCCGGCGATGGGGATCATCGACGCGAACTCCGCATAGCAGAGCCCCGCGAAGGCGCAGCCGGCGCCCGCAATGATGAAGGAGATCACGATGGACGGCCGCCGCGGAACACGCCGGGCCGGCCTGTTCCGCGGCGGCCGTCCCCGTGAGCACGAAGATCCCCGCGCCGATGATGGCACCGATGCCGAGGAGGGTGAGGTTCGTGGCGGTGAGGGACCGCTTGAGCGTATCCTCCCCTTCCGCCGACGCCTCCTGCATCAGGATCGAGAGCGGCTTCTTCGACCAGATCGACATAGGTTAGACGCTGTAGTTGGGCGCTTCGCGCGTGATCGTGACGTCGTGCGGGGTTCGTGCGTATCACTCCGGCGGGCCTGCGCGAGTCGCACCCGCACGACG
>CAYXQS010000061.1:1075-12109 GCA_964466515.1 uncultured Gemmatimonas sp. | reverse complement strand
CCACGCGCGTCACCTCGCGCTCCTCGAGGACGCGCGTGGGGGGGACGCACCCCATCCCGGTGGACGTGCGCGTGGTGGCGGCGACCAACCGGCCGCTGCGCGAGGCGGTGGAGCGGGGGAGTTTCCGCCCCGACCTCTATTACCGGCTCAACGTCCTTCGCATCTATCTCCCGCCGCTCCGCGAGCGCCGCCGCGACATCCCGCTCCTCGTGCGGCGCTTCGTGCAGGAGTTCGCCGAGCAGCATTCGCGCGAGTTCCACGGGATCTCGGCCGAGGCGATGCAGGCGCTGGTGCGCTACCACTGGCCGGGGAACGTCCGTGAGCTCCGGAACCTGATTGAGTCGATGGTGGTGCTTGCGACCGGCCGGGAGATCGGGGTGGACGACATCCCCAAGCCGATCCGGGAGGGAGGGGGCGATCGCCTGCTCCCGGTGCATATCGGCCCGGTCCTGCGGGAGGAGGGCCGTGCGGAGGGGCGCGAGTTGGAGTTCATTGTCCGGAGCCTGGTGGAGCTGAAGCTCCAGGTAGAGGAGTTGCGCCGCCGGGTGGACGAGGGCGCAATGCTGGGCGACGGGATGGCCGTGGCGCGTGGTCTGGTGGCCGGCGTGGGGCGGGTGGGAGGGGTGGAGCCTCCCGGGGCGACTCCTGCGGCCGGTATCACGATTACCCCCGGAATGACGATGGCCGAGATTGAGCGCGCGGCGATCGTGGCGGCGTTGCGGGAGACGCGTGGGAATCGTCGTAAGGCAGCCGAGAACCTGCAGATCGGCGAGCGCACCTTGTACAGGAAGCTGAAGGAGTATCAAATTCCTGAACACTCTGGGGAGTAAAGGGGCTGAAATTGAGGTCCCCTCTTTCCAACTGGCGAGAAACGCGACATTTTTTGCACAATCGCTGTGGGTGCGGGCCAACCGTTCATACCTGAGATGCCGTGACAGCGCACCAGCAGTCGAGCACCGGAGAGAGTTCGTCCATAGCCGGGAGCGTGCTCCCGTTGAAGCGGGCCGAGGAGTTGATCTCCTCGTTGACGGATGTGGTCTCGGCGCGGATTACTGCGACCGAGACCGGGTCAGTGGACACGATCCACGTGTTGGTGGCGGGCACGACGCCGGCCAAGCAGGTGGTTCGGAACATCGAAAGCGCCTTGATGGCGCAACTCGGGTTGCGCGTGGATCATCGCAAGATTTCGGTGGCATCGACGGCGCAGCGTCCCACGCCGGCGGAAGGGACGCCGATTGTGGAGGGGAGCTCGGCGCCGAGCCGGACGAGTCGGGCGGTCTATTTTGAGGATGTGGAGGTGCGCGGGTCGCGGGCGCGTGGGGTCACCTGTCGGGTGACGCTGCGGATCGGATCCGAGCGCTTTGCGGGTGAGGCGGAGGAGCTGGTGCAGAGCGACAAGAGCCGGGTGGACGTGGCGGCGCGGGCGGCGTTGACGGCGCTGGCGCTGTCTGGTCCGGCGGCCGGTCTGTTCTCGCTGGAGGGGGCGAAGGTCATCAGCGCCTTTGAGCGGGATTTCGTATTCGCGGTGGTGATGGCGCGGTCGGGGCGCGAGCAGGTCCTGTTGACGGGGAGCTGCGAGGTGCGCGACAGCGCGGAGCAGGCGGCGGTGCTGGCGGTGCTGGACGCGACGAATCGATGGATGGCTTCACAGCCGGTGGTTGCGGCTGTTGTGGAAGAACGTAGGTCTGGTCGTTAGCGGAGGATGTAGCGGACCCGAACTGAGCGAGGAAAAAAGGAACCCCCCGTTCTCTCTTAGCGGAGAGAACATAGAGCGGAAGACGCGTCTTTAGTGGACGCACGAGCGGAGCCTCACGCGGGTGAACACCTGGATGGTTCAGGTGAAGCTGGTCACCGGGAGGTGAGTCTCGATGACGTATATCTCGGCGTTGATTGCCGCGCTTTGCGCAGTCGTGATGGGCGATTCGGCGAACTGGTCGTGATTTTGCGGTAGGGGACGGGGGGTCCTCCGGCTTTTTGTAATGAATAACCAAAGAGTCGAGCGTATCGTTGAAGTTGTAGCCGTAGGCGCGCTGGTCGCGCTTGCGGCTTTACTCGCTCTCGGAGCTGTTCCGAGTGTCGGCCAGTGGAAGGCCGCCGCGTTCTTTACCGGCTTTGGCGTACTCGCGTCGATTCTTGCCTACAGAACCTCACAGGCAACGCACGGATCAATTGGGTTCTTGCCTTTCTTGAGCGTCGCCTTAGTGTCGCCCAACAGCGCTGCGGTGATTTCGGTTGTTGTGAGTTCTCTCATCGGAGAGACGCTTGCCCGGCGCTCCAGAATCAAGGTCATCTTCAACGCCTCTCAGCATGGATTCGCGGTATCGGTCGGCATCGCGGGCTACTTAGCCGTAGGCGGACAGTCGTTGCTGGATGGACCACCGCGAACCATCCCATTTCTGCTGCTCGCTGCGAGCTACTTCACTCTCAATAAATTGGCGGTTAGTACGGTCGTTGCTGCCAGCACGGGGTTGGACACTCGTCGGCACTGGACAAAGAGTATGCGGGACTCTGTCGTCTACGACATTCTCGCGTTTCCGATCATCATTTTCTTCGCGATGGTCTACGCCCGATTCGGACCCGGCTGGTCGGCCGTGCTTGCCCTGCCGATGCTCGGTATCCGTCAGTTATACCACAACAACTTTGCACTCCAGAAGATTAACGAAGAGCTCTTGCAATTGATGGTCGCGTCAATTGAGGCGCGAGATCCTTATACGTCTGGACATTCGCAGCGGGTGTCTCGGTATGCACGAGTGATAGCCAAGGCAGCTGGGCTTGGTGGCCGGGGCATCGAGCGGACAGTCATTGCGGCATTGCTTCACGATGTTGGTAAGATCCACGAGGAGTTTGCAGTGATTCTTCGAAAGCCTGGTGCTCTCACCGACGAAGAGTTTGCTGTAATGAAGACGCATCCAGGTAGGAGTGCGGAGTTGGTGAAGAAGGTTTCTCAGTTCTCCGACTTGGTCCCATCGGTACTTGCACATCACGAGGCTTGGGACGGCCGTGGTTATCCGGATAAGTTAAGCGGATCCGACATACCAACTGGCGCGCGAGTGATTGCCTTGGCCGACACGATCGATGCAATGACCACGTCGCGACCGTACCGAAGTGCGATGTCGACCGATCAGGTACGAGCTGAGATTGAGCGTGAGAGTGGCCGTCAGTTCGATCCAAAGATCGTCAGAGTGCTCCTAGAACCTTCTATGTGGGCTGAGATGACCCGCGAGATCGTCGCAGCGAATGCTGACTACCCGACCAACTTTGTGTGGGATGAGTCTGTTGTTGTTGGCCGGACGGGGGAGTACTCGTTTCGATCAAACGGCTAGTCTTCCGACGCCGAGCTGCAGTTCTCCATAGAAGGGTGGTATTGGTCGTTTAAATCCCCTCAGTTGCTCGCGAAGGTGCGATGCTGTGAGCGAATCGGCCTCCGGCCCACGCTCCAATAGCCGGAGGGTTCGGGCAACGAGCTCAACGGGATAATTCCCTACATAACGGCCGCAAACATCGGCAATCGCATCGATGGCTTCGGGCAGTATATGTACCGCTTCATCGAGTCGCCCAATTTGAGTGAGGCAGTACACTAGCGTCGCGAGTTCTGAACTCCGGTTCTCTGGCCCACTATCGGTTCTAATTTTGTCTAGTCGACTCGAGAGGCTTTCTGCAACTGAGGTAAAATCGCCGCCTTGCATTTGGAGTCGAGTCACAGCATGGCCGACCGCCTTCGTCCGCCCCGAGTACGGAGTGCGCTCGCTGAGCTCGCGAAGTATCGTCACCCATCCCTGAGCACGTTCACAATCGGCTTGGTCTAGCTGTAGAAAGGCCAAGTTCTCGGCGGCGAGATGAGCATCGTGGTAGAGGGAGTGCGCCCTCGCCAATTCGAACGCCTTCTCTCCTTCAGTTACGGCTTCGTCAATCAGCCCCCTGACTCTCAGAGAGTAGCAACGAAACCTGAGTGACATACAGCGCAGATAGACGGATTGCTCCGCTTGCTCAAGAGCAAGAAGGTCTCGATCTGCCCTGACGAGATCTTCATACGGCCCTCTCTCGGTCAGAAAGACGAGAGCTGCGAGGCCTGTATGCGTTGATGAACCATTCTTCTCTGCGATTTCTCGCGACGCTTGATAGCAGATCTCGATATCTGTGTGGCGCCCGAGGTTAACGGCGATGCGAATACCAGTTAAACAAGCCAGTTGACGCGTTGCAACGGGTATGGATATGTCAGTGGCGAGTTCGCATATGTGGCGCAGTTCTCGACTGGGATCCTGTCCTAACCGCATAAGGGCATCTGCGCGGGCGCACAAACAGGCACCAAGCTCGCGAGGTGATTGGCCCTTCGTGATGCGTAGAACGTCCTGAGAGGTCGTAATGACCCTGTCGGGGTCTCCAGCCGCCAAATACACCGTCGCCAACCGCGACAACACACGCATCTTCTCCGCCCCATCCGCCACAATCGCTGCCGCTCGCTGAAGTACAACCGCCGCCTCATCCGGCAGCCCAGCCGCAAACAGCTGTTCCGCCGCGATCTCATAAAGCTGCGTCGCTCGTTCCGGCGCTCCCGCCTCGCAGTAGAGCTCCGCCGCTCGCCACAGCGTGTGTGGATTGCTGTCAAACCCCGGCTCCATCGCCAGGGTCAGCGCACACTCGTGCGACAACGAGGCCCGCGTCGCCCCCTTCATCGACTCCAACAGCGCCTGCTCCCAGCACTCGTGTACCGCGAACGTCTTGGTGCGCGTGATGTGCAGCAACCCATCCGCCTCCAGGGCTTCGATCGAGCGGGTCACCTCGTTTCGCTCGCCGCCGAGGATTGTGTGCAGGCGCGCTGGCGTGGAGTCGCTCCCAAGGAGCGCGATGACCCGCAACAGCCGCAACTGGAATTCCGGCAGCAGGCCGAGTCGCTCCGCAATCAGGTGCGCGAGCGAGTCGGGGAGCGAGGTCGCTTCCGGCCGACGTCCCCGCGCGACGCTCAGCTCGCGCACAAACAGCGGATTCCCCGCCGACGCGGCGGCGACGCCCGCCAGCACCTCCTCCGAGAACTTGAACGAATGTGCCGCTCCGGTCGCCGCGGCGAGCGCGCGCGCGTCCGGCTCCGAGAGCCCATCGACGCGCAGGATCGGTACATCGCCCTCGATTGACTTGCGGTACGCGTCGGCCCGCGGGCCCGATCGCGAACTCGCGATCCACAGCAGCCGCGTCCGCACCGTCGCGAGCATCAACGTCCGCAGCAACGCGTGCGATGCCTCATCCACGTGGTGGTAGTCGTCCAGCACCACGATCACCCGACACTCGTGCATCACGGCATCGAAGAGATCACGGAGTGCGTCGGGGAGGTAGTCCCGCACGGAGATCATAAACGCCGCCGCGTCGCGATGCGACGCCTCCCGCTTCCGCTCGACAACCTTGCGCACGAGCCGCAGCGATTCCGGGTCGCACCCGGCCACGCCCGGGAGCTCGAGGAACGCCTCGATCAACTCCTGCGCCACGGCAAGCGGCCGCTCCACGTTTGCCGCCTCGGCGCGCACCACGATCGACCGCATTCCCTTCAACTCCGCATACGCACGCGTCTCCATCGCCAGGCGCGTCTTCCCGATGCCCGGGGCGCCGACGAGGATCACCGCGCTCCCGTCGCCGCGCCACGTGGCATCGACGAGACCAGTCAGCCGGCTCATCGGCTCGGTGCGCCCGATCAGCGCGACTTCCTTGGGTCCGCGCAGCGCCCAGTCCGGGCGCCGCTCGGCAATGCGCTTGCGCAACTGCGCCGCCGGACGGCCGAGCTCGTCCGAGAACTCGCCGACCTCCTCGAGATAGTTGTCGAGGATCTCGAGCGCGACGGTCTTCGACCCAGCCATCGCCGCACTCTCGGCGCGCGCGAGCGTCGCCTCCTCGTTGAACGCATCGTTGCGAAGGATGGAGTGTGCCCACCGATCGAGATCGGCCCACCGGCCTTCCCGCCGCGCAAGCGCAATCTGGCCCAGCGATGCCTTCCGGTGCTGGGCCTCGAGCCGCGTGCGGACGCCGTCGAGCCATTCGAGGAACGCGGGCGCCATCCGATGGCTGAACCTCGGCGTGAGCTCGATTGCCGCGTCGATCGCGGCCACGGAGGCGTGTTCCACCCAGCCGTCCGCGAGCGCATCGCGCAGGTCACTGTCGACTCGCGCCGGGTCCAGATAGATGCGCTCGCCGTCCTCGTCGAGGGTGAGCCCCTTCTGCCGGAGACGATAGAGCAACTGACGCAGCGCGTGGCGGCGTTGGTCGCCGCTGCCCTTCGTCCAGAAGCGCTCGAGGAGCTCCTCGCGCGGCACACGCTCGCCGGCCCGCGTGGTCAGGTGGAGCGCCAACGCGAAGAGGATCTCCGTATTCATCCCGATGCGGCGTTGGCCGATCGAGACGTCGCTCGCGCCCAGGACCCGGATTCGGATCACACCCCGCGCCTCCCGTGATCGCCGCATAGCCAACGATGCCGGGAAGAGCGTCATCGCAACGTCACCCCGAGGCGGGAATCGTACTCCCGTCGGGGCCGCCCTGCTACTTGTTGTGGCCTCCGAGGGCCAGGATCCGTTCGATCCCCATCCCCTCCGCCTCCGCCTGGAAGTTCAGCACCACCCGGTGCCGGAGCACGCTGAACGCCACCGCATCCACGTCCTCCAGGTCCGGCACCGCGCGCCCGTCCATTGCCGCGCGCGCCTTGGCGCCCAGCACCAGGTACTGCCCGGCGCGCGGGCCCGCGCCGAAGCTCACGTACTTCCGCACCGCCGCGCTCGCTCCCGGCTCGTCCGGACGCGTCGCGCGCGCCAGCCCCACGGCGTACGTCACCAAGGACGGCGGCGCCGGCAACCGACGCACCAACTGCTGCATTGCACGCAGCTCCTCCGCGGTCAGCACGGGCCTCACCACGCCCGACGCCACGCCGGTGGTGGTCGAGACAATCGCCTCTTCCTCCTCCACGCTCGGGTAGCCGATCCGCAGCTCGTACATAAAGCGGTCGAGCTGCGCCTCGGGAAGATGGTACGTCCCCTCCTGCTCGATGGGGTTTTGCGTCGCGAGCACGAAGAACGGTTCGGGCAGCGTGTACGTCCGGCCCGACACCGTCACCGAGTGCTCCTGCATTGCCTGCAGCAGCGCGGCCTGCGTCTTCGGCGGCGCGCGGTTGATCTCGTCCGCCAGCACGATGTTCCCAAACACCGGGCCGCGCGCAAAGGTGAACGACCGCTTCCCGGTGCCGTGGTCCTCCTCGAGCAGCTCGGTCCCCGTGATGTCGCTCGGCATCAGGTCCGGCGTGAACTGCACGCGCGAGAACTGCAGGTCGAGCGACTCGGCCAGCGTCTGGATCAGGAGCGTCTTGGCGAGCCCCGGCACGCCCACGAGCAGCACGTGGCCGCCGGCGAGGATCGCGCTCGTGAGCGCCTCCACCACCTCGTGCTGGCCCACGATGCGAGTGCCGATCTGCCGCGCCATCTCCCGGCGCGCGGCGGCCAACTGATCGAGCAGGGCGATGTCGCGCGCGTCAGCGGCCGCGTCGCGGGGGACTGCCTGGGTCACGGATCGCTCGGTGAGGAAAAGGTCGGGCGGGGGACTGGAAGGATAACCCCCGAGGACCTGCGAGCGGGACCCGGGCGCCTCCACTCTACGCGGAGGGGCGCCGCAGGGTTCAGCGGACGACGAACTCCGCGCGCTGCTCGACCGGGAAGTTCACGCTCGCGAGCGTGGCGACCACCGTGTACGTCCCGGGGCGGGCATCATTCCACGACTCCTCGTAGCGCAGCGAATCGCTCGACCGCAGCACGCGGTTCTGCACCGCCTGCGTGAAGAGCCGCCCCTCGCTCCAGCGCCACACCTCGCGGCCGAGTGAGTCGAGCACGATGACGTCGTGCGTGCGGCCGTCGGAAAACTGCAGTTCGAGCTTCTTGCTTCCCGCGTTCGTCACGTGGAAGGCAAAACGAACGCCGTCCCCGACGTTGATGTCGAGTGACGGCGTGAGCGGCGTGCGCGGATCTGAGCTCGTTGCGGTGTGCGTCGAGTGCGCGGTCTCCATTTCGTTGTGTGAACGCGGACCGCACGCAAATGCGAGCACCGCGCAGCACAGCAACGTGAGTGGGACCTTTCCGTTCATTACTCGAACACCGGTGGGAGGTGAGGCTAACTTATCAACAACAGGACGATCCGTCAAATGACTGGTCACTCGTAAGTCGAAGCTGGGTGAACAGTTGGCCCTCAATCACGAAGTTTCGACCTCTTCCGGCGGCGCGTGGAAAAGCGGTGTTTGGGGGCTGTTCGGGGATCCCTGGCTACGGAGCGGTTCCATCCGCACGCGGCGCGGCCCATTGGTTGCTTGAGCGCCGGAGAGCGATCCTGGCCCCTCCGAATCTGCTTGCGAAATATTTCACAAGCTCCTATTTTCCCTCTTGGAAATGGCCCACGATCCGCAATCTGAAGACCCGTCGGAATCACGTCCCAAGGACGCGCCTCCGGGGGTGCCGATCGGTGGCCGAACTGGTGGCCCGTCGTCACTTGGGGCCGCCGGGCGCTACGCAGGGCTCGGCCTCCAGTTCGCGGTGTCGATCCTCCTGTTTCTCTACCTGGGACAGTGGGCGGACCGGAAGCTGGGGACCGGCGGGGTCCTGGTGATTGTGGGGGTCTTTGTGGGCGCGGGGGCGGCGTTCTACTCGATGTACCGGAAGCTGACCGCGGACGAGAAGAGGAAGGACCTGTGAGTCTTTCGAAGTCCGTGAGCTTCGCGGCGCTTTCGGCGGGCGTCCTCCTCCTCATTGCCTGGCTCCTCGTCTGGATCGAGCCGCGCCCCGACTTCGGCCGGGCGGTCTGGGCGAGTGCGGCAATCGCCTGGTGCGTGCAGATTGTGGCGTTCGGCATTGCCCGGGCGTTCGTCGTGAAGAACCCGATTGCCGGGTGGGGACTGGGTTCGCTGCTGCGGTTTGCGGTGCTGCTGCTGTACGCGTTCGTCGGTGCAGGGCGGCTCGGGCTCCCGCTGGGACCCGCGCTGCTGAGTCTCGCGGGGTTCCTCTTCGTCACGATGCTGCTCGAACCGATCTTCCTCAGGACCTGATGCGCTTCCTCAAGACCTCCGGGCCGTGGGCCCTCCTGCTCGCCGCGATGCTCTTCGCCGCCGCGCCGCTGCGCGCCCAGGAGCACGCCGCCGAGTCGGTGGACATCATCACGCCGCACATCACGGACGGGCACCATATGGAGGTGCCGTGGCCCCTCTTCCCGTTCTTCAAGGAAATCACGCTGCCGCAGTGGGAGCCGATCCACGTCGGCGGGCTGGCGATTGACCTCTCGCCGACCAAGCACGTGGTGATGATGCTGGTCGGGGCCTTTGTGCTCTGCCTGGTGATGATCCTCGCCGCGCGCGGGCAGCGCCGCGCCGCCGCGGCCGGCAGCGCGCCCAAGGGCGCGTCCAACGCCATCGAGGCGATGGTCCTCTACATCCGCGACGAGGTCATCCTGCCGAACGTCGGCCACCACGGGGAGCGCTACATCCCCTACCTGCTGACGGCGTTCTTCTTCATCCTGACGCTGAACCTGCTCGGCCTCGTCCCCTACGGCGCGACGGCGACGGGCAACATCTCCGTGACGGCGACGCTCGCGATCCTGACCTTCATCACGGTCGAGATCGCCGGTATCCGCGCCAACGGGATCGGCTACCTCAACACGATGTTCTACTGGAACAAGGATCTGCCGATGGTGATGCGGCCGATCATGTTCCTGATTATGAGTCCGGTGGAAATCATCGGGAAGCTCACGAAGCCCTTTGCGCTGGCGATCCGTCTCTTCGCGAATATGACGGCCGGCCACATCGTGGTGCTCGCCTTCCTGGGCCTGATCTTCGCGGCCGCGAGCTTGGCGAGCGTGCTCCCCTTCCTGATGGCGCTGGCCATTATGTTCCTCGAACTTTTCGTCGCGTTCCTGCAGGCGTTCGTGTTCACGCTGCTCTCCGCGGTATTCATCGGGCAAATCCGCGAGGCGGCGCATTAGCTGGCGATTGACCGTTTCTGTACCTCGGCGTCCGTCGAGGGATGCTCGCTGGACCTAGGGTCCGTCGGCGAGTGGCGGCCGGGATGGCGCGCTGGACAACGCAGGACCACTTCTCGAGGGTTTCACGATGACGTTCTATCCGCTGCTCCAGGCCACGGTCGACACGGCCACCAACAACAACACGGGTCTTGCCCTCATCGGCGCCGGCTTCGCGGCCGGTCTCTCGGTGATCGGCGCGGGCATTGGCATCGGTCGCATCGGCGGCGCCGCGGCGGAAGGCATCGCGCGCCAGCCGGAGGCGGGCGCCTCGATCCGCACCGCCGCCATCATCCTGGCCGCGCTCATCGAAGGCGCCGCGCTCTTCGGCGTCGTCGTCGGCTTTATGATCCAGGCCAAGTTCTAAGCTGTTTGGGCGGGCGCGGCGGCTTGCCGCCGCGCCCGCCGTGTGTGTTCCTCCAGCCGTGCAGTCGGGCGTCATCGCCCAACCCAATCCCTCTCCGACTATGCGCTCCCTGTTCCTCGCCCCGATTGCCCTCGTCCTCACCGCCGCGCCGGCCGCCGCCGCCGAGGCGGGTGCCAAGCCGGGTCTGCTCGACCCGCACTACGGGACGATGACGTTCACGCTCCTCATCTTCGGGCTTGCCTTCCTCATCCTCAAGAAGTTCGCGTGGGGCCCGATCCTCGACGCGGTGCAGTCGCGCGAGCAGGCGATCACCGACGCGATGGCCGCCGCCGAGCGCGACCGCAACGAGGCCGGCAGGCTCCTCGCCGAGCAGCGGGCCGCCATCGAGGCCGCGCGCAACGAGGCGCAGCGCTACATCGCCGAAGGCCGCGCCACCGCCGAGTCGATGCGCGGCGAGATGCTCGAGCAGACGCGCCAGCAGCAGGGCGAGCTCCTCGACCGCGCACGCAAGGAGATCGAGAGCGAGAAGGTGAAGGCCATCGACGAGCTCCGTCGCGAGGCGGTGGACCTCGCCCTCGCCGGCGCCGGCAAGCTGATCGGGCAGAAGCTCGACGAGCTTGCGGTCGGCGTCGCTGTCGAGCTTCTGC
>CAYXQS010000061.1:0-1065 GCA_964466515.1 uncultured Gemmatimonas sp. | reverse complement strand
GGGCAGAAGCTCGACAGCGACGCCGACCGCAAGCTCGTCGAGCAGTACCTCAACTCGCTCGGCGCCCACTGATGCGCGACGTCTCGATCGCCCGCAACTACGCCGAAGCCCTCCTCGCGCTTGCGGGGAAGGCCAAGGATCCGTCGGGGTGGGGCGCGCTCGTCAGCGCGCTCGCCGACGCCGTCGCGAGCGACGCGACGCTCCGGCACTTCCTCGAGGCCCCGCAGATCAGCGCCGGCGAGAAGAATGTCGTGCTCGGCAAGGCGCTCGGCGGGATGCCGAGCCTCTTCGTCCGTTTCGTGCAGAAGCTCGTCACCAACCGCCGCCAGCTCCTGCTCCCGGAGATCGCGGTGGAGTACCACAACCTGCTCGACGCGGCCGAGGGCCGGGTCCATGCGCGGGTGACGGTGGCGCGGCCGTACGACGCCGCGGCGCGCGAGAAGCTCACGCAGTCGCTCACCAAGGCGCTGCACAAGAGCGTCGTGGCGCACCTCACGGTCGACGAGCGCATCCTCGGCGGCATCGTGGTCCGCGTGGGCGACACGGTGATGGACGGCTCGGTGCGCCGGAAGCTCGGCAAGCTGCGCGACACCCTGGTCGCGGCGCGCTGAGCCTCCGCCGGGCGCTGCTGATCGCGGTCGCCGCGGCCGGCAGCGCTGCGGCGCAGGGCCTTGAGGCGCAGGACCTTGAGGTGCAGCGCGCGCGCCTCGCGCACATCGACAACGACTACTTCGTCTTCTCGCGCCCGCCCAACCAGCGGTCGGACGACAACTACACGCACGGCGCGCTGCTCCAGGTGACGTTTGGCGCGGCGCCCACGCGCGCCACGCGTCGGCTCTGCCCCGCGCGCGCGGCCTGCGCGCTGACGCTTTCGCTCGGGCACGCGATGTACACGCCCACCGAGGAAGACACCGTGCCGCTGCCCGGGCACCGGCCGCACGCGGGATGGCTGTCCGGCGGCGCGACGCTCCGCGCGGTGACCCGCGACCGCGCGGCGGGACTCGGCCTCGTGGTCGGGACCACCGGCCCCGCCTCACGCGCCGATGACCTGCAGGTCTGGATCCA
>CAYXQS010000060.1:0-12187 GCA_964466515.1 uncultured Gemmatimonas sp. | reverse complement strand
GGCACGCGGATTGCCGCGGTGCTCTGGGAGCGCGGCGGGCGGACGAGCGTCGTCGTGCTCGATGCCGACGGCCGCGAGCTGCGGCGCTTCTCGCCGCGCGGCGCGGCGCTCACGTCGGTGTCGTCCCCCGCCTGGGTGCCGGGCGACACGGCCATCGTCTTTGCGTCGGACCACGAGGGGCGCACGATGCTCTACCTCGGCGACGTGCGCACCGGCGCGTACGGGCGGGTCTGGGCGACGCGCACCGCGCTCAACACGCCCGACGTGAGCGCGGACGGAACGCGGCTCGTCGCGGTGGAGCTGACGTCCGAGGGATACCGCGTGGTCGCGCGCGCGATGCCGTCCGCGCCGACGCTCGCGCTGCCCGCGGCGGATGTGACATCGCAGTCGCCGCCGTTCGCCGAAAAAGCCGCGTCCGATACCGGCGCGCGTGCGCGCGCCTACGCGCCCGGGCAGACGCTGGGCGCGCGCTGGTGGCTCCCCACCTCGGAGCCAACCGATGAAGGCAGGATGACGTTCGGGCTCCTCACCGGCGGCGAGGACGTGATCGGCCGACATTCGTGGCGCGGCACGTTGCTCCTCGAGCCGCAGAACCTCGAGTTCTCCGGCTCGGCCCGGTACACCTATGCAGGGTTCGGCAATCCGACGGTGACGCTGGGTGCCGATGTCGCGCTGGCGCACACCGGCATCTACAACACCGCCGACGTGCGGCTCGGCACGCTCACGGCGCGTCTCACGCAGCTTCAGGCCGTGGCGACGGCCGTCCGGCCGCGCGCGCGGCTCTCGAGCTTCGTCCGTGTCGGCGGCGCGGTGGAGGTCGAGCAGTACTGGACCGATCCCCCGGCGTTGCTCGGGCTCCTGTCGAACCCGTACTACCGCTCCACGCACACGTACCTCCGGCCGCTGGCGGGCGTCGGGGTGAGCACGTTGCGTCGCCCGGGGCTCTCCGTGAGCACCGAGGACGGCGTCTCGCTCGACGCGACGTATCGCGGCCGCGCGAGCGCGTCGGGCTACGCGGGGGTGTCGCACGAGCTGGTGCTCCTCGGGAGCGCGGCCAAGTCCATTCCGTTCCCCGGCTTTGCGCGCCAGGTGCTGGCGGTGCGCGCCGCGTACGGCGTGATCGCCGACGACTCGGTGGGCGCGTTCGGCGTCGGCGGCGTGAGCGGCGGGTCCATCGAGGTCGTGCCCGGCTACGTGGTGGGCGGGTCGCGCCGCGACTTCTTCGTGCGCGGCTTCGAGGGTGGCGCACAGACGGGCGTGCGCGCGGCGGCGGCCAGCGTCGAGTACCGCGCACCGCTCGCGCGCGTGGGGCGGGGCATCGGGTTCCTCCCCACCTTCCTCCAGAAGACCTCGCTGATCGGCTTCGCCGATGCGGGCGCCGCGTGGTGCGAGGGGGCCGTCGCGGGTTCGTTCGTGTGCCAGGCGTCCGCGCCGCGCCGCGAGATGGTCTCGGTGGGCGGTGAGTTTGTGCTCGACGCGGCGCTCTCGCGCGAATCGCTGTACCGTTTCCGGGTCGGCCTCGCGCATCCGGTGCGCGGCATGGCGTTTGCCGCGCGCGCGACGACCTTCTACTTCACGATCGGGGACACCTTCTGATGGCCGCCACCTCCGGCGACAACGCCGACCTCGCGCCCGGGCTCGCGCACACGCCGCAGCTCGCGCCCACCGCGTGGGTCCACGGGCGCGCGACGCTCATTGGGCACGTGATGTTGGGCGAGCGCGTGAGCGTGTGGCCGGGCGCGGTGCTCCGCGGCGACCGCGATGCCATCACCATCGGCGATGAGTCCAACGTGCAGGACGGGGTCGTGATCCACTGCGACCCCGGGCTGCCGTGTCGCATTGGGAAGCGGGTCACGATCGGCCACCGCGCGGTGGTGCACGGCTGCACCGTGGAGGATGGCGCGCTCATTGGGATCGGCGCGATCGTGCTCAACGGCGCGGTCGTGGGGGCGGGCAGTCTCGTGGCCGCCGGCGCGGTGGTGGGGGAGGGGATGGTCATTCCGCCGCACAGTCTGGTGGTCGGGGTTCCGGCGAAGGTGCTCCGGGAACTCAGCGACGCCCAGCGCGCACGGGTCGCGGGCGGGTATCGTACCTATGTGGAGCTGGCGGCGCGGTATTCTGGGCTCGGCTGAGAACTGCTCTTACCACGAAGCCCCTTCGTGTTCTTCGTGCCTCCGTGGTGACCCGCCGTTGCTTTCCTGTCGAACGGCCCGTCAGGATAGTGATACGAAGCAAGCCTAGCGTGTCTGCCGCTTATTGGGTACGTTCCCTCCCCCACGCGAACGTCGCCCGAACCGCTCGCCGGGCCGAAGTCCCCTAAGTCATTGATTAGTAAACATTTGTGCATCCGGTGAGTTCGACGGTTTAGTGTCTGGTCGGTGTCGCCTTTGTGCCATATACTGGCGACAGCGAGCTCGGCGTGGAAAAGCCATTGGACGATACCGATTCGTGATGCACTTGGCATAACCCGTTGTACCCGATGGCGTTACCAAGTTCTTGCGCGGCCACACGTGCAGGGTAGCTTGGACGCCCTCGACCCCTCGACCATTCCTTTCTTGTTGGAGAAGTAGCGATGCCGCTCCCGACCAATCCCCCCGCCACGCCGGCGACCCTCTCGGCGAATGCCCGTACCGTCCTCGAGAAGCGGTACCTGGTCAAGGACAAGTCGGGGAAGCCGACGGAGACGCCCGAGCAGATGTTCTGGCGCGTGGCCACGACCGTGGCCGAGGCGGACCGGAAATACGGGGCCACCGACAAGCAGGTGGAGAAGGTCGCCAATCAGTTCTATGAACTGATGACGCAGCGGCGCTTTGAGCCCAACTCGCCCACCCTGATGAACGCCGGCCGCCCGCTCGGGCAGCTCTCGGCGTGCTTCGTCCTGCCGGTTGAGGACGCGCTCTCCAACGGCCACAGCGGCATCTACGACACGCTGCGCTCGATGGCGCTCATCCATCAGAGCGGCGGCGGCACCGGCTTCTCGTTCTCGCGGCTACGCTCGCGCGGCTCGATGGTGCGCTCCACCACCGGCGTCGCCAGCGGCCCCGTGTCGTTTATGCAGCTCTATGACGCCTCGACCGACGCCGTGAAGCAGGGCGGCACGCGGCGCGGCGCCAATATGGGCATCCTGCGCATCGACCATCCCGACGTGATGGAGTTCATCACGTGCAAGGAAGACCTCACCAAGATCACGAACTTCAACATCTCGGTGGCGGTCACCACCAAGTATATGCAGGCGCTGAAGGCCGACGCCGAGTACGAGCTGGTGGATCCGGTGACCAAGCAGGTGACCGGCAAGCTCCGCGCGCGCGAGGTGTGGGACAGGATGATCGAGGGCGCGTGGCGCACCGGCGAGCCCGGCGTGTTCTTCATCGACGAGGCCAACCGCTACAACCCCGTGCCGCACCTCGGCGCGTACGAGGCCACCAATCCGTGCGGTGAGCAGCCGCTGCTCGCGTACGACGTCTGCAACCTCGGCTCGATCAACGTCGGCTACTACGTGAACGACGGGAAGATGGACTGGAAGTCCTTTGCCAAGGACATCCATCTCTCGACCAAGATGCTCGACAACATCATCGATGCGAACAAGTACCCGTTGCCGGAGATCGATGCCCTGGCCAAGCGGATCCGTCGCATCGGCCTGGGCGTGATGGGCTTTGCCGACGCGCTGATTCGCCTCGGCATCAAGTACGACTCGCCCGAGGGCGTCGCCTTCGGCAAGCAGGTGATGGAGTTCCTCGACGTCGAGGGCAAGAAGGAGTCCGCACGCCTCGCCGAGGAGCGTGGGGCGTTCCCCGAGTGGGCACAGAGCATCTTCGGCCCCGACGCCACCTGCGCGCGCGACGAGAATGGCGAACGCATCCGGCCGATGCAGAAGCTCCGCAACTGCAACGTGACCACCGTCGCGCCCACCGGGACCATCTCCATCATCGCCGGCTGCTCGTCCGGCCTTGAGCCGCTGTTTGCCGTGGCGTTTATGCGCAACCAGGCCGGCGTGATGATGCCCGACGTGAACGAGGACTTCGTTGCCATCGCCAAGAAGGAGGGTTGGTACTCCGATCGGTTGATGGAGACCATCGCCAAGACCGGGACCGTCGTGCACCCCGACGTGCCCAAGAAGTGGCAGGATGTGTTCGCCACCGCGAAC
The DNA here is from genome assembly GCA_964466515.1 of uncultured Gemmatimonas sp. GTDB lineage: Bacteria > Gemmatimonadota > Gemmatimonadetes > Gemmatimonadales > Gemmatimonadaceae > Pseudogemmatithrix. Next base: position 8,043 of record CAYXQS010000060.1, on the reverse strand, counting down.
CTCATCACGCCCGAGTGGCACATTCGGATGCAGGCCGCGTTCCAGGATCACTGCGACTCGGCCATCTCCAAGACAACGAACTTTGCGCACACCGCCACCAAGGACGACGTGCGCGCCATCTACGAGCTGGCGTACGAGATGAAGTGCAAGGGCGTCACCGTGTACCGCGACGGTTCGCGCGACGGGCAGGTGCTTTCGACTGGTGCCACCGCCGATGCCGCCGCCAAGCGTGACGGCGGCAGTGGCGACGCCGCGTCGCGCCAGGCCGCGGCGGATGCCGCCGAGCGCGTGGGCGATCTCGAGGCCGAGAATGCGCGGCTCAAGAAGCTGCTCTTTGACGCCGAGGCCGAGAACCTCCAGCGTCGGCAGAAGCGGTCGCGGCCGGACGTGCTGCGGTCGACGGCCATCCGCAAGGAGACGCCGCTGGGTGTGATGTTCGTCCACATCACCGAGGACGACAGGGGACAGCCCTTCGAGGTGTTCATCAACCTTGGCAAGGCCGGCGGCAGCGCGATGGCGGACGCCGAGGCGATGGGGCGGATGATTTCGCTGGCCCTGCGCTCGGGCATCTCGATCCAGCAGGTACACCGGCAACTGCGTGGGATCTCGTCGGACCGCGCGGTTGGGCTCGGGCCGAACAAGGTGCTGTCGGTGCCGGACGCGATTGGCTTGGCGCTTGAGGATTGGATGCGGACGAAGCAGGGGGTTCAGCAGGAACTGCTGACGACGGCCGAGACGTTGGCGGCGCCGGGTGCGGTGCCTGCGGCCCCTGCGCCGGTGGTGCAGCAACTGCCTGTGACGTCAGCGGGCGGGGCGCAGATGGCGTTTGAGGCGATTTCGGGTGGGGATGCGTTTATTGGGACTTGCCCGGATTGCGGGTCGCAGTTGGAGTTTGCGGAAGGGTGTGTGAAGTGCCACGTGTGTGGGTTTAGTGAGTGCGGGTGAGTTATAAGAGCTTAAGTGCAGATTGGAGAGTTCTGGGCGGGCAACCCTGTGGAAGGATTGCCCGCCTTTGATTCTTTAGCGGGCTGCTGATCCGGCCTTTTTGGGTTTGTGCCTTGTGAGGAACGATGTTCAATTGGTTCAGCAGAAGAAAGTTGGAGGACGTTGTCAAGCCACTTACTCTGGAAGCACTGAAACGCCTCGCCAGAATCGTTGTGGTGGACGACGAGCCGGATAGCGTTCCAACTGATGGGCTTAAGGCCAACGGGTATTCGGTTGACTATTGGCCAGACTTAGATGCCAACCGTTTGGCACGCCTCGAGCGAGGCGAGTTCGATGTTGTAGTGCTCGATATTCAAGGAATCGTTGCCCCGGGTCTTTCCGACACCGGAAACGGCCTAGGAGTGTTGCGTCGTCTGAAACATGCCAATCCGACACAGACAGTTATCGCGTGTTCCGGGCAGAGCTACTCAATCGACGCAATGGATTTCTACAGGGCGGCTGACGCGACCCTGGCGAAGCCCATTTCCCTTATCCGTGCGATGGAGACAATCGACGAGATTCTGCGCACGCGGATTGGTGCAGGATACTACTGGAATGGTCTTGTAGAAATGCTTCGCCAGAGCGGCGTGACGGAGGCAAGAATTCGAAAGCTGGAGGGCGAGGTCGCCAAGGCAGTCTCTCGAGGTACCAGCATAACAGTTGAACGCGTCGAACAAATCGTGGGTCATATTGGGACTATCGCAACTATTGGCGAGCTGGTTAAGCGTGCAATCTTATTCGCTGGTGGACCGTAGTGGCGGTAAATCTCGACCTTATCGGTGGGTCTCCCTATCCCACCATCACCGAGGCCGGCGTCTTGCAGGATGGGGCGATTATGCGCGTCCCAGAGATTTGCGGCAGTTGTAGAGATCGGCCGTGTGCAGCACGAGATGTGCCTACAAGTCCAATCGCCACAACTGCGGGCTCATTGGCAATTGGAACCTGCGGTCGTGGGATTGATTTCGCGGTGGTCCGTCTCGGAGGTGAGAGAATCACTCTCAACGGCCTTATGATTCCTACCGTTGGAAAGGACCGTTCACGTCGAGTCAAAAAACTGTTAGCTGGAAACGCTGTCGAGCTCGCGCGGCTCCGTAACTGGGTTGAGAGCCAGTCGAAGGCTCTTGCGCAACGTGATGCAGATGTGGAGGAGAGAACGCGTCAGGCACTGGAAATGTTCCACGACGTACAGACCGCCGCGTCAAGCATCATTCGGAGCGCGGAGCGATTGCAGGCTAGCCAGACGGGGCGCACCGACGATGAGAAGTTTGCCGCGCTGCATCCAGCCGCCCAAACGTTGGTGAAGGCCGCACGTCTCCTCGAGTTGCGGTTGCGCACGATGCCCATCGTGACGAATCCGTCTGCAGCGGCTTACGGACGTCGATACACGAAACTCCTCGTGAGCATCGTGTATTCACTCGTAAAGACACTCGAGCCCGTTGCGCAAGCTCGCCGAATTGCCGTCAAGTTACTTGGGGAATCACGAAAGCGGGTTGATGTCTATGAGTCTTTCGACCTGCTACCCCTGATACTTATTGAGAATGCGGTGAAGTACTCTTCTGAGAACCAGTCAGTTGAAGTTCATGTCAACGACACAGATACTGGTGTCGCCATCTCAGTCGAGTCGTTCAGTCCGTGGATTCCGCCAGATGAGCGCGCGCGAATTTTCGAACGACGGTTTCGTGCGAGTACATCCACAGCCGTTGCGAACGCCGGATCTGGACTCGGTTTGTACATAGCTGAGTCGGTAGCGCGCGCGCACTCCACTCATATACTCCACGGTACTGATGATGGCAACGCCGTGGTGAATGGCATCCGGTATTGCAACAATAAGTTTTCCTTCAGCGTTCGCTGAACACTTCGTTGTTACGGTGCCTGCGGCACTAGTGGACAACGCCCAGATATCGAAGCTCTTCGTTGCTGAACTCTTCGAGATCGCCGACTTCAATCTGGCCGTTCTCGGAGAACGGTACTTTCGTTACCACGTAGTGCAGGCGGTTCACAAGGTGATTCCCGTTGATGAGCATCACGCGCTCACCCGCGTCAACGCAAGTCCAGATTCTATCCTGTGCGGCGGCCGCTAGGAGCACGGGTTCGTCTGTCCGGTCACCCCACCACAACTGCCGCCAGGCGCCAGACTCGTCAAGGAGCGGGTGGAATTCCGACTCGAAGTCGAGGTCGTCGATAAGCCTGTACACTGACCCTCCGCAGGTGCGCGATCGGTGGTATGGTGCGTAGATTCTCCCTCACAATGCCGAGTCGCCACTGGTCCGAGCAAGAGGTGCGTGAGACAATCTCCAGTTATCTGGCGATGCTGGGCGCGTTTCATCGTGGCGAGCGGTTCACGAAGGCCGAGGTGGTGCGCCAGCTTCAGAAGCGCGTTGATGGACGGACCGGACCAGCAGTCGAGAAGAAGTTCCAGAATATCAGCGCCGTACTCATCGAGATCGGGTTGGACTATCTCGACGGGTACGTTCCGTTGTTCAACTACCAGAAAAAACTGTTACCGGGGCTAGTCGTCGAGGCGTTGGCGAAACGGGCAGATGTTGTTGAGTTGCTCCGGCGGGAAGCGGAGCGCGAGCCGCGGGCGGAGGCAGCAAAGCTCAGGCAGATCGTGATTGAGCAGCCTCCAAAGAAGTTCGCCGCGAAGCCAGGCGGGACGACCACGCCGGGTAGTCACGTCCTGCCATCGTTGTCTGTTGGCGACTTGGCGGGGCGTCAGCAGCGCAACGCCGCTCTAGGCCTTGCAGGTGAGGAGGCCATTCTGGAGTTCGAGCGGCGTCGTCTTCACAACGCCGGTCACAAGGACCTGTCGAGGCGTGTGGAACACGTATCACAGACTCGCGGTGATGGCTTGGGCTACGACATCGCCTCCTTTGAGGAATCGGGCTCCGAGCGATTGATAGAGGTGAAGACCACACAATGGGGTGCGCTGACGCAGTTCTTTGTCTCGCCGAACGAAGTGGCGGTGTCGCAGGTTCGCGTGCGAGAGTACTGCCTGTACCGACTTTATCGGTTTGAGGTCGAGCCGAGATTGTATGTCCTGCGCGGAGCGCTCGATGCTTCTTGTCGGTTGGAAGTGTCGGTGTATCGCGCGCGCATTGCATAGTCATCGGCAGATTCAAGAGAAGGGGTTCACGGCCCCTAGCACCTGCAGTTCCGCTACCCGCTTTCGGCTTCTCTTCGGACAGTATATCTTCTTGAGTAGATGACCTCTCCCTTGACCTCCCTAGAGATCTGCGCCGGCGCCGGCGGCCAGGCGCTTGGCCTCGAGCGCGCAGGCTTCACGCACGAGGCAGCAGTCGAACTCGATCCCCACGCGGCGAGCACCCTCAGGTCGAACCGTCCCGAGTGGAACGTCCTCCACCAGGACGTGCGCGACATCAACGGCGCTGACTATCGGGGAATTGATCTCTTCGCCGGCGGTGTGCCGTGCCCTCCGTTCTCCGTGGCCGGCAAGCAACTGGGAGGGAAGGACGAACGCGACCTGTTCCCGACCGCGCTGAGGATCGTTGCGGAGGCGCGCCCTGCGGCGGTCCTGCTTGAGAACGTTCCGGGGCTCGCGACCGCGAAGTTCAAGGGATACCGCGCCGTTGTTGCGTTGCGGCTGGAGAAGCTGGGCTACCGCGTGGATTGGCAGGTGCTGAATGCGTGCAACTTCGGCGTCCCGCAGCTTCGGCCTCGCTTCATTCTCGTGGCCCTCAAGCCGAGAGCGTTCGGTCGTTTCGCGTGGCCGAGCGCGGTCGCGTCGCCACGCACGGTTGGGGAGTCACTGCGCGACCTGATGGCATCACGGGGGTGGCCTGGCGCCTTTGCGTGGGCACAGACAGCCAACGGAATCGGTCCCACGCTGGTTGGCGGCTCGAAGCTCCACGGCGGTCCGGATCTCGGGCCAACGCGTGCCCGGGAGGCCTGGAAGCTGTTGCAGGTGGATGGTCGGGGGATCGCGAACGAGGCCCCTGACGCTGATTTCCCCGTGGATGGGATGCCCAAGCTCACTATCCGGATGACGGCGCGCATTCAGGGCTTCCCGGATGAATGGAAGTTCGAGGGCAAAAAGACCGCAGCGTATCGGCAGATTGGCAACGCCTTCCCTCCGCCGGTGGCAGCTGCTGTCGGTGCGGCAATCAGGGACGCCCTGCACGGTGTGATGCCAAAATCCCGGCCGATCCAGACCTCGTTGCGTGTAGGCGGCGCGTGACCGCGAAGAAGAAGCAACCCACGAAGGCGTCGGCGAAAGGCGGTGGAGCCCGCGCGAAGTTGCGCGCCTACTTCACTGCAAACGTCGGGAAGGTCCTCGAGTGGAAAGAGCTCCGCGCGGTAGCGGGCGGCATCACCGAGTGGGCGCGACGTGTCCGCGAACTGCGCCAGCTCGAAGGGATGAACATCGAGACCGACAAGGACAACAGCGCATTGAAGCCAGGCCAGTACCGTCTGGTGAACCTCAAGCCGTTGCCTGTGTTCTCTGGCGGAATCTCCAAGGAGACGCGTGCCTTCGTTCTCGACCGCAACGGCTTTACCTGTCAGATGTGTGGTGCGGCGGCCGGCGAGCCGCACCCAACCGACCCTTCTCGGAAGACGCGGTTGCACATCGGGCACATCATTGACCTGAGTCACGGCGGCACTGACGACCCGCAGAACCTCCGCGCACTCTGTTCTGTATGCAACGAAGGCGCACAGAACATCACGCTGCCGCGTCCCAAGGCGAGCCAACTGCTTGCGCAGCTGCGCCGGGCGCCCGGCAGCGACCAGGTGACGGTTCTCGAATGGTTGGTCAAGAAGTATCCTCAGCAGGCGGCCAAGCTTACCGCAGGGTCGAGCACGCAATAGCCGCGTTCCCGCGTCGTTGATTCATCCGAGGATATGCTATGCCTACATATCGCATCACGATCGTTGAGCGGAGCCGCTACGCAGTGGACATTGAGGCGTCCAGTCTCGATGAAGCGCTTCGGGAGGCCAACGACATCAACGAAGAAGGCGCCTTCGATCTGGCGACTGACCTTGTCGAGGTCACTGAACGCGACATCGAGTCGGTTCGAGCGATTGAATCGAATGACGGTCGGCGCGAGAAGTCCCCGGTATAACTGCCGAACGAACGGCGAGCCGAATCCCCTTCACATATGCCCCCCGGCCGCGTCTCCGCCGTCCGTAGCCGCATTATGGCGGCCATCAAGGGCAAGGACACCAAACCCGAGCTGGTGGTCCGCCGCGCCATCCACGCCGTCGGCCTCCGCTACCGCCTTCACCGCCGCGACCTCCCCGGCAGCCCCGACATCGTCCTCACGCGGCTCAAGACCGTCGTCTTCGTCCACGGCTGCTTCTGGCACCATCACACCTGCCAGCGGGGCACCTGGCCCAAGACGCGCGCCGCCTTCTGGCGGAAGAAGATCGAGGCCAACGTCGCGCGCGATCGGCGCACGCGCTATTTCCTGAAGATGGCCGGCTGGCACGTGGAGACTATCTGGGAGTGCGAACTCAAGGACCAGCGGGTGATTGACCGATTGGTCAGGACGCTCAAGGCAAGGAGACAAAAGGTTCGGGTCGCGTAACTCCCGTGTCGGGCAGCCCTACCTCGGCGCTCACTCGGTTGTCGTACCTTATCCCCGATTACCTCCTTCACCTCGCAATCTCGCAGGCCCGGACAACTAGTTCGCCACGGCCGTTCCCACACCTTGCCGGTGTCATCTATGCCCACCCCACGGAACGCCGCCACCGCCACCCTCGCCCTTATCACCTGGGCGGGCCTGGCCCTCCATCTTGGCCTCACCATCCCGGCCGTGCAAAACCGCGGCGGCACGCTCCTCGACGCCCTGCTCGGCTACTTCAGCTTCTTCACGATCCTCACGAACATCCTCGTGGCGCTCGTGCTCACCGTCCCCCTCCTTGCCCCGGCGAGTGCGGTGGGGCGCTTCCTCGCGCGTGCGCCCGTCATCGCCGCCACGACCACCTCGATCATCGTTGTTGGCGTCATCTACCACTTCCTGCTGCACGAGGCCCTGAATCCCCAGGGGTGGACGCTCGTCGCCGAGTCCATCGTACACTACGCGGTGCCGGGACTCTTTACGCTCCATTGGCTCCTGCTCGCGCCGAAGGCGGGGGTCCGCTGGATGCATCTCCCCGCCTTCGCGCTCTATCCGGCTGTCTACGCGCTGTACACCGTCGTGATGGGCGAGCTGCACGGCCGGTATCCCTACCCATTCATTGACGTGAACACGCTGGGCTACGCCGTGGCGTTCCGGAACACGTTCGGAATCCTGGTCTTCTTCCTCAGCGTGGGAGTCGTGGTGGTGGCGGTCGCGCGGCGCACGAGTGCCGCGTCTGCGCATCGGTGATCACCTTGCCCATAGCTCCCGTTGCTCGCAAGGCGGTGCGGCGCGCCTGACGCGCCCCCCGGCCGGCGTTACTTTGTCGGCGGCTCCAACAGCGTCCGGTGCGTGGCAATCGCCTCCACCACAAACGGCTCCAGCCCCGCGCCGTGCTCGCCATCCACGTGCGCCAGCAGCGCCCGCCGCATCCGCGGGTCCCAGAACCGCCGGATGTGCGTCGCCGTGCTGGTCAACGCCTCGGCGCGGTCGGGCAGTCCGGCGTGGAACTGCCCGATCTGATTGGCCATCGTCACCAGCCGCTCGACGTTCACGTCTTGGTGTTCCGCACGGTGGCGAGCGCCGGCGCGACGCCGTGGCTACCAACGCCGCTGCTGCCGTTCCCACCCTCGCCCGCCTGGGCCAGCAGGCCCAACTGCTGTTCCGTGAACGCGCGGTGCCGCTCCTGCCACTCGGAGTTCTTGAACACCGGCATCACCTGCACGGCGGTCACCTTGTACTCGGGGCAGTTCGTCGCCCAGTCGGAGTTCTCGGTGGTGATGACGTTCGCGCCGGACTCGGGATGATGGAACGTGGTGTACACCACGCCCGGCTGCACGCGCTCGGTGATGGTCGCGCGCACGGTGGTCTCCCCGGCGCGGCTCACGACGCCCACCCAATCGCCGTCCCTGATGCCGCGCTCCTCGGCGTCGTGCGGGTGGATCTCCAGGCGGTCCTCGTCGTGCCACTCCACGTTCGC
>CAYXQS010000059.1:0-12580 GCA_964466515.1 uncultured Gemmatimonas sp. | reverse complement strand
CGCACGCGGCAGCTCTTCGCGGTGTGCCAACGCCGCCGGATGCCGATCTTCACGGTCGTCAACAAATGCGACCGCGTGGGCGAGGATCCCCTCAAGCTCGTGAGCGACCTTGAGGCGGAACTCGGCATCACCGCCGTCGCCGCGCACTGGCCCATCCACATCGGCTCGGCCACGCACGGCACCATTTTCCGCGGCGTGTACGACCGGCGGCGGCGCACGGCCTACCTCTTTGACCGCGACGAGAAGCACGGCGCCGACAAGGTGGCCACCACCACGCTCTCGCTCACGGGTCCGGACGATCCCGCGCTCGTCGCGGCGCTCGGTGGCACGGAGGAGGCGCGCGCCAGCGGCGCGCGCCTGGCGCACGACATCGAGTTGCTCGATATGGCGGGGCACGCGTTTGATGCGGCGGCAATCATCCGCGGCGAGCAGACGCCGGTGTACTTCGCCTCGGCGCTCACGAACTTCGGCGTCGAGCCGTTCCTCGAGGACTTCCTCCCGCTCGCCCCGCCGCCGCCCGGCCGCGAGAGCAGCGCCGGCGTCATCCCGCCGGAGTCGCCGGCCTTCACGTCGTTCGTCTTCAAGGTGCAGGCGAATATGGACCCGCGGCACCGCGACCGCGTGGCGTTCCTGCGCGTCTGCTCGGGGCGCTACGTCGCGGGGCTGGAGGTGGTCCACGTGCGCACGGGGAAGAGCTTCAGGCTCGCGCCGCCGCAGCAGTTCCTCGGGCGCGAGCGCGCCTTCGCCGAGGAGGCGCTGCCGGGCGACGTGGTCGGTGTGCACGACCGCGGCTCGCTCCGCATCGGCGACACCCTCGCCTCGCCCGACGCGCCACGCACCGCCGCCGGCGCGCTGCCCGAATACGTTGGCATCCCGCGCTTCGCGCCGGAACACTTTGCGCGCATCGTCTCCAAGGATCCGCTGCGCCGCAAGGCGCTCGACAAGGGGCTGCGCGAGCTCACCGAGGAAGGCGCGGCGCAGGTCTTCTACGCCCAGTCGCAGATGGGGCCCGTGCCGATTGTCGGCGCGGTCGGCCTGCTCCAGTTCGACGTGATGGTGCATCGCCTCCGGCACGAATACGGCGCGCCCTGCACGCTGGAGAACCTGCCGTACCGCTTTCCGCGCTGGGTCACCGGACCAAAGGCGGCCATCGAACGCCTCGGCGAGTCGCAGGACCTCACGCTGCTCTACGATGCCAAGGACCAGCCCGTGATCGTGTTCCGCGACGAGTGGCGCCTCCGGTGGGCGCTGGAGAAGGGCCCCGAGAGCGGGCTGGCGTTCTTCACCGAGGCGCCGTAGCCCGGCGCCGCGCGGCCTCAGCGGGCGAGCACCACCACCGCGATCTCCCGCCCGCCCTTCCGTACCAGGAACCAGCGTCGGCGCACGGCGTCCGATTCCGGCACCGTCGTCGCCTCGGGCGCGAGCTTGGCGCCGTTCACCGACACCCCGCCCTGCTGGATCAGCTTCCGCGCCGCCGTGCGCGAGACGCTGAACGCCTGCTCGAGCACCGCCACGATGTCGAGCGCGCCCTGCGCCGTCGTGGCAACCTCCACCGACGGCATCTCGGCGGCGAGCACCTCGTAGACGGTGTCCTTGAGCGCGTGCGGATCGGTCTTCCTGTCGAACACCGTGCGCGAGACGGTCGCGGCCACCTCCGCCGCCTCGGGGCCGTGGACCAGCGTCGTCACCGCGGCCGCGAGCGCCTTCTGGCCGCCGCGCTCGTGCGGCGCGGCCGCGTGCGCCGCCTCGATCATCTCGATCTCCGCGCGCTCCAGCAGCGTGAAGGTCCGCAACAGACGCCCCACGTCGGCGTCGTCGGCGTTGATCCAGTATTGGTAGAACTGGAACGGGCTCGTGCGCGCGCCGTCGAGCCAGACCGCGCCCGCCTCGGTCTTCCCGAACTTCTTGCCGCTCGCGTCGGTCAGGAGCGGGAAGGTGAGGCCGTGCGCCTCGCCCCGCACCGTGCGGCGGATGAGCTCCGTGCCCGCGGTGATGTTTCCCCACTGGTCGCTGCCGCCAAGCTGCAGCGTCACCCCGGCGTCCTCGTGCAGCCGTTGGAAGTCGTACGCCTGCAGCAGCATATACGAGAACTCGGTGAAGCTGATCCCGCCCTCCAGCCGCGACTTCACCGAGTCCTTCTGCATCATCCAGTTCACGGTGAAGTGCTTCCCGGTGTCGCGCAGGAAGGGGATGAGCTTGGTCTTGCCGAGCCACTCGGCGTTGTCGCGGACCTCAAAGCGCCTGGCCGCGGCCGCACCGAGGGCGTTGGCCGCCACGCGGCGGATCTGCGCCTCGATCAACTTGGCGTTGGCGCGGATCTCCCTGGCCGTCCGCATCGGGCGCTCCTCGCTCTTGCCGCTCGGGTCGCCGATCATCGCCGTCCCGCCGCCCACGAGGGCCAGCGCCGTGTGCCCCGCGCGCGCCAGCCGCACCAGCCCCATCAGGGAGACGAGGTTCCCGACGTGCAGGCTCTCGGCCGTGGGGTCGAATCCGCAATAGCCCACCACCGGGCCCTTGGCGAGCGCCTCGGCGCACCCCTCGGTCTGCTGATGGAGGAGCCCGCGCCAGGCGAGCTCGTCGTGGAGCGGGGTAGGAGTGGGCGGCATACGGGAAAGCTACTCTGCGTTGCCCGCCCCCTCCACCGGCCCTAGTTTCACCTATCGCAATGCGTCGCTTCCTCCTGATCTCCCTCGCCGTCGTCGCCGCGCTCGGCTTCGTGGGCACGCTCGGCTTCGGCATCTATTGGACGTGGTTCCTGTGCAGCCCGGAAACCTGCCCGTCGATCGAGCAGTTTGACGAGTACCGGCCGCGCCAGCCCGCCCGCCTCTACGCCGCGGACGGCCGCTTCATCGGGGAGGTCGGCCTCGAGCGCCGCTCGATCGTCACGCTCGACCAGATCCCCGCGCACGTCGTCGACGCCTTCGTCATCACCGAGGACAAGCGCTTCTACGGCCACCGCGGCATCGACTATCCGCGCATCTTCGGCGCGATCATCGCCAACCTCAAGGCGCGCTCGTTCGCCGAGGGCTTCTCGACGATCACGATGCAGCTGCCGCGCAACGTCTGGCCCGAGATGAAGGCCGAGAAGCCGCTCGTCCGGAAATTCCGTGAGATGAAGGTCGCGCGGAAGCTCGAGAAGCGGTTCTCCAAGGAGCGGATCCTCGAGCTCTATCTCAATCAGATCAACCTCGGGTCCGGCGCGTTCGGCGTGGAGGCCGCGTCGCAGCGCTATTTCGGCCGCTCGGTGAGCCAGATCAGCGTCGCCGAGGCCGCGATGCTCGCGGCCATCCCCAAGGCGCCGTCGCGCTACAACCCGCGCCGCTATCCCGACCGCGCCATCCAGCGCCGCAACACGGTCCTCGAGCTGATGCGCCGCGCCGGCGCGCTTTCCGATGCCGATGCGTCGGTGGCCAAGGCCTATCCGCTGCGCCTCTTCCGTCCGGCGCGCGGCACGGGCGACGTCGCGCCGTACTTCGTCGAGTGGGTGCGCGCCGAGCTGGAGCGCCGCTTCGGCCAGCAGGTCTACGACCAGGGGCTCCGCGTGGTGACCACGCTCGACCTCGATATGCAGGGCGCCGCCGAGCGCGCGCTGGAGCGCCAGCTCCGCGCCGTCGAGGCCAACGCGTCGTTCACGCATCAGAGCTACGAGGCGTATCTCGCGCGCGAGGCGAGCGGCACCGCTGACCCGGGTCGCGCCAACTCGCCCTATCTCCAGGGCTCCTTCGTCGCGCTCGATCCGCGGACCGGTGCCGTGCGCGCCCTCGTGGGCGGACGCGACTTCGAGGACTCCAAGTTCGACCGCGCCACCCGCGCGCTGCGCCAGCCCGGATCGACCTTCAAGCCGATCGTCTACTCGACCGCCATCCGCACCGGCCGCCCGACGACCTACTTCCTCGACGACGAACCGATCGAGGTCCCGCAGCTCGACGGCTCGCTCTGGACGCCGCAGAACTACGACCTGACGTTCGAGGGCCGCGTCACGCTGCGCAGCGCGCTCATCCGCTCGCGCAACCTCCCCGCCATCCGCCTGGCGATGGAGCTCGGCGAAGGGAGCGTGAGCGAGATGGCCAAGACCTTTGGCATCTCCACCCGCGTGCCCGCGTATCCGTCCATCGCGCTCGGCTCGGCCGACGTGTATCCGATCGAGATGATCAACGCGTACTCGACCTTCGCCAATCTCGGGTGGCGCGTGCCGCCCAACCCGCTGCTCCTCGTCGAGACCCTCGACGGCCGCAAGCTCTACCAGGCCGACCCGGAGGGCGAGCGCCTGCAGGTGCTCACGCGCGAGGAGGCGTGGATTATGGTCGATATGCTGAAGGACGCCGTGCGCCGCGGGACCGGCACCGCCGTCTGGAACGCGGGCTTCCGCACGCCGTCGGGCGGGAAGACCGGCACCACCAACGACTACACGGACGTCTGGTATGTCGGCTTCACCACCGATCTCGTGGCCGGCGTCTGGATGGGCTTCGACCAGCCGAAGGAGATTATGCCGAACGCCCAGGGCGGACGGCTCGCGGCGCCGGCGTGGATCGCCTTTATGCGCGAGGTCTACGAGCGGAAGCCGACGCCGCCCGATTGGCCGCGTCCGCCGGGCATCCTCGCGCTGGAGATCGATCCCGAGACCGGGCTCCGCGCCGGCCCCGGCTGCATCTCCGACGCCATCCGCGTCGAGTACTTCCTTCCCGGCACCGAACCGACCGCGGAGTGTCCGCGCCGGGGCTTCATCTTCCCGTGACCGGTCGCGTGCGGTGGCACGCGCAGTGGGTCCTGCCGGTCGCGACGCCCCCGATTGCCGATGGGACCGTCGTCACGGAGGGCGATCGGATTGTCTGGGTGGGGCCCCGCGCCACGGCCCCGGCGGGCGGACGCGATGAGGATCTCGGCGATGCGCTGATCACGCCGGGCCTCGTGAACGCGCATTCGCATCTCGACCTCACGATGATGCGTGGCTTTCTCGGCGCGCTTCCCTTCTTTTCCTGGGTGCGGATGCTCACGCGCGCGCGCACCGAGGCGCTCGGGCCCGCCGATTTCCTCGACGCCGCGCTCCTCGGCGTCGCCGAGGGACTGCGCGCCGGGATTACCTGTTACGGCGACACCGCGCCCGCCGACGCGTCGTTCGACGCGATGCGACAGATGGGCGTCCGCGGCATCGCGTATCGCGAGGGGTTCGGTCCCGACCCGTCGACGGCGAAGGAATCGCTCGCGACGCTCAAGGCGCAGGTCAAGGCGATGACGGCGCGTGCCACGCCGCTGGTGCGCGTCGGCGTCTCGCCGCACGCGCCCTACTCGGTGAGCGACGCGCTCTTCACCGCCGTCGGCGCCTGGGCCAGGAAGAACCGGCTCCCGCTCGCCGTGCATATCGGCGAGAGCGACGAGGAGGACGCGCTCGTCGTGCGCGGCGAAGGTCCGTTCGCGGGATTCCTCCGCGAGCGCGGGATCGAGGTCGCGCCGCGCGCGGCGTCGGCCGTCGAGCTGATGCGCAACACCGGCCTCCTGCGCGCGGGCGCGCTGCTCATCCACTGCGTGCACACCGACCAGGCCGCCGCGGAGGAGATCGCGTCCGCGGGATGCGGCGTTGCGCACTGCCCGGTGTCCAACGCCACGCTTGGCCACGGCATCGCGCCGTTGATGGCGTACCTCGCGGCCGGCGCGCGCGTGGGGCTCGGCTCCGACTCGATGGCGTCGAACGCGCGGATGGACCTCCTCGAGGAGGCGCGCGTGGCGGCGCTGCAGCAGCGCGCGGCGACCGGGCGCGCGCGTCCGCTGTCCGCGCGCGCCGCGCTGCGGCTCGCAACCCTGGGCGGCGCCGAGGCGCTGCGTCTCGACGCCGAGATCGGGTCGCTCGAGGCGGGCAAGCAGGCGGACCTCGTGGCCTTCGCGCCGCGCGCCGGCGGCGAGGATGACCGGGAGCCGGGCGCGGGACTCGTCTTCGGCAACGGCCCGCTCGTCGCGCGGCGCGTGGTCGTCGCCGGCGTCGAACGCGTGCGCGATGGCGCGGTGCTCGACTTCGATCCTTCCGTCGCCGGTCGCGTGGCGGGGGCCACGGAGCGCCTCGAACGGTGGCGCGCCGCGCGGCCGCGCGGTTAGCTTCCCACGGCAGGCAGGTTTCCCACTTCCCCTTTCTCCTGTGGCCTTGAAGAAAGGTACCGGCGCCACCGACCTCATCTGGCGGAATGGCACGCTCGTCCCCTGGGACGATGCGACGCTCCACGTGATGAGCCACGTCGTCCACTACGGCTCGAGCATCTTCGAGGGGATCCGCTGCTATAAGGGTCCGTCGGGGGGTGCGGTCTTCCGGCTGCGCGAGCATATGCGGCGCTTCGTCGATTCGGCGCGCGTGTACCGGATGCCGCTCGGGTACACCGCGGACCAGCTCTGCGAGGCGGTGGTGGAGACGGTCGGCGCCAACGGGCTCGAGCAGTGCTACGTCCGGCCGCTCGCCGTGCGCGCGGGGCAGGAGATGGGCGTGCTGCCCACCGGCGCGCCGGTGGAGGTGTTTGTGATCTGTTGGCGCTGGGGCGCCTACCTCGGCGCCGATGCGCTCGAGCAGGGCGTTGACGCGACGGTCTCGAGTTGGCGCCGCGCCGCGGCGGGGACGTTCCCGACGATGGCCAAGGCCGGCGGGAACTACCTCAACTCCCAGCTCTCGAAGATGGAGGCCCGGCTGGACGGCTACGCCGAGGGCATCCTCCTCGACGTCCACGGCCACGTTTCGGAGGGGAGCGGAGAGAACCTGTTCCTCGTTCGGGACGGGACCCTCTACACAGCGCCCCTTTCCGCGAGTATCCTCCAAGGGATCACGCGCGACTCGGTGATTGCGATCGCGGGCGATCTGGGCTACGAGGTTCGGGAGGTCCTGATGCCGCGCGAGATGCTGACGCTGGCGGACGAGGTCTTCTTCAGCGGGACGGCGGCGGAGATCACGCCGGTCCGGTCCGTGGACCATATGCAGGTGGGGGACGGGAGACGAGGCCCGATCACCCGTGCGATCCAGGAACGCTACCTCGCCATTGCCACCGGGAAGGCCCCCGATACCAGGGGGTGGCTCACCCCGGTCCCCGTGGCCGCGTTGAGGAGTTGACCGTCGGTTGACGGTCGCGCCCCACCGGGCCCTTGCTTCAGGAGGTTGGTGTGACCGTCGGCTGTCTCGCGCTCAACGCGTCCTTCGAACCCCTGACGATGGTGCCGCTCAAGCGCGCCCTGCGTCTGGTCATCGATGGCAAGGCGGAGATCGTCGAGGCCGACCGCGGCCGCGTCGTCCACTCGGAGCGCCTCGACCTCCCGCGTCCGGTGGTGATCCGCCTCCGCAAGTTCGTGCACGTCCCGCGGCGCTTCCGTCGGCAGGTGACCAACACCTTCCTCTTCGCGCGCGACGGCTACCGCTGCCAGTACTGCGCGCGCGCGAGCTACGAGCTGCGCACGCGCGAGTCGCTGACGCGTGACCACGTGGTGCCGATCTCGCGTGGCGGCCTGAACGTGTGGACCAACGTCGTGACCGCCTGCTCCGCGTGCAACACACGCAAGGCGAACCACCTCCCCGACGAGTGCGGGATGCACCTTTTGCACAAGCCGGTGGAGCCGCACTTCGTGCACCTCTCGTGGGCGGTGCGCCGTCTCACGCCGACGCAGGCGCGCTACATCAAGCTCTTCTACGGGAGCGAGGTGGTGCGTCAGCTCGAGGCGATGGAGCGGCGGCACGGCGGCGCGCTGCCGCCCGAGGCGCAGGCGATCTAGCCGCGCGCGCTGAGTCACGCGCCGTCCCTTATCCCACGCGGGAGACGACCAATGCGGTGGGTGCGGTTCCTGCCGGTCCTGTTGCTCGCGTACGCCGGCCTGGCCCTGCGCAGTGCCGTGCGCCAGGCGACGTTCGTGTTCAATCGGGCCGACAACAGCACGGTGACCGACAGCCTCATCAGCGTGACGGTCAGCGTCTGCGGCGCCGACGGCCCGCTAGGAGCCACGAGGCCACGGTCCACTATACCAAGGGCTCCGAGAGCGTGTGGCTGAGCGATGGCCCGGCGCCGGACTGCCCGGGGGGCGTCGGGGACGCGTGGATCGCGGACGTGCCGCTGAAGAGCGGCCTCAACCGCTATGTGGTGAGCGTGGTCGATAACTTCTGGGCGACGTGGGCCGACACGCTCCTGGTCACCTATGATGCGCCGCCCCCGCCGCCGCCGCCGGTGGTGATCGTCACGCCGGACGGGGGGCTCGAATCCGCAAATTCCGGCGTGACGTCGCAGGCGGTCTTCTCCGTGTACAGCGAACGCCCGGGGAGCCACACGTTCACCTTCACCGTCTGGTGCAACGGCGCGGTATCTTGCCCGACAACACCGCCCCCGCTCGCCTTTAACGGCGCCGACATCAAGACCGTAGTGGTGCCATATGAGGCAAACGGTGGCGCCGGTGCAACCGGCCTGCTCAAGCTGACTGCCGCCCAGGCTGGCGATGGGGCGAACACGGATTTCGGGCAGGACACCATCAAGGTGTTGCCCTCAGGCCCCGTCGTCGATCGCAGCCTCTGTCTCACAATCGCCGCCGGAGCGGCTGCCGCCTACGAGTGTGGCGACCTTCGCCTGGGCCACTCGCTGCCGGAGGTGCGGACCGTGAACACTCCCCGGGCGCCGATGCTCACCTACCACAGCCAGCAGGCGCACCCGCATCCGATCGTCGCGGTACCGGCGACGCTACCAGGCGGCTCCGCGACGCCGGACTCGGTGGTGATGACCGTGGTGATCAACGGCCAGACGCGGCGGCGCACGGTGCCGGGCACGCAGTTCCTGCCGGTGGGCACGAGCCGCCGAGCCGTCGTGTCGCTCGACACGCTGCACCTTGCGACGGGCCTCTACGACTATACGTACGAGGTCCGGCGCTTCCCGGCCGGCAGCGGGGCGGTGCTGGCGAGCGGGAGCGGGAGCCTGCCAATCGTGAACCGTGCGAGCAGTCCGTTCGGCGCGGGGTGGTGGCTGGCGGGCCACGAGCAGTTGCAGGCGCTCTCCGGCAACCGGATGCTCTGGATCGGCGGGGACGGGAGTACCAAGGTTTACGAGCAGATGGGAATCACGGCGCAGCACGCGGTCTTTATGTCAGCGCAGATCACGCATCCCGATACCCTGCTGCGGAAGACCAGCGACAGCACCTGGAGCCGTCGGCTGCGGTCCGGCGGCTGGGTCGGGTTCAACGCGCAGCTCCAGCACGTGAGCACGAACAACCGACTGGGCTTTGCGACGACGTTTCAGTACTACGGCGACGGCAGCCTCTGGAAGATCACGGTGCCGCCGACGGCGGCGGGCCTCGTCTATGAGTTCACCTACAATGGGTCCACGAAGCTGGCCGCCGTGACCGTGCCGGACTCCGCATCCGGCGTGAACCGAACCGCGACGTTCGTCATCGACGGAAGCGGACGGCTGGCCTCGATTGCCGATCCCGGTGTGCCCGCCGTGACCTTCGGGTACCACGACACGGTCCTGCGGCACATCGTCAGCCGCACCGATCGCCGTGGCGGGGTCACGCGGTATCGCTACGATGCGGGACACCGCTTGGCATCCAGCACCGTGCCGCTCTCAGGCACCGACTCGATCCACGTGACGTTCTGCGCGGGCGAGACGGCCGGCCTGACGGCCTGCCAGGCCACGCTCGTGACGCCGGACGACGTGCGTACCGTACTCAACGGCCCGCGCGTGGACTCCACGGATGTGACGACGTTCTGGCTCGACAGATTCGGCAGTTCCAGCCGCATCCAGGATGCGTACGGCAACTCGACGTTCATTGCCCGGACGGACAATCGGTTCCCAGCGCTTCCTACTCGCCTGTCGCTACCTGGGGACTCTGCCCGCGTGCTGAAGGCGGAGTACGATCATCGGGGCAATGTGTTGGTGTTGACGGACTCAACGCACGCGCGTATCGAGGGCGGCGTTACGACCCTCGCGCAAACGCGATACGAATGGCACCCCAAGTGGAATCTCCCGACCAAGGTCATCTCGCCCGAAGGCCCGTTCGTGCGTTCCGACTACGATGCCACCGTCGGCGCACTCAGTTGGCAGGAGGACGCCCGGGGCTCCGCGAGCCGCACCGCCTACGCGTACTACCCGAACCACCAACTCCGTGCCGTCGTGCATCCAGGAGGTGCGCGCGACTCCCTCGCCTATGACACGCTCCGGCTCAACGTCTCGGCTCTTCGCACCGCTCAGGGGAGAAGGACGCTGTTCACGACGGATCGAATCGGACGCGTGACGTTGACTCGCGTGGTAAAGGGCATATATCCACATCTCGTCACGCAGGATGATTCCGTTCGGTATGACGTGCGCGGACGGATCGTACGCCGAGCACAGTGGGGCTCGCCCTTTCCCATCTTGGAGCAGCTGTATGGCCAGAAGCTCGTCGTGGTCAACGCCTTTGACGCCGAGGGGAACCTTCTGTCAAGCACGCGTTCAATGGATCCATCGATGGGCGGCATCTTGCCAATGACCACTGCCTGGGGCTACGACATCGCGGGACGGCAGGTGGTGGAGATCGCGCCGGACGCACAACGCGACAGCGTGGTGTACGACCACGCGGGAAACGTCGTCAAGTCCATCACCCCACGCGGGGACACGATCGTGAATGCGTACGATCGGATGAACCGCCTCAGTCGCCGCATCGTGCCCGCAGTGACGTACGGCACCTTCCGGCTCGGTGCTGCGCTACACAATCCGGAAGCAATACATAATCCGGCCTATGGGGGAATCACGATTCCCGACGACACGACAACCTACGAGTACACCCCAGCCGGCCTCCTGCGCCGCGCTGCGAATCGTGACGCACGCGTCAGTCGAGGGTATACGGCGTTCGGGGCGATTCGAAGGGATACCCTCTGGATTCGCACCTGGGCGAGGGATGCCGAGCACCAATACGAGATTCGGTACGACTACGATTTGAACGCCCGAACGACGAGCGTGTGGCACCCCACCGAACTGGTGAACGGAACGACGGGACGCACTCGTTACGTCTACGACGCCGTGACCGGATTCCTGAAGGAGGTCCACGGGTTGCAGGCGGAACGTTTTTCGTTCGTTTACAACGCCCGGAGTGAGCTCGTGACCGACACGATGCCGGGTACACTCATTGAGCACAATGCATATGATGACGATGGGATGCGTACTCTCAGGCGTATCCAGAACGGCACTCCGCAGATTGTCCAGGACAGATATCCCGGCGCGTGGATCGATAGCACAAGCCTCTCCTACGGCTTGACCGGCCGCCTGTCTGCCAGCGAGAACACCGTCGCCGCCGAGGAGTCACGGAACGCCGGCTACTCGGGACTCGGGTATCTGCGGAGCCATACCTTCACGGCGAGCGGTACGACAATCGATCTCGGGTTGCCGCTCTCGGCGACGGTGAGTGAGTACTTCGCGACCGATCCGCTCGGAAACGTCCACGAGTCCCAGGAGGCGTTTTTTGTATCGATCAACGGGTATCCTCAGTCGGGCGGATTGACCTTTCGTTCGTCCGTGTTTCACGACAGCTCCGCGCGGCTCCAGCGTCAATCGACGAGCAGTCCCATTCCGAGCAGCGCAGATTCCTCCGTGACGTACCAGCAGTTCTATTACGACGCGCAGGGAAATACGACAGGGGCGTCGATGGCGAGTTGGACGACGGTCGGTTTTGTTCCTGACACCACTTCATTTGCCGATCACATATCATACTATGATGCGCTTGGCGTGCTCCGTGGGTCGGAGCGTCGCACGAACGTGAACGACGTCAGCGACTGGGGGCAAGCGAAGCTGACACGGATTCAAGAGACATACCGATACGATCCTCTGGGGCGCAGGGTACTTGTCCATAGCACGAATGACTGTTTCAACTACGTCAACGGGGCGTGGCCACAGGGCTGTCAACTGCACTCGATTCGCCGGACGGTGTGGAGCGGCAGCCAAGAGCTTGTCGAGATCCAGCGCCCAGCGGCAGGATCTCCGCAGTGGATGCTGGGGGATAGTGTGTCTGTCGCGATGATGGAGAGCGATACGAGCACGGTTCCTCTTCCGCGTCGTCCCGGAACGCTCTTCCCTGTTGTTCACGACGTGAATCCGTTGTTCGGTCGGCTCGCCTACACCCACGGACCGGGAGTCGACCGTCCGCTGAGTGCGACTCGCTTTGCATATATTGACCGCGGATTCTATCAGTCACTCCCTGTGGACACGTCCGCCTATCTGTGGCCGACGTTCACCATCATTCCCCATTGGAATGCTCGGGGCGATGCCACGAGCGGCTCGTTTGCCAACGGGGCGGTGCGGTGGAGAGTGACGGTGAACGGCAAGGTTCGTGAGGCGCCAATCGCGTGGTCAGTTGACGGACTCGCTTACGGGCGCAAGGTTCTGCCGGCGCAAGGCGGCTGGTTCGGCACACTTCTTAGCAAGAAGGCGGACGCGGTCGGAACGTATTATCGTCGAAACCGATATTACGATCCGTCGATTGGGCGGTTCACGCAGCCGGACCCGATTGGGCTGGCCGGCGGGCTCAATTTGTACGGGTATGCCGGGGGCGACCCCGTCAACTATGCTGACCCCTTTGGATTATGCCCGGACTCGGTTAAGACCGAGAAGGG
>CAYXQS010000058.1:0-12663 GCA_964466515.1 uncultured Gemmatimonas sp. | reverse complement strand
GAGTCGGCGCATCCGCGCCTGGGTGCGCCGACTCGTGCTGAGCGACGCGTAGTCACGCACGGCGAGCGGCGCGTAGGTGGACGCGTCCAGCACGAGCGTGTGCCGCAGATCCGGTCGCAGCGTGTTGCCGTCGGCGACGAGGATGCTGTGCGCCGTGTCGCGAGACGTCGCGAGGGTGATGGTGATGGCGCTCCACGCGGGACGCGACTCGCGCGCGAGCGTAAGGAGCCGCTCGAGATCGGGCGCGGGACGTTCCGTGCGCAATGCCTCCGGTGCCTCGGGGCTCCGCCCCGCGGCCTGCGCGGGAGAGGCCGCCGCCGGCGTGATGCGCGGCGCCGCGGCGGCCGCGCGTTCCTCGGCGTTGCCGAGCGTGCGGTCGAGGAGCCGCCCGGGCCACTGGTACGAGATGAACACCGCCGTGGCGACGACGATGGCCAGCGGCACGGCGGACCAGAAGCCGAGTGACTGGTGCCAGTTGAACTCGCGCGCCTTGCCCTTGAGTCCCGGCTGGAACACCGTCGCGGTGCGCCAGGCGGCGGGCGTCCATCGCGTGGGCCACCAGAGGAAGACGCCGGAAAGCACCAAGAAGAGGAACGCGAGGTTCGACGCGCCGGTGATGGCCTTGGCGCGCGCACGCGCCTCGGCCGCTGACGCGCCAACCCACCGATGCCACCGACGCAGCGCAGAGAAGAACTCCTGCGCCGGACGCTCGCCGGGCGGTGCGATCAACTGCGCCGTGTACGGATTGAGCGCGCGCGCCGGCCCCGCCCGGTCGCGGACGCGCACGGTGACCGGCTCGTGCGCGGCGGCGCGGACGGCGATGGTCGCAATGGAATCGACGGGGATGGCCGCACGCGCCATGAGCGTGTCGAGCGGGAGTCGCGGCACGCCCACCACGACCTCTGCGCGTGGCGCGCCGTCGATGGCGAGGATCATCTGCCGCTCGAATCCGAGAAGAACTCCGGTAACCGACATCAGAAGAATTACCGTGCCCGCGCTGACCCCGACCACGAGATGGACCCAGAAGAACACGGAGCGAACAGGAAGCCAAAGCGAGCGGAGCGTCACCGGGGCGCGTCGGGTGAGAGGGCGAGGTATTAGTTGAGAATTACTCTCAACAAGTAATCTCGGACACTAACCCAATCCCGACCGATTCGCTACCAATATTGGCAACCGACTGTCCCTACACGACGTACGCGACAAAGCCGCCGGTGGGAGGACCCCAATCCGGCGGCTTTTGCTACTGCCTTGGGCGGCCGTGAATCAGGGCTGGGGGACGATCTTTCCGGCGGTGTCGACGGTCAGGACCTCGTCCTTCTCCGCGCGGAGCATCGACGTACTGCGCCGCCCCATCACCTCCCACGAGAGCTCCATCGGCGTGCCGACGGGGAGATCGCAAAGCACCCAATCGCCGCGGGAGCTCGAGATGGCCTCGCGAATCTCGTCCCGCCAGAGCGGGATTTCGCCGCCGATATCGATGGCGGTGCGCCAGGTGGCGCGGATGCGCGAACCGGAGACGGGGCGCTCGCCGCTGGTGAGCCGCCCACGGAACGCGCCGGTGGGACCCGCGAGGACGCGCTCGGGACAGGCAGGGGTCATCTTGGTGACGGCCGGGGCACCGATAGCGCCGGCGTCGCGCACATAGACCTTGCGCGTGCCCTCAAGAAGCGCGGTCGTGTGCCCGCCGAGTATTTCGTGGCCCAGCACCTCGGGGTTGAGCACGCGCGCCTGATTCTGTGCACGGAAGGTCTCGAGTTCCACGAGTCCCATCTGCGGGAACCGGATCCACCACCTGGACACGAGCCAGGTCCCACCGTCGGCGCGCGCAAACTCCATCCGGCCGCCGCCCTGCCGGTCCGCCTCGGCCGCGGTGAGGCCGACGTAGCGGTAGTCGATGGACAGGATCTCCATCGTCGCGCGCGCGAACGTGATTTCGCCCTCGACGTCGACGTAGTCGCGACGCCGCGACTGCGGCTTGAACGCAAGGACGAAGACCGCCGACGGCGCATCCTGCGCCGTAAAGCAGTATGACTGGGTGAACCAGGGCGAGAGGAGGGTCGGGACGTCGAAGCCGCGGAAGATGCGGTCGGTGCCGACGACGGCGACGAATCCCGAGCGCTGGATCTCGGCCAGGGCCGGGACGCCGAAGGCCGAGAGGAGCGGTCCCGAGCGCCGACTCACGCTGAAGCGCGCGGTGTCGCGGCCGTTGGCGTGGATGCGATGGTCGGTGTTGGCCCAGCGCGCGGTGACGCCTGCGCGGCTGAGTCCGAGCTGCGTGGCGGTAAGCGCCTTGCGTGCCTCCTCGAAGAGGATGGCGACATAGCGACGCCCCTCGACGGTGCCGGTGCAACTGGCCGGCGGCACGGTGCCGCGTGGCGGGAGGTCGGTGTTGACCAGCCCCGCCTGCGCCTCGAGCGTCACGGTCTCACCGACGCCGAACGCCTTCTCGACGAGCACGGTGGGCTTGAATCCGACGCGGAGGAGTTCGACGCGCGCGAACCCCGGACGCGGGAGGATCAGGGCAAAGCGCCCGTCCTCCGCCGTGACGACCTTGGCGAGCTCAGTGCCTGCGGAGTCGGCCGCCACGATAAGCATCCCGCCACCGCCCGCGCCCGGCGCCTTGGCCGTTCCCACCACGCGCTGCGCGTCCGCCCCGGCCACTGCAGCCAGGAGCGCCGCGGCAGCGGCGGCCGCACGCACGCGCAACATCAGCGGCGCCCTCGCGTGGGCGCGTTCCGGAAGACGGCCTTGTTGTTCTCGTACACAAAGCGCGCGTTGGCGCCGCCCTCGATGGCGGAGATCGCGGCCTGCGACGATTCGAGGGGAACGGAGATCGACAGCGTGCGGGCACCGACCGCCGAGTCCGGGACCGTGACGTCGAGGCCGTACCACCGCCAGAGATGGAGCGCCGCGTCGGCGACGGTGATGTCGCGGAGGACGAGGCGTCCGTCGATCCACGCGAGGCCCTGCGAGAGCTCGGCCTCGGTGGGCACGCGCGGCGCGCTTCCGTCACGCCCGACGTAGAGCGCCTCGCCGCTGGCGAGGGTACGCGAGCCGCTGGGGAGGCGCACCTGCAGCGCACCGTCGGTCGCGCGGATCATCCGGTAGTGCTCGTCGGCGTAGTCGCGGACGGCGAGGACGCCGCCCTTGGAATACACGGCGATGTCGCCGAGGCGCACCTCGAAATCGAGACTCCGGCCCGGGGTCACCGTGAACGACGCGGCCCCGTTCACGCTGAGCGTGCGGTAGGTGCGGCCGAACTGCGGCACGACCACGAGGCGCGCCTCCGGTCCGATGAACGCCACGCTGCTGTCGCCAAGGCTGGCGTTGCCGAGCTGGCCGGCGCGGGTGGTGATGGCCTCCGCCTCGGCGGAGCCGAGGAGGGCGTCGATCATCTCGGCGCGGCTCTTCTGCGAGACGACCCAGACGCCGAGGAGCGCCACGACGGTGGCGACGGCGGCGATGATGACCGGGGTCCTCCACGCGGCGCGCTTGGTGACGGTGTTGATGTGCTCGGCGACGCCGTGCGACGAGTGCTCGCGACGGCGCTTGGCCGCGGTGGCCGGGTCGACGACGGGCTGATGGAGCGCGGCCGCGATCTCGGTCCAGAGCTGGTCGGCCGTGGGCGGCTCGGCGGCCGCGTGGGCGGCGACGCCCTCGGCCTTCTCGAAGCGGTGCACGGCGGCGAGGCGCGCGCGGACCGCGCGTGCGCGGTGGCGGAATTCCTCGTTGAAGAATGCCTCGATCTCGGCGCTGGTATGGAAGCCGTCGCGCTCGTCCCAGAGTTCGCGCATCGTGGCGGCGATGAGGCGCGGCGCGGCCGCATTCTCGCCCTTGAGGCGTTCGAGGGCGCGTGCGAGCAGGAAGGCGTAGTTGGAGCGGAAGATCTGTTCGAGCGCCCGTTCGCCGCCCGCGTTGAGTGCAGTGATGGTGGCGGCGTCGATGGGCGTGAAGCTGGACGACATCAGGGATCCTCTGGGGGGTCGGGGAACGCGGGGCACGGGGCGCCGCAGGTGTGGCCGGGGGCGTCGCTCCCGCTACTATAGCTTCCGGAGCGCCCGTTGGCACCCCCGCATACGGTGCCAACGACCCTCCCCACCCTACCCTCGATGCCGCGTGCGGGCTAGCTTTCGGGCTTCGCGCGAGTAGCTCAGCTGGATAGAGCGTCGGCCTCCGGAGCCGAAGGTCGTGGGTTCGAATCCCGCCTCGCGCATCCCCTTCCCGACCGACCGCGCCGCCTCCCCTCCCCGCCGCACACGCGCGGGCCGGCGCCCGAGCCCTCTCCCCCGCCACGTGGACATCTCCACCCTTCGCCGGACCTCGGTGGCCGAGTTGCACCGAATGGCCGCCGAGCTCGAACTCGGTGCCCTCGACGGCGCGCGGAAGCAGGACCTGATCGTACAGATCGAGCGCGCCCTGCTGGGACGCGGCGATCCCATCACCGCCGAAGGAACGCTCGAACTCGTCCCCGAGGGACACGGGTTCCTGCGGAGTCCGGACTGGTCGTACCTCGCGGGCCCCGACGACGTGTACGTCTCGCCGACCCAGGTGCGCCGCTTTGGCGTCAAGACGGGCGACACGATCCGCGGCCGCGTGCGGCCGCCCAAGCATTGGGAGAAGTTCCTCGCGCTCCTGCACGTGGAGTCGGTGAACGGCGATCCGCCCGAGGCGATCGTCGGCCGGGTGTCGTTCGACGCGCTCAAGCCGCGGTATCCCGACCAGCGGATCCGCCTGGAGTCCAGGTCCGGCGGACTCGCGATGCG
Organism: uncultured Gemmatimonas sp.; assembly: GCA_964466515.1. Classification (GTDB taxonomy): domain Bacteria; phylum Gemmatimonadota; class Gemmatimonadetes; order Gemmatimonadales; family Gemmatimonadaceae; genus Pseudogemmatithrix. The sequence goes on along the minus strand of CAYXQS010000058.1, from coordinate 7,900 downwards.
GGTGGCCGATCTCATCGCGCCGCTCGGCAAGGGACAGCGCGGACTCATCGTCGCGCCCCCGCGCGCCGGCAAGACGCTCCTCCTCCAGCGGATGGCCAACGCGATTGCGGAGAACCATCCCGAGATCACGCTGATCGTGCTGCTGATCGACGAGCGCCCGGAAGAGGTGACGGACTTCATCGCGACCGTTCCCTCGGCGGAGGTCGTCGCGTCGACCTTCGATGAGCCGGCCAAGCGCCACGTGCAGGTGGCGGAGATGGTGATCGAGAAGGCCAAGCGCCTGGTGGAGTCGAAGCGCGACGTGGTGATCCTCCTCGATTCGATCACGCGGCTGGCGCGGGCGCACAACACGATTATGCCGCAGTCGGGGCGCATTATGTCGGGCGGCGTGGACGCCAAGGCGCTCGAGCGGCCCAAGCGGTTTTTCGGCGCGGCGCGGCGGATCGAGGACGGCGGGTCGCTCACCATCGTGGCAACGGCGCTCGTGGGCACGGGGTCGCGGATGGACGAGGTGATCTTTGAGGAGTTCAAGGGCACGGGGAACCAGGAGATCGTGCTCGACCGCGACATCGCCAACCGGCGCATCTATCCGGCCATCGAGATCAACAAGTCGGGGACCCGCAAGGAAGAGCTCCTGCTGACGGACAAGGAGCGCAACCGCATCTTCCTCCTCCGCCATTTCCTCGGGGATATGGCGCCCGAGGACGCGACCGCGTTCCTGCTGCGGAAGCTCGCGGCGACGGCATCGAACGAGGAATTCTTCCAGAAGATGACCGAGGGGCAGTGACGAGCACCGGGAACTGGCGGCGGCGATGGTTGGCGATTGACCTCGGGGACCGGCGGATCGGCCTCGCGGTGAGCGACCCGCAGGCGATGATTGCCACGCCGGCGGGGCATCTCGACCGCCGCGCCGGGAAGCGTCCGCCGCTGACCGCGCTCCTCGCACGCGCCGCCGAGCTCGGCGCCGAGGGGTTCATCGTCGGGCTCCCGCTCGACCAGGCGGGCGACGACACGCCGCGCGCCGAGGAGGCGCGCCGACTCGCGCACGAGCTCGCCACGCGCACGGGACACCCCGCCGAGGTCGTGGACGAACGCTTCACCACCGCCGCCGCCCTGCGCGCCGTGCAGGCGATGGAGGGCTCCACGCGCGGCCGGAAGGGGGACGTGGACGCGCTGGCCGCGACGGTGCTGCTGCAGCACGCGCTGCGCACGATGGAGCTGCGCGATGCGTAGGGCGCTCCTCGCCCTGATGTTCCTGGGCAGCGCCGCGCTCGCGGGGTGCGGCGGGGACGCGCCGCCCACGGTGATGGTGAACGTGCGCCGGGGCTCGAGCTTCCGCGAAGCCGCCGACTCGCTCGCCGCGCACGGGATTGTGGACTATCCCCGGCTCTTTGGCTTCTACGCCGCGCGCCGCGGGCGCGACCGCACGATCCGCTACGGCACGTATCTCCTCTCGCCGGACGCATCGTGGGACGAGATCCTCACCGCGCTCGAGCAGGGCCGCGGGATCGTGCATCGCGTGCGGGTGGTCGAGGGCTGGGCGCTCTGGGACATCGTGCCGGCGCTCGCGGAAGCGCTCACGCTCGTCCCCGACTCCGTGGAGGCGGCGGTGCGCGACACCGCGCAGCTCCGCCGAATGGGCGTCCCACGCGGGCAACGGACGCTCGAGGGGTATCTCTTTCCCGACACGTACGACTTCCCGGACGGGCTCACCGCGCGCCAGGCGGTGGACCTGATGCTGCGGCGCTTCGAGCAGGTGTGGAAGCCGGAGTGGGAGCCGCGACTGCAGGAGCTGGGCTACTCGCGGCACCAGATGGTCACGCTCGCCTCGATCATCGAAAAGGAGGTGCGCCGGGGCGAGGAGCGCCCGGTGGTCTCGGCGGTCTACCACAACCGGCTCAAGATCAAGATGGCGCTGCAGGCGGACCCGACGGTCCAGTACGCGCTGGGCCGTCGGCGGCCGACGCGCGTGCTCTACCGGGACCTCCGCGTGGACTCGCCGTACAACACGTATCGCCGCGTGGGGCTGCCGCCGGGGCCGATTGCCTCGCCGGGCGCGGGGAGTCTCGAGGCGGCGCTCTTTCCGGCCAACGTGCCCTACCTGTTCTTCGTGGCGCATCCCAGCGGCCATCACGAGTTTCGCCGGACCTACCGCGAGCACCTCGCCGCGATTGTGCTGGTGCGGGACGCGGCGCGGCGCGACACCCTCGCGCGGCGCGAACGGCAGCAGCGCGCCGCGCTGGACTCGGCCGCCCGCGCGGTGGGCGTCACGCCCGAGACCATCGACTCGCTCGCCGCGCGCAGGACGCCGCCGCAGATCCGCTAGTCGGCCAGCAGGTCCGCGCGCAGCAGGATGGCCTCGCGCAGGTAGATGTGCCGGATCTCCGAGCGCGTGCGTTTGGACTCCGCGTGCACCATCACGCGGATGCAGCGCGGCAGCGCACCGACGACCGGGAGCTCCTGCGCGCAGAGGAGGGGGATGTCGGTCCACCCCAGGAGCCGCGCCGCGTGCGCCGGGAACTCGCTGACCAAGTCGGGCGTGGCGGTGAAGACGGCCGAGACGATCTCCGCCGGGACGAGGTCGTTCTCGTCGAGGATGGCCTCGAGGAGCTCCGTGACGGCCTCGCGGATGAGCGCGGGCCGGTCCTCGGAGACGGTGGTTGCGCCGCGGACCGCGCGGAGGGCTCTGGAACGGTGGGCCTGCGCCATCCCCGAAGATGGCCGCTGCCCCGGCCACTGTCCACGTCGTCTAGATTCGTCGTATGCCCCAGACCCCACAGGCCGTCATCTCCGCGCGCGGCGCGCGGCGCTGGCACGACGGCCATCCGTGGATCTTCCGCTCCGACGTCGTGACGCCGCCGGCGGGGCCGGCGGGGGCCGCGACCGTGGTCGACCAGGCGGGGCGGGCGCAGGGTGTCGCCCTCTGGAGCCCGGCGTCGGAGATCTCGCTGCGCTTCGTCGCCCGCGACCCGCACACCACGCTCGATGCGGCGTGGTGGCGCGAACGACTCGCCGCGGCGATTGCGCGGCGCGACGGCATCCTGGACGCCGACACGAACGCCTGCCGCCTCGTCCACGGCGAAGGCGACGGGCTTCCGTCGCTTGTTGTCGATCGCTTTGACCGCTGGCTCGTGGTGCAGCTCCTCTCGGCGGGACTCGAGGCGTTCCGCGCGGAGATCGTCGCGGCGCTCGGGGCGCTGACCGGCGCGGAGGGGATCCTCGCGCGCCACGATGCGTCGGTGCGCGCGCGCGAAGGCCTCCCGCGCGTGGTGGAGCCGCTGGCGGGCACCGTTCCGGCCACGGTGGAGGTGCGCGAGCACGGCGTGCGGTATCTGGCCGCGCCGCACGACGGGCAGAAGACGGGGGCGTTCCTCGACCAGCGTGAGGCGCGGCGGCTGGTGGGACGTCTCGCGCGCGGACGCGCGCTCGATATCTTCTCCTACCATGGGTCGTTTGCGTTGCACCTGGCCCGACGGGCCGAGTCGGTCCGCGCCGTGGATTCCTCGGCGTCGGCGCTCGCGCGCGTGGCGGAGAACGCCGCGCTGAACACGCTCGGCAATATCACCCCCACGGAGGCGGACGCCTTCGACTTCCTCCGCGCGGAGGAACGGCACGGGGCGCGCTATGAGACCATCGTGCTCGACCCGCCGGCCTTTGCCAAGAACCGCGGCTCGCTCGCGGGCGCCGTCCGCGGGTACCGCGAAATCAACCTGCGGGCGATGCGCCTGCTCGCGCCGGGCGGGATGCTCTACACGGCGAGCTGCTCGTACCATCTCTCGAAGGCGCATTTCCTCGAGATGCTGCACGAGGCCGCGGCGGACAGCGGCCGCCGGATCATCCTGCGCGAGCTCACCGGGCAGCCGGCGGACCACCCCGAGGTGCTGACGATCCCGGAGACGGGCTACCTGAAGGGCGCCCTGCTGGAGGCGGGAGACTGAATGTCCCCCTCTCCCGGCCGGACCAGCGCCATCCAACGCACGCTTGCAATCATCCTGGTCCTGAACGCCATCGTGGTGGGAGTGAAGGTGGTGGTGGCGGTGCGCACGGGGAGCCTGACCGTGCTGGGCGCGACGCTCGAGAGCTCCCTCGACGCGATGAACAACGTGCTGGCGATGGTGGTGGTGGCGCTCGCCGCGCACGGGCCGGACGAGGACCACCCATACGGCCACGACAAGTTCGAGACGATGGGCGCGCTGGCAATCGTCGGGTTCCTGTCGATTTCCTGCTTTGAGCTGATTCGCGGCGGCGTACAGCGGCTCATTGCGCCGACGCCGCTCGAGGTGCCGCGGGCAGAGGAGCTGTTGCTCCTGGGCGGCACGGCGGTGGTGAACGTGATTGTGGTGGCCTACGAACGGCGGCGGGGCGAGGCGCTCAAGAGCCCGCTCCTGATTGCGGACGCGACGCACACGATGGGCGACCTCTTCGTGACAGTGCTCGCCGTGGCCTCGCTCGTTGCCGCGCGGGTGGGGATGGCGTGGGCCGACCCGGTCCTGGCGATCGTCGTGGCGATGCTGATTGCGTGGAGCGGGTGGCGGATCCTCAAGGTGACGGTGCCGGTACTGGTGGATGCGCGCGCGGTGTCGGCGGAGCTGATCCGCGGAGCGGCGGTGACGGTGGATGGCGTGACCGGGGTGACCAGCGTCCGCTCGCGCATCAACAGCTCGGGGCTGGTCTTTGCCGACGTGACGATTACCGTGGCGGGCGAGCGGACGGTGGCGGCCGCGCACGCCGTGGCGGACGCGGTCGAGGCGGCGGTGGAGCGCGCCCTCAACGGCACCGTGGACATCACGGTCCACGTGGAGCCCACCTAGATGCCGCATCGCGCCTCGCCGAGATCGCTGCGCGCCGAGTACAACCAGTACGTCGAGCGCGAGGTGGAGGACTACAAGAACACCGTGTCGACGGTGTTCCTGCACAGCATCGCCACCGAGGCGGCGCGCGCGCTGGACGAGGGGGCGCAGCTGGGGATGCGCGAGGTGTTGCTGGCGGACGAGGTGGACCGGATCATCGCCAAGCGGCTCCGGCTGCCGAGCTACGAGACCTGGCGCCGCCGCCGGCTCAAGAACGCGAACGAGCTGCGAAAACCGGAGCATTGGGGCCTGCGCCCCGACACGCCGCTCACGCGGGCCATCCCGCTGCAGCAACGCACGGCATCGGTGCTGGTGGCGGGCCCGCGCCTCGAGGGGTCGGCGCTGTATCTCGCGGCCAACGGCTGCGAGGTGACGGCGGTGGAGTCGGAGGTGGCGGTGGTGAACCGGGTGCTGCGCGCGGCGCAGGATGCGGGGCTTACGGAGAAGGTGCGCGGGTTTGTCGCGGACCTCGTGAGCTACACGCCCGACGGACCGCTCGCGGCGGTGATCTGCACGCCGGCGGCGTTTGCGGGGCTCTCGCCGGTGGAACGCGAGACCGTGATCGCGCTGTTGCAGCAGGCCACGTCGGACGGCGGCGTCCACCTGATTGAGACGCTCGTCGCCGGCCAAGCGGTGCTCACGGAGGACGAGCTCCGCTCGCGGTACCGAGGCTGGGAGATCTCGATGGTGCCGGAGCCGGGTGCATCGAAGACCTTCGTGGCGAAAAAGACGCTGATGTGACGAAGTGACACACATTCCAGAAATTGGCGTGTGTCACCTTGCGACGACGGGTGATTACGACGTGCCTTCGGAATCTCCTAATCAGTTATCACATAACGACATAGGCATTGCAGGAAACAGGCATCTTTGTTGCAACGTCTTCTATATGAAAGGCGGGCGGCGGATGCCGTCCATCAGGGCAGACATTCAGTCCCGCGAGGGGACGTCACAATGGTTGAGCGCGCTGTGCAGTACGAGTTGGACGACGAGCCGGTGGGCATCGTGATCTCGCGCGGTAGCCGCGATGAAGCGACGCCCCGTTTCTCGGCGTACGTGTGGGGTCCGGTGCCTGAGGAGCCCGACACGCTGGCGACCGGGAAGAAGACTCGGGCGGCGTAAGCCGCGGGCGGGACAATGCACGACGACGCAGGGCCGCCCGAAGGCGGCCCTGCGTGTTTTTGCCACCCGGCCTCCCGGAAACGACACGGGGACCGGCGCAAGCGCCGATCCCCGTGTGTGTGAAGCCGGACCGCTTACTTCTTCTTCGCGGCCTTCTTCTTGGCCGTCTTCTTCGCGGCCTTCTTCTTCTTGGCTGCCATGATACGATCTCCTGGTAAGGAGGGGTTCATCCCGGCCGATCCCCCGGTGGATCGGTGGGTTCTGCGAAGGCACTAAGTCCTTCGCATCCTATACAGCCTCGGAGAGGCTGGTAAAGTTGAAATCGCGGACCTTCAGCGCCGGCATCACCACTGCTCCACCGGCTTCCGTCCCCGCCAACCGCTCTGCCGCGCCGACCATTTCGAGGTTGTTCAACATAAACAGCGGCGACTCGTTGAACCGCAAATTCCGAATTGAGCGCGAAATTCTTCCCTCTTCAATAAGGAAAGTCCCGTCGCGTGTCAATCCCGTGTATAAGATCGTACGTGGATCGACTTCGCGCAAATACCACAACCGGGTGACCAGGATGCCGCGTTCGGTGCTCTTGATCATCTCGTCCATCGTCGCGGTGCCGCCGGCCATCTTCAGCGAGGTCGCGCCGCCCGTGGCGACCTTTCCCTGCTTCTGCCCCCAGAACCGCGAGTACTGCAACTGCTGCAATTCGCCGTTCTCGATCCAGACCTGACGCGCGAGCGGCATCCCTTCGCCATCGAACGGCTGCGAGAGCAGCTGCGGGTCCGCGGGGTCGGAGAACAACGTCACCCGGGAGTCGACGATCTTCTCGCCGACTTTGTTACCGCCGCCGGGCTTGGAGAAGGGCGACCGCCCCTCGTCCGCCTGACGGGCGTCGGCGTAGAACGCGATGAGCTGCGCGAGGTCCCCCACCGCCTGCGGCTCGAAGATCACCGTGTAGCGGCCGGGTTCGACGGCCACCGGATTGCGCGAGGTCCGTGCCTTGTCGATGGCGCGCTGCGAGACGGCGGCGAAGTCGATCTGCCGCCAGTCCGGATGCTCCGCCGCGGCCCATCCCGAGCCGGTGCCGTCCGCCGTCCGGACGGTCAGCGTGTAGTTCACGTTGGTTGACGCGTGGTAGGCGAACATCCCCTTCTCGTTGCCGAGCGCGCCGCTTCCGGCGCCGGCGACGAGGTAGCCGGCCGCCTTGAGGTCGCCGGCACGGCGGGCGGGCGCCAGCGCGGTCAGCGCCGCCTCCGCGCGTTCCGCCGCCCCGATCGCCGCCGTCGAGTCCATATAGGCGTTCACCGACTGATACTGCTGCGGCGAGAGGCCCGGCATCGCTTCCGGGTCGTCCGGGGCGAGCCTCGCGAGCACCTCCGACTGCTCCACGCAGCGCCGGATGGACGCTTCCGAGAGGTCGTTGGTGGTCACGACCGCGTGCTTGGGCCCGTACGAGCTCTGCACGGCAAGCTGTGCGTCGACAAGCGACCCCGCCGTGCTCATCTGGTTGTCGGCAAAGCGGACGTTCGTCGTGTAGTTCGAGTTGACGCTCACGCTGATCGCGTCGGCCTTGGACATTCTCACGGTCCGCTCGACGATGGCCTGCGCGTCCGCGCGGGAGAGGACGGCCCCGGCGGGAACGCCGTCGCGAAGTCTCTTGGGGGCGCTCATCCCTTCCTCCCGGTGTTGATCACGTTGACCTGGCGGAACCGCGCCGGCGGCGAGCCGTGGCTCACGGCGTTCACCTGCGGCGGCTGTCCCTTGCCGTCGAAGAACGACCCGCCGAGCTCGTAGCCCGAGCGGCCACCGATGGCGTCCATCGAGTTCCAGAAGTCCGGCGTCCGGATCTGATAGGCGACGTCCTTGAGCATCCCGGCGATCTTGCCGCCGCGGATCTCATAGAACACCTGGCCGCCGAACTGTGCGTTGTAACGTTG
>CAYXQS010000057.1:0-12734 GCA_964466515.1 uncultured Gemmatimonas sp. | reverse complement strand
CGGCGCGCATCGTGTCGAACATATCGTCCGCGAGCCGCCGCAGTTCGTCCGTCACGGCCGTCACGGGGACGGTCGCCTGCCGGAGGATCGGGGTGCCGAGGACGGTGATTGGGAGGACCGCCATACGGCTCAGGCGCTCTCGCCGCCGACGGAGGCGATCCGACCGCGCGTCACGACCAGGCGGGACTCCCCGCTCTTGATCGTGATGTGGTCGGCGAGTGTTGCCACGGCCGCGCCGTCCTTCAGCGTCTCCTTGATGTGGATCACTTCGCCCACCAGCCCGCCGGCGGTGATGATCTGGTCGCCCTTCTTGACGGCGAGGATCGCGGCCTCGTGCGCCTTCCGCTGCTTCTGCTGCGGGCGGATCATCAGGAAGTAGAAGATCGCGAAGATCGCGGCGATCTGGAACAGGAACGGGGCGAGGGAGCCGCCTCCCGTGCCGGTGGCCGGGGCGGTCGTCTGCGCAAAGAGGGTCGGGAAGGCGGTCATAATCGGGAGATGGATCGGGTGGGGAACGGACGGCACGGGCCGCCGGGACCCTCCAATCTACACCGCGAGTCCCCCTCCGACCGAGGGCTAGACGATCAGCATCGCGTCGCCGTACGAGTAGAACCGGTACCCCTCGCGGACGGCGACGTCGTAGGCGTGCATCGTCAGCTCGTACCCCGCCGTTGCGGCCACCAGCATCAGGAGGGTCGAGCGCGGGAGGTGGAAGTTGGTGACGAGGACGTCGGCGGCGCGGGGCCAGTGCGGCGGGCGGATGAAGATGGCCGTCTCCCCTTCGCCGGCGGTGTAGCGACCCTCGGGGCTCCAGATGGTCTCGAGGGTGCGAAGCGTTGTCGTGCCCACGGCCACCACGCGCCCGCCCGCGCGCCGCGTGGCGGTGAGGAGCTCCGCCGCGGTGGGCGCGACGTGGAACCACTCCTCGTGCATCTCGTGGTCCGCCGGATCCTCCGCCTCGACCGGCTTGAAGGTCCCCGCGCCGACGTGCAGGAGGAGGTCGGCGCGCGCCACGCCCTTGGCCTCGATGGCCTCAAGCAGCTCGGGGGTGAAGTGCAGTCCCGCCGTCGGCGCGGCCACGGACCCCTCCTGCCGAGCGAAGACCGTCTGGTAGCGCTCCACGTCCACCGGGGCGTCCGCGCGCGCGATGTACGGCGGCAGCGGCACGTGGCCGTGCGCCTCGAGCTGGCTGCGAATCGTCCCCTCGGAGGTCAGCAGCCGCACGATCCGCGTCCCGCGCGGCGTGGTGTCGAGGATCTCCACCGAGAATCCCGGCGCGATGTGGACCTGCCGTCCCGGCTTGAGCTTCCCGCCGGGCTGCACCATCGCCTCCCAGGTGTCGCCCTCGAGCGAGCGCAGGAGGAAGATCTCGGCGGGGGCGCCCGAGTCGCGATGGCCGAGGAGCCGCGCCTTGAAGACGCGCGTGGTGTTGAGCGCCAGCACGTCGCCCGCGCGGAGGAACTGCGGGAGGTCGCTGAAGCGGTGGTGCGCCATCGCGCCGCTCGCGCGGTCGATGACCATCAGCCGACTCTCGTCGCGCTTGGCCACCGGCCGCTGCGCAATCCGCTCGCTCGGGAGGGCGAAGTCGTAGTCTGCGGTACGCAGCCCGGTGGGCGGGTCGCTCAGAACAGGTCCGCCTGGGATTCCGGCGGCCGGGCGGGCGGGGGATATCCGAGGTGGCGATACGCGGCGGCCGTCGCCATCCGGCCGCGCGGCGTGCGCTGGAGGAATCCGTGCTGCACGAGGAAGGGCTCGTAGACCTCCTCGATGGTGTCCGCGTCCTCGCCGACCGCGGCCGCGATCGTCCCGACGCCCACCGGCCCGCCCTCGAACTTCTCGATGATCGCGCGCAGGAGCCGCGTGTCCATCTCGTCGAGGCCGAACTCGTCGACGTCGAGCATCGCGAGCGCCTCGCGCGCGATGGCCTTGGAGATGAACCCGTTGGCCTTCACCTGCGCGTAGTCGCGCACGCGCCGCAGGAGCCGGTTGGCCACGCGCGGCGTGCCGCGCGCGCGCGCGGCGAGCTCCGCCGCGCCGTCCGCATCGATGCCCGCGGACATCACGGCGGCCGTGCGGTGCACGACCTCCTCGATCTCGTCGGCCGGATAATAGTTGAGCCGCAGCTCGATCCCGAAGCGCGCGCGCAGCGGCGCGGTGAGCATTCCCAGCCGCGTCGTCGCACCGATGAGCGTGAAGGGCTCCACGGCCATCGTGATCGTCTGCGCCTTGGGGCCTTCGCTCAGCCGGATGTCGATCTTCCAGTCTTCCATTGCGGGATACAGGAACTCGTCGATGACCGGCTTCAGGCGGTGGATCTCGTCAATGAAGAGGATGTCGCCGGCGCGCAGGTTGGTGAGCGTCCCCACGAGGTCGCCCGGCTTCTCGAGCGCGGGCCCCGACGTGGTGTGGATGTTCACGCCCATCTCGCGCGCAATCAACTCCGCGAGCGTCGTCTTGCCGAGTCCCGGCGGGCCGAAGAGCAGCGTGTGGTCCAGCGGCTCGCGGCGTCCGGTGGCGGCGTCGATGTAGATCCGCAGCGCGTCCTTCACCTTGCCCTGCCCGATGAACTCGGCCAGCCGTTGCGGGCGGAGCGAGAGTTCCACGACCGATTCGTCGGCGAGCGCTTCGGGGGTGGTGATCTCGGCGCGGCTCATACCGGGGAATCTACTTCGCGAGCGCCGCCAGCGACCGGCGGACGAGGTCGGCGGTGGTCTCGTGCTTGGGCGCGCCGGCCAGCGCGGACCGCACGGCGCGTTCGGCGTCGGCGGGCGCGTAGCCGAGCGCGAGGAGCGCACGGATCGCGTCGGCGCCCGGGCCGGTGGGGCCGAGGCTCTTTCCCGGGAGCGGGGCCTCGTCGCCGGACGCCGCGTCGAGCTTGTCGCGCAGTTCCAGCACGAGCCGCTCGGCGAGCTTCTTCCCCACGCGCGGCACGCGCGTGAGGGTGGTGAGGTCGCCGTCGCGCACGGCGCGCACGAGCCGGTCGCCCGTGAGCGTCGAGATCAGGTTCATCGCGAGCGCCGGCCCCACGCCCGTGGTCCCCATCACCCTCTGGAAGAGCCTGCGCTCCTCGGCCGTCGCGAAGCCGAAGAGGAGCCAGGCGTCCTCGCGCACCACCGTCGCCGTGTACAGCGCGATCTCCGCGCCGATCTTCGGGAGCGACTCAATCACCGCGAGGGGCACGAGCACCTCATAGGTGAGCCCGGCCGCGGTCTCGACCTCGATGCGGTCGAGCGCGTGCGCGACCAACGCGCCCTTCACGCGCGCGATCATCGGTGCGCGCGCATTGCAAGGCGCGCGTTGGCGGTGGCGCGGGCAAACGGCAGGCGCATTGCGCAGGTGAGCGCGGCGGCCACGCCGTCGGCGGCGTCCGCGGGCTGCGGGGCGCTCTTCAGTCGCAGCAGCTTGGCAATCATAAACTGGACCTGCGCCTTGGTGGCCGCCCCCGCGCCGACGACCGCCTTCTTGATCTCGGCCGGCGTGTATTCGTGGATCTCGACCTGCGCCTCCGCGCCCGCGAGGAGGATCACGCCGCGCGTGTGGCCGAGGACGAGCGTGGTCCGCACGTTCCGCGCGTAGAAGACGTCCTCCACCGCCATCGCGTCCGGCCGGTGCCGCGCGAGCAGCTCGCGCACGCCTTCGGAGATGTCGTACAGCCGCGCGGGGAGCGGGAGGTCGGCGCGCGTGCGGATCACGCCGCACTCCACCAGCTCGGGCGCGCCGCCGGGCCCGCCGGCGCGCACCACGCCGAAGCCGGTGACGGCCGTGCCCGGGTCGATCCCGAGGATCAGCACGCGGGCGACGGCGTCGGGGCCATCACGACGCGGACATCTCCGAGACGTCCATATCGAAGTTCGCGTCGACCTTCTGCACGTCGTCGAGGTCCTCGATGGCCTCGAGGAGCTTCACGAGCGCCTCGGCGCCGGCACCTTCGACGCGGACGGTGTTCTGCGGAATCCACGCGAGCTCGGCCTCCGTGGCGGCGAGCCCGGCCTTTTCCAGCGCTTCCTTCACGCTGTGCAGCTCGGTCGGCGCCGTGGTCACGACGAACTGGCCGTCCTCGGCCACGAAGTCCTCCGCGCCGGCCTCCAGCGCCTGCTCCATCACCGTGTCCTCGTTCCGTCCCTCGGCCGGGAGGTAGATCTGGCCCTTGCGGTCGAACATAAACGACACGGAGTTGCTGGTGCCGAGGTTGCCGCCGCCGCGCGAGAGCTTGGCGCGGACCTCCGCCACGGTGCGCGTGGGGTTGTCGGTCAGCGCCTGGATCATCAGCGCGACGCCGCCGGGACCATACGCCTCGTAGAGGACCTCCACGTAGTCGACGCCTTCGAGTTCGCCCGTGCCCTTCTTGATGGCGCGCTCGATGTTCTCCTTGGGGCAGGACTGCGCCTTGGCGTTTTCGATGGCCGTGCGGAGGCGTGGATTGCCGTCCGGATCGCCGCCCCCCGCCTTCGCGGCGACGGTGATTTCGCGGAGCAGCTTGGTGAACATCGCGCCGCGCTTCTTGTCCGTCGCGGCCTTGTAGTGCTTGATCTGCTTCCACTTGGAGTGGCCGGCCATTGGACTGCAGGAGAAGGGTGGAGGAGGGCGTACAGCGACGACGCGTACGTCCGTAACATAAACGGCGCGGGGGGCGGTCGCCGGAGGCGACCGCCCCCCGCGTGTCCCCGCGCCCGCGTCAGTTGTAGCGGATCGTGAGACTGCCGCGCAGGCCGCTCACGTCGGTCGACGAGCCGTCGACCGTGGAGTACAGGGTGCCGAGGCTGTAGCCGAGCTGCGGATAGAGCGCGAGGCTCCCCACGCCCACGCGCATCCGCGCGCCGAGGTTGATCAGGTTCCCCGCCCGCGCACCGCCCACCTGCCAGAGTCGGACCTCGGCGCTCGGCTGCACGAGGAGCGTACGGATCGGGATGCTCACCGCGCCGTGGACGTTGAAGACGTTTTCCGTGGGCGCGTCGCCGCCGAGCTGCTGCCCTTCGAGGCGATACAGGTTCCAGGCCGAGAGGTACACGTCGCTGCCCTTGAACGGGAAGCTCCATCCGCCGCTCGCAATGAAGCGGTCGCCGGTGCTGTAGGTCGTGCTGTCCGCGAAGTCCTCGCCGAACACCGAGTAGGTCAGTCCCAGCGATACCTGGCCGTCGCCCACCGGCCGGTCCGCACTCAGCCGGCCGCGATATTCATCCGCCGGCGTGAAGCGGAACTCGGTGCTCGCCACCTCAAAGGCGGCGAACTGCGCCGACTTCCGGATGCTGGCGCCGAACCCGAGGTTCCACTGCCCCATCGGACGCGCATACGCAATGCCACCCGTGCCGGCGAACCCATTTCCCATTGACGAGATGGGATAGTTGAGGAAGTCGTTGCCGATCTGGCCTGCGGCCTCCTGCTGGTCCTCGGGGACGCTGTACTGTCCCGTGGGCAGGTTCACGCCCACGGTGAAGACGAGCGCCTGGCCGCCGAACGCGAAGTTCGCGCGGATCTGCGTGTCGGTGAGGCCGTTGATCGAGCTTGTGGTGGAGTCGTCGACGCTCACGTCCGAGTTGGCGTATGCCGTGGAGATGTCCACCGAGATGCGCTCGGTGAACGGGATCGCGAAGACGATCGGCAGCGAGAACTGCGAGATCTTCCGCTGTCCCGCGCCGGAGCCGAAGGTGAACTGCGTGTAGGTCGGCGCGGTGATCACGGCGGCGTCCGCGACCCCCTGGGCGGCGAGGGGGGCGGCGGTGAGGCCTGCGAGCGCGGTCAGCGCGAGGAAGCGACGCATCGGTTGGATGTCCTGGCTCACGGGCGGCGGATGATGACGGTCACCTGGCCGGTGCGCGGCGCCGGTTGGTCCGTACCGCCGGTCTCACTGGGGGCGTCACGCTTGGGCTGGTCCGGCGGCTGTGGCCCGCCGCCGCGCGCCGTCTCGTTCGCGATCGGCGTGACCGAGGGCGGATTCAGGTCGCGCGCGACGTTGTTGACGGTGTTGTTGATGCCTCCGCCTCCCGACACGACGCCGTCGGCGGCTGCGGTGACGGTCTCGCCCTCGGCCGTGCCCTGCAGGCTCGTCTCGATGGTGGCGGCCGAGACCTGCGCGCCCTGCATCGCGGCCTGGGCCGCCTGGAAGCGTGCGCTCGCCGCACCGAAGCCCGGGTCGAGCGCGCGCGCGTTCTCGAAGAAGCGCGACGCGTCCTCGAAGCGGCCGTCGTCCGCGGCCACCAGGCCGCGGCTGTACGCCAGGAAGGCGTCCAGGTTGGCCGTGGCCCGGCGATCCACCAACTGCCGCTCGGCCGGCGTGAGCACCACGCCGAGCTGATCGAAGATCCGGAAGACGAGTTGCTTCTGCAGCGCGAAGATCGCGTCGAGGTCGTCGGTGACCTCGGCGGGCGACGAGAGTTCGGACGTCGACACCGTCACCACGTTGGAGGTGAGGGTGAGCTGCGAGCCGCTCTGCACGATCGCGCCGCTGACGAGGCGTCCGGCCTGGAGGAGGCGACCCGCGCGCGCGGCCGTCCCCGCGTCCACGCGGTCGCTGCTCGCCAACTGGATCTCGTCGGCCAGCGCCTGCATCCGATCGCGCTCCACCAGCGTGAGCTGCGACGACCGGCTGAGGTCGATGATGATGAGTTCCGCCATCCCGCGCTCGAGCGGCGCGAGGGTGGAATCGGTGCCCGTGAAGCGGAGCGGCGGAACCGCGATCGTCCGCGGCGAGCCGGGTGTCTGCGAGAGGGTCGCCTCGTTGGTCACCGCGGCCTTGGCGTTCGCCACCACCTCGGCGCGCGAGAGCGCCACGAGGCGCGTGCGGATGTCGTTGCGCACGCGGCGTGTGCGGCCGTTCTGCAGGTACGCGTTGTACGCCGCCTTGGCACCGGTGTAGTCGTGCAGCGCCTCGGCGCTGAGGCCGGCATAGAGGGCGCTCACCCCGTCGCGCGGGTCGAGGCGTCGCGCGTGGTCGAGCACCGTGCGGGCGTCGCCGTATCGCCCCGCCTTGTAGTACGCCACGCCGAGCGCGCGCAACGCGGCCACGCTGCTGGGGTTCGCGGCGCGCGCCGCCTCCAGGCGCTGGACGGCATCCGCGCGTTGCGCCCCCGCCGTCGGAACGGCGAGCGCAAGCAGGGTCAGGACGAGCACGGGTCGGGCGTATCGCATCACGTCTCCTAGCGGTCGGGGTCCAGCATATCCTCAAATCGGAGCCACTGCTTGTAGAAGTACAGGTCCACATAGCCCGTGCTGCCGTTGCGGTTCTTCTGCACGAGCAGTTCCGTGGCTCCTTCCAGCCCGGCTCCCTGGGCGTACATCTCCTCGCGATAGATCCCCAGCACCACGTCGGCGAGCTGCTTCACGGCGCCGAGCGTGCCGAGATCCTCAAGGGTCGGTCGCGGATCCGGGCGGTCGGTCTCCCAGAGGGGGAGCTGGGCCGTCGTCAGTATCGCGAGATCGTATTCCAATGCCATTGACTTCAACGTCCGCACGGCCTGCGCGAGCGTCTCGTCCTGGGTGCCCGGGCCGCCGGCCAGCGCCTGCAGCGAATCCACGACCACCACCTGCACATCGAGCGCACGCACGCGCGTGCGCAGCGCCTCCACCGAATCCGTCGGGAGTGGCTCCACCCGCGGCGCGTGGTTGCGCAGCCGGATGGCCGCCGCGCCCACGTTGGCCCGCGAGAGATCGTCGAGGGCACCGCGCCGGAGATCGTCCACCCGGACGCGCCCTTCGATGGCCAGCGCCCGCTCCATCACGCGCTCCGTCGTCATCTCGCCCGTCAGGAACGCCACGCGTGTCCCCTCCTGGGCCATCCGCAGCGCCATCGCCAGCGCCAACGCCGACTTCCCACTGCCGACGTCGCCGCCGAGGGCCACCAGATCCCCGCGTCGGACCCCGCCGCCCAGCCACCGGTCCAGGCTGGGAAAGCCCGTGGCAAAGGTGTCCGTCGCCGCAGTGCCGTCCGCCGCAAGATCCACCCGGCGCATCACGCGGGAGATCGGGGAGATATCGGTGGGGCGCAGACAGGCCTCTAGGGAATAAGGAAGTCCGGAACGCCCTAAGCTACGGGGCGGTCCCGAACGGCGGCAAGCGCGGCCGCGTCGGACCGGAGTCCGTCGGCCAGGCGCACCAGTTCGGAACGTGCCACCCGGTCGAGGTGCGACGCGGTGACGTCCGTCACCTGGGTCAGCGCATCGGCGGCGGCGGCGCGGTCCTCGCCGACGCTTGCGACGAAGGCGCGGAGGAGCGTTGCGCGGACCTTGGCGGGGATGGTCAACGCCCCGAGCCAGGCGCGGGCACCCTCGGCCCGCAGCGCCCGGGCCGGGGCCGGGAGCGGATGCGGTCCCCGCAGCCCCGCCACGAGCCGCGCGGCCATCAACGCCCCGAGGAGCGACTCGCGGGCACCGCCCAGTCCCGAGCGCGCGGCCAGCGCCAGGAGCCCCGGGCAGGTGACCTGCGCGCGGACCGGCGCGTATGTGGATGGAGTCTCGGGCACCGGCTCAAACTGCCCTCCGGCCTTCGGCGCGGGAAGGGGCTATCTTCCGTGACAATGGTCACTTCCGCTCATCCCGGCGTGCGCTGATGCGGCTCTACCGCCGATTGCTCGTCTTTCTCCGTCCGCACCGCTGGCGCCTGATCGGCAACGTGGCGCTCAACGTCGTCGCGGCACTGCTCGACGGGATCGCGTTCACCCTCCTCATCCCGTTCCTCAACACGCTCTTCGGCCGCCCGGCCGAGATCGCGCCGGATATGGGGTGGCTGACGCAGCTCCAGGACGCGCTGATCGGGTCGTTCCTCGTCCGGGGCGACGCAATGGCGTCCCTCCGCGGCGTGATCCTCGTGATCATCGCGATGGTCGCGCTCAAGAACGTCGCGCTCTGGGCCGGCGGCCAGCTCGGCGCCTCGCTCCAGGAGTACATCACGCGCGATCTGCGGGCCGCCGTCTTCACGCATATGCAGCGGCTCCCGATGTCCTGGTTCGGGCGCACCAAGACGGGGCAGATCATCGCCCGGATCCTGACCGACTCCGAGCAGACCAAGGCAATCCTCGCCGAGGTGGCGACGCGCACCATCCAGAACGCCGCGCACATCGTCGTGACGATCTGGATCCTCTTCACGATGTCGCCGCGGCTCACGCTCTACGCGCTGATCATCGCGCCGCTCCTGGTGGGGCTCCTGCAGCCGCTGCTCCGCAAGCTGCGCAAGGGACACCGCCGGCTGCGCAACGAGTACGGCGAGATCACCAGCGTGCTGCAGGAGGTCGTGAGCGGGATCCGGCTGGTGAAGTCGTTCCGCGGCGAACCATACGAGGACGAGCGGTTCCTCGGCGCGTCGGCGCGCTACTCGAGGGGGATGACGCGCATCCAGCGGCTCTCGCTCCTCTCGGGACCGCTCACCGAGGTGCTCGGCACCATCGTCGCGGTCGGCGTGCTCTGGCTCGGCGCGCGCGAGGTGCTCGACCTGCAGACGATGGACGGCGGCACCCTCATCACCTTTATGATCCTCGTGATGCGGCTGCTCCCGCCGCTCAAGCAACTGTCGCAGGCGCCCACCACCGCGCAGCTCTCGCTCGCGGCCGCGGAGCGGCTCTTCGAGGTCCTCGACCACCCGACCGAGGCGCAGTCGGATCGCGGCACGCGCGTCGTCGACGGCTTGCGCGAGGGGATTGTCTTTGACGCGGTGGGCTTCGCGTACGGACGCGACAAGGTGCTCGACGGGATCTCGTTCACGGCGCGGCGCGGCGAGATCGTCGCGCTCGTGGGGCCGAGCGGGGCGGGGAAGAGCACGCTCGCGGACCTCATCCCGCGCTTTGTCGAGCCCACCGAGGGGCGCGTACTCGTCGACGGCATCGACGCGCGCGAGATCACCCTTGGCTCGCTGCGTGCGCTCACGGGAATCGTGAGCCAGGACACCGTGCTCTTCAACGACACCGTGCGCGCCAACATCGCGTACGGGGCGTCGGCCAGGTACTCGCCCCCGCAGATCGAGGCGGCCGCGCGCGCGGCCAACGCGCACGAGTTCATCACCGCGCTCCCGGAAGGCTACGACACCGTCCTCGGTGAGCGCGGCACCCGGCTCTCCGGCGGCCAGCGGCAACGGCTCGCCATTGCGCGCGCGCTCCTCACCGATCCGCCCATCCTCATCCTCGACGAGGCCACCTCGGCGCTCGACACGGAGAGCGAGCGGCTCGTGCAGGAGGCCATCGACCGCCTGCTCGAGGGCCGCACCGTGTTCGTGATCGCGCACCGGCTCTCGACCATCGTGCACGCCTCGCAGATCCTCGTGCTCGACGCGGGACGGATCATCGAGCGCGGGACGCACGCGGAACTCCTCGCGCGCGGCGGGGCGTACGCGCGGCTCCACGACCTGCAGCAGGCGACGGGACGCGATGGCGGCATCTGAGGGCGCCGCCCGACGGGCGACGTTCGTGCAGCACGTGGAGTACGGGTTGCTCCGCGCCGTCAGCACCGCGATGCGTCCGTTCAGCTTCCGCACCGCCTCGCGCCTCGGCGCGCTCATCGGCGGCCTCGCGTGGCGTCCGCTCGGTATCCGCGCGGACCGCGTCGTCCGCGCCATCCGCGCGGCATTCCCCGAGTTCGACGACGCGCGGGTGCGCGCGGTCGCGCGCGCGTCGTATCGCGGCCTCGGCCGTGTGGCGATGGAGAGCATCTTCCTCTCCCGCGCCGACCGGCAGGCGGTGCTCGACGCCTTCGTGGAACCGCCCGAGCGGTGGGAGCTGCTCGAGGCTGCAATGGCGCGCGGCAATGGCGTGGTGCTCGTCAGCGGGCACATCGGGAGCTGGGAGCTCTGCGCGGCCTACCTCGCCGCGCGCGGCCTGCCGACGGACGCCATCGCGATGCATATGGCCAATCCGCTGAGCGACGGCTTCTTCAAGCGCACGCGCGAGCGGCTCGGCCTGCGCGTGCTCTTTGACGACGAGGCGGTGCGCGCGATCCCGCGCGCGCTCAAGGACGGGCGCGCGGTGGGGTTCCTCTCCGACCAGGGCGCCAAGGGGCTTGCCTCGACCTTCGTGCCGTTCTTCGGGCGTCCCGCCAAGACGCCGCGCGGCGCCGCGGTGTTCGCGATCCGCGGCCAGCTCCCGCTCATCTTCGTCGCCGCGATCCGCCAGGCCGATGGCCGCTACCGCCTCTTTGTCGAGGACGTCCCGCTCGCGTCGAGCGGCGAGCGCGAGCGGGACGTCGACGCCACGGTGCTTCGCTACACGCAGGTGATCGAGCGTTACGTGCGGCAGTATCCCGAGCAGTACTTCTGGCAGCACCGCCGCTGGCGCCGCCAGCCGCCCGACACGCCCCCGCACCTCAGGGAGCCGTGACCGGCCCGACGTACGATCTCGACGCATTGCGGGCCCGCGAGTATCCGTGGGAGGCGCGCGGCGACGCCGTACACGTCGATCACGCGAGCATCGGGGTGATCCCGCAGCGTGCGCGCGACGCGGTGGCGGCGTACAACGACAGGCGCGCGGAGATGTTCCGGATGCGCGCCGAGGACTTCCTTCCCGTCCTCGACCGCGCTCGCGCCCTCGTGGCGCAGCTCATCGGCGCGGACGCGGCCGAGGTGGCGCTCACCACCAACACGAGTTGGGGCGTGAACCTCGCCGCCTTTGCGCTGCCGCTGCGGCCGGGCGACATCGTGCTCGGCAGTGCGGGGGAGTTCCCGGCGAACGTCTATCCCTGGATGGCGGCCGCGCGGGCCCGCGGCTTCGCCTTCGAGCTGGTGCCGATGGCCGGCCGCGCCGTGGACGAGGCCGCGATCCTCGCCCGGATCGAGAACGACCCGCGCGTGAAGTGCGTGGCGCTCTCGTGGGTCTCGTTCTGGACCGGATACCGCATCGACGCGGTGCGCCTCGGCGCGGCGTGCCGCGCGCGCGGGGTGCGCTTTGCGCTCGACGCCATCCAGGGGATCGGCCCGCTCGGCCTCGACGTGCGCGCGGCGCACGTGGATTTCCTGAGCTGCGGCGCGCAGAAGTGGCTCTGCGCCCCGTGGGGGAGCGGCTTTGCCTACGTGCGGCGCGAACTGGTCGGGGCGCTCGAGCCGCCGGCCGCGGGATGGCTCGCGCAGGCAGGCGCCGGCGATTTCGCGCGCTTCCTCGACTACGATCCCGCCTGGCGCGACGATGCGCAGCGCTTTGAGGTCGGTTCGCTTCCCATCCAGGACTTCGTGGGGATGAACCGCTCGGTGGAGCTGCTCCTCGAGCTTGGCGCGGCGCGCATCGCGCCGCACGTGCAGGCGCTCACGCAGCGGCTCATCGCGTGGGCGGCGTCGCGCCGGGACGTCGAGTGCCTCACGCCGGCGGACCCGGCGCGCCGCGCGGGCATCGTCGCCGTCGTGACGGCGGACGTCGCGCGCGACTCGCGTCGGCTGCGCGGGGCCGGCATCGTACACTCCGTGCGCGAGGGGGCCATCCGGCTCGCGCCCCATTTCCACAACACGATGGGCGACGTGGACCGGATGATCCGCGTCCTCGACGGCGTGGCCTGACCGCCGTCGGGCGGGATTGGCGCGCCCGTTAGCTTTCCGTATGTCCTCGCTCGCCACGCGCCGCACCTTCGCCATCATCTCGCACCCCGACGCGGGAAAGACGACCCTCACGGAAAAGCTCCTCCTCTATGGCGGCGCCATCCATCAGGCCGGCTCCGTGAAGGCGCGCCGGGCGCAGCGTCACGCGACCTCCGACTGGATGGCGCTCGAGCAGGAGCGCGGCATCTCCGTCACCTCCTCGGTGCTCCAGTTCGAGTACCACGGCTATCAGGTCA
>CAYXQS010000056.1:11807-12787 GCA_964466515.1 uncultured Gemmatimonas sp. | reverse complement strand
GGCAAGGGCGCCCGGCTGATGGGCTTCGGGCACCGCGTGTACAAGAGCTACGATCCGCGCGCCAAGATCGTGAAGAAGCTCTGCGACGACGTGCTCCAGGTGTCGGGGATGACGAAGGATATGGAGATTGCGCTGGAGCTCGAGCGGATCGCGCTCTCGGACGAGTACTTCGTCTCGCGGAAGCTCTACCCGAACGTGGACTTCTACACGGGGCTGATCTATCGGGCGATGCACTTCCCCACGGACTACTTCACGGTGCTCTTCGCGATCGCGCGCACGGCGGGGTGGCTGACGCAGTGGGAGGAGATGCTGCTCGACAAGGAGCAGAAGATCGCGCGCCCGCGGCAGATCTACACCGGGCAGGGGACGCGGGACTACCCGGGGAAGGGGATCGACCTGGGGCACAAGGTCGTGAAGTAGCAGGTCGCCGACTCAAGGCGTGGCCCTCGCTGAGCGGCAGAGGCCGGACACGGGGCACACGCCGCACCGCGCGACCCGGGCCGTGCAGATGAGCGCGCCGAGCTCCATCAACGCTTGGTTCTGCACCCACGTTGCCTTGCCCGTGCGGGGCAAGGCGGATTCGGCGATGTTCCAGAGCACGGTGAGGTCGCGCGCGCGTTTCGGCTGCAGATGCGGCGCAAAGACGCGGGAGAGCACGCGCGCGACGTTCGTGTCCACCAGCGCGGCGCGCTTCTCGTGCGCGAAGCTCGCCACGGCGCCCGCGGTGTAGGCACCGATGCCGGGGAGCTCGCGCAGCGCGACGGGTTCGTCCGGGAGTGCGCCGCCGTCGCGCGTGACCCAACGCGAGAGCCTGTGCAGGTTCCGCGCGCGCGCGTAGTAGCCGAGTCCCGCCCACTCGCGGACAACCTGCGTCTCGCGCGCCGCGGCGAGGGAGTCGAGCGTGGGGAAGCGCCGCAGGAATCGCGGCCAGTATTCGAGCACCCGCGAGACCTGCGTCTGCTGGAGCATCACCTCCGAGA
>CAYXQS010000056.1:0-11797 GCA_964466515.1 uncultured Gemmatimonas sp. | reverse complement strand
GTCGCGCGCGTGGCGGCGGTACCAGGCGCGGAGCCGCCGCCCGAAGTCGCGGAGCGTGGCCGGATCGAGTCGGGCCACCGGACGCGCGGGTCGGCTCAGTGTGGTTCCCACACCGGCGCGGCGGTGAAGAGCCCGCCGTCGACGATCAGTTCGCGCGCGAGCAGGACGCCTACCACGATGCTCAGCACCCCAGCCGCCAGCCGGACGCCGCGCTGCAACTGCGTGACGCGCGACTGCGCGTAGAGTGCCGGGGCCGCGAGGAGCGCGGTGACCACCACCATCCCGAGGATCGTGCCCGCGCCGAACATCAGCAGATACGCGATGGCGCCTACCGTCTCGCGGATGGTCGCGAGCACGAGGAGCGCGACGGCCGCGGAGCCGGCCAGGCCGTGCACGAACCCGACGATCAACGGCCGTGCGATCGACGCCGGCGCTTCCCCCTGGCCACGGCGGAGGTTGGAATAGCCGAGTCCGATGAGCATCAGGGCGACACCGAACTCGAGTCCGAGCCCCACGCGCGGCGGGATGACGAGGCGAAAGGCGACGATGGCGCCGCCGAGGGCGAGGAGCGTGGCGGTATGGCCGATCCCCCAGAGCGCGCCGACGCGCGCGGCGCGCCCGAGCGAACGTTCGCGCGTGACGATCGTGGTGACGGCGACCACGTGGTCGGCATCGGTGGCGTGGCGCAGCCCCAGGAGCGCGCCCAGCAGGATCGGGGTCAGGGCCTCGGTCGGCACGGACTGGAATCTAGCCGACGGTGCGCGTCCTGCGCTTGAGGAAGTCCATCAGGATGAACTGGCCAAGCGTCATCGTGTTGGTGAAGTAGGCGCGCCCGCGCGTGATGGCGCTCACCATCTTCACGAACTCCACCAGCGCGCGGTCGCGCGCGAGCATAAAGGTGTTCACGGGGATCCCGCTCTTGCGGCACGCGGCCACCTCGGTGAGCGTCTCCTGCAGCACAAAGGCGTCGAGCCCCATCGCGTTCCTGTAGATGCGGCCGTCGGGCATCGTGAGCGCGCTCGGCTTCCCGTCGGTGATCATCACGATCTGGCGCATATCCTTCCGCTGCGCCATCAACAGTCGCCGCGCGAGCTTGAGGCCGGCGGCGGTGTTGGTGTGGTACGGCCCCACCTGCGCGGTGGCGAGCGCGCCGAGCGGGATCTCCTCCGCGCTGTCGTGGAAGAGGATGATCTTGATCGAGTCGCCGGGGAACTGCGTGCGGATGAGATGCGTGAGCGCGAGCGCAACCTTCTTGGCGGGCGTGAAGCGGTCCTCGCCGTAGAGGATCATCGAGTGCGAGGTGTCGAGCATCAGCACGGTGGCGCAGCTCGAGCGATACTCGCTCTGCCGCACCATCAGGTCGGCGTAGTCGAGGGCAAGCGGGACGTCGAGCGAGCCGGTACGCGCCAAGGTGTTCAGGAGCGTCTCGTTGACATCGAGGTTGAGGACGTCGCCGAACTCATAGGGACGGCTCCCCGCGTCGGCCTCGATGCCGGTGGCGAGGTACGGGGTGTCGTGCGCGCCGAAGTTGGATCGCCCAAGCCCGCCGAGGATCCCGCGGAGCGACTTGTACGCGAGGAAGTCGATGCCCTTGCCGGTGAGGCCGAATGTCACGTCCTGCGCCGCGGCCTGGGCGAGGCCGCCGGGCCCGAGCATCGGCTGATGGTCGGAGGGCGCCTGCGGCGGCTGGTCGGTCTTGAGGAACCCTTCGGCGACCAGCCGCTGGACGATGTCGTCGAGGAGCCGGGAAAGCTTGGCTTCGGAGATGTCGTCGCCGTCGCCACGGAGGGCGTCGAGCATCTCCGGCGTGAACTGTCCGCTCTCAATGAGCGCGTCGAGGATCGCCTGGCGCAGGGCGTCGAGGGAGCGGTCGCCGTCGGGCTCCTCGCGGTCGTCCCACGGATGCGCCGGCCCGCCCCCGGCAAACCCCGATTGGAGGAGGAAGTCGGCGAGGTTGTCGAGCAGGGCCTGCAGGTCCACCGTGTCGGCGGATTCCGGGGAGAACTTGGCATAGGTGTGGAAGCGCATATTGGCTCCTCCTGAGGACTACGCTTACCACGAAGGCACGAAGGGGCTGTGTCCGTATCCGCCGTGGTTCCCCATTCAATAGAACCAGGGGGAACGACGGGCGCCATCCAGTGGCGCAGGCCTCTTCGTGCCCTTCGTGCCTTCGTGGTGACCGCCGTTCCGCTGTGCACCGAATCGACTAGAATGCAGTCACCCGAATGCCCGCCCCGATCTCCCTGAACCCCTTCAGGACACTCCAGAAGTACCGGAACTTCCGGATTTTCTGGATTGGCCAGACACTCTCCCTCATCGGGACCTGGATGCAGCAGGTGGCGGTGGGGTGGACGGCGCTCGAGCTCTCCAACGACCCGCTCATTGTCGGACTCGTGGCGGCGGCGGGGACGTTTCCCATCCTCCTGCTCTCCCTGCCCGGCGGGCTGGTCGCGGACCGGGCGGAGAAGCTCCGCGTGGTGCGGATTGCGCAGTCGTTGATGTTCCTTGAGGCCGCGGCGCTCTTCACGCTGTCCGCGACGGGGCACCTCACCATCCACTGGCTGCTCACGCTCGCGCTCTTTGGCGGGACGCTTGCGGCGTTCGAGATTCCCGCGCGGCAATCGCTCATCGTCGAGCTCGTGGACAGGGCCGACCTCTCCAGCGCCATCGGCCTCAATTCCACCGGCTTCAACCTCGCGCGCGTGCTCGGCCCCTCCATCGCGGCGGTGGTCATCGCGCGGCTGGGCGTCGATTGGACGTTCGCCGTCAATGCGCTCAGCTACCTCGCGGTCCTCGTCGGGCTGGCGATGATCCGGCTTCCCGAGCGCCGCGCCGTGCCGCGCGTGCCGATGTCGTCGCTCGACGGGATGCGCGAGGCGATCCGCTATGTACGCGACACGCCGCCGTTGCCGGCGCTCCTCGCCATCGCGGCGTCGTTCTCGCTCCTCGGCATCCCGGTGATTACCCTCCTGCCGATCGTGGCGCGCGACCTCCTCGGCGTCGGCGCCGATGGCTACGGCACCCTGATGGCCTGCCTCGGCTTTGGCGCGATGCTCGGCGCACTCTCGATTGCCGCGACCGGCGGTGGCGCGGAGCGGGGCAAGGTGATGCGGATCGCGTCCATCGTCTTCGCGTCGATGCTGGTGATTTTCCCGTTCCTGCGCCACCCGACCTTTGCGGGACTCGCGCTGATCGTGGTGGGGACGTCGATGATCGTGAACAACGCCCTGGTGAACGCGCGGCTGCAGGACATCGTGCCCGACGCGCTCCGTGGCCGGGTGATGGCGCTCTACGTGATGGTGTACGTCGGGGGGTCGCCGGTCGGCAGCTTTCTCGCCGGCGTCATCGCGCGCTACGCCGGCGTGGGGTGGGCGATCGGCGGGTCGGCCGTGATCCTACTGTTCTTCTCGCTCTGGGTGTTCCGGCGGCAGCCCGCCCTTACGGCGCGCTGACCGCCCGTACTGCCCGCCCTCGGACCGCGAGATCTTCCTGCGCGCAACCAGCGATTCGAGAATCAGTTCGCAGGCCACGACGGCATCGGCATCGCTCCCCATCGGCAGGCCCGCCGTTGCCTGCTCGATAAGCCCAGGCACCGTTGCAAAGGCCTCGCGCGCGACCTTGGCACTCACCTCGTCATTCACCTGCAGTGCCGAGCCGGTGTCGAACCACATCACCACGTCGTCGAGCGCCAGGCCGTTCGTGCGCCCCTGGAGCGTGGCGTCCGCGGCGCGCCGGATCAGTTCCCGCGCGATCGCCGCGGCGCCCATCAACTCGCCCTCGTACTCGAGCTCGATCTTTCCCGTGATGGCCGGGAGCGCCGCATAGATGTCCGCGAGGCGCGGCACGACGGCCTCCTCGCCGAGGCGGACCGCACGCCGCTCCGCGTTGGAGACGACATTCTCGAGCAGCGAGATGGAGAGCCGCTGCGAGACGCCGGAGCGCTGGTCGATCCGTTTTTCCCTGCGCGCCTCGAATGCGACGCGCTCGGCGACCTCGGCGACGAGTTCCGGCACGCGCACCGGGAGCCCGTCGCGCGCGACCCACGCCTCCTGCTCCGTGATGAGGAGCGCGAGGTCCACCGTGGGCGGATAGTGCGTCTGGATTTCGCTGCCGATCCGGTCCTTGAGCGGCGTGATGATCTTTCCGCGCGCCGTGTAGTCCTCGGGGTTCGCGGTGAACGCGAGGAGCACGTCGAGGGTGAGTCGCACCGGATAGCCCTTGATCTGCACATCGCCTTCCTGCATCACGTTGAACAACCCCACCTGCACCTTACCGGCGAGGTCGGGGAGTTCATTGAGCGCGAAGATTCCGCGATTGGCGCGCGGGAGCATCCCGTAGTGGATCGAGAGCTCGTTGGCGAGGATGTGTCCGCCGCGCGCGGCCTTGATGGGATCGAGGTCGCCGATGAGGTCGGCGATCGTCGCGTCGGGGGTTGCGAGCTTCTCGACGTAGCGCTCGTCGGGTGAGAGCCAGGCAATGGGCGTGTCGTCGCCCGCCGTGGCGACCAGGTCGCGGCCGAACCTCGAGATCGGCGCAAAGGGGTCGTCGTTGGTCTCGCTCCCCGCGACGATCGGGAGCGCGGGATCGAGCAGCGTGGTGAGCGCGCGCAGCAGGCGCGACTTGGCCTGGCCGCGAAGTCCGAGCAGGATGAAGTGGTGGCGCGAGAGGAGTGCGTTCACCACCTGCGGCATCACGGTGTCGTCATAGCCGTGGACGCCGGGGAAGAGCGGCTTCCCGTCGCCGATGCGCGCGAGGAGGTTGGCGCGCAGTTCGTCCTTCACGGAGCGGGCGCGGAGGCTGTCCGCGCCGAAGGGGGAGGCCCGGAGCGCGCCGAGGGTTTGCGGAAGCTTCACGCGACGCGGATCTCCACCAAGTTGTCGTAGAACACCGGCCCCGCACCCATATCGGTGAGCCGCTGGCTCGTCGTGGTGTTCACGTTCGTGCCGTCGGGCGAGAGCTTGGCCCACCACACGCCCGGCGCCCACGCGACGCCCTCGCGGATTCCCTCGCGGATTCGCGCCTTGGCCTGGAAGTGACCGCGATCGTTCTCCACCATCACGGTCATCCCCTCGACGATCCCGCGGCGCTCCGCGTCGTGTGGATGCAGCGCCACCTCGGGTTCCCGGGCGGCCCGCCGCAGCGGCCCGATGTTCACGAAGCTCGAATTCAGGAACTGGTGGGCCGGCGACGAGATCAGCGTGATGGGATACTTCGCCGCGAGCGCGGGCACCGCCTCGGGGAACTCGTGCGGCGCCGTGAAGGCGGGCAGGGGATCGAGCCCCATCTCCCGCATCCGCTCGGAGTAGAACTCGCACTTGCCGCTGGGCGTGAGGAAGCCGCCCTCCGCAAACGGCGTGTATGGCCGCGGCACGTTGAGCCGCACCCACCCGTGCTGGTTGAGCGACTCCCAGGTCACGCTCGCCATCTTCGGGTCGCCCGACGCCAGCGCCTGCCGCACGAGCGTGACGTCGTCGTCGCGGAGACATTCGTGGGCGAGTCCCATCCGCGCGGCGAGGCGACGGAAGATCTCGGTGTTGGGCAGCGCCTGGCCGATCGGCGCGATCGCGGGCCGGTTGAGCGTGGCGTAGAGATGCCCGTACGAGAGATGCACGTCCCAGTGCTCAAGCTGTGTTGTCGCGGGGAGGACCCAGTCGGCGTAGTCGCAGGTGTCGGTGCGGAAGTGCTCGAGGACGACGGTGAAGAGATCCTCGCGCCTGAGGCCGCGCAGGACCGCGTTATGGTCGGGTGCGATGGCGCCTGGGTTGGAGTTGAAGACGACCAGCGCGCGCACGGGCGGGCCGCCCACGCCGGCGTCCGGCTTCTCCAGTGCCTCGCCCAGCAGCGCCATATTGATCGTGCGGGTGCCGGCGGGCGAGAGGTCCTCGCGGTGCAGGGCCTTCTTGTTGAACGCGAAGTTTGCACTCGACGAGAGCTGGACGCCGCCGCCCGCGCGCCGCCAGTGCCCCGTGACCGCCGGCAGGCAGGCGATCGCGCGCACGGCCATCGCGCCGCCGCCGTGTCGCTGCAGCCCGTAGTTCACGCGGATGAACGCCGCCTTTGCCCGGGCGTACTGCCGCGCGAGCGTGACGATCCGGTCCGCCGGGAGCCCGGTGATCGACGCGACGCGCTCGGGCGGGTACTCCTGCACGCGCTCACGCAACCGGTCGGCGCCGAGGGTGTACCGCGCCATATAGTCCGCGTCCTCGAGTCCCTCGCCGAGGATGACGTGCATCATCCCGAGCGCCAGCGCGGCGTCGGTGCCCGGGCGGATGCCGAGCCATTCGTCGCATTGCTCGGCCGTGCGCGTGCGGATCGGATCGATGCAGAGCACCGGCGTCCCCTTGGCGCGCGCCGCGAGCACCTGCGGCCAGAGGTGCGGGTTGCTCGTGAGGGTGTTCGTGCCCCAGAGAAGGATCAAGTCGCTCCGTGCGACCTCCTCCGCGTCCGCGCCGAGGTTGGCGCCGACGGTCATCTTCATCCCCATCGTGCCCGCGGTGGAGCAGATGGTGCGGTCCAGCCTGGACGCGCCAATGAGATGGAAGAAGCGCCGGTCCATCGACTCGCCCTGCAGGTAGCCCATCGTGCCGGCGTACGAGTAGGGGAGAATCGCCTGCGGACCGTCCGCCGAGGCGCGGATCGCATTGAGCCTGGCCGCGATGTCGGCGAGCGCCTCGTCCCAGGTGGCCTCGACAAATTCGCCGCGCCCCTTGGGTCCCACGCGCCGCAGCGGCGAGAGCACGCGATCGGTGTGGTAGGTGCGCTCGAGGTAGCGGTTCACCTTGGTGCAGAGGAACCCCTGGGTGATGGGGTGCTCGGGATCACCCTGGATGCGCGTCGCCTTGCCGCCCTCGACGGTGACCATCGTGGCGCAGGTGTCGGGGCAGTCGTGCGGACAGGCGCCGCGCACGATCGACGCGGTGGGCGAGGTCTTGGCCGTCACGCGATCCGCTCGACGCGCACGGGGATCACGCGGTTGCCGCTGCGCGCGCGCACCGCGCTTCCCGGCTCGATCTCGCGCCGCACCATCGCAATCGCGAGCGGCCCTCGGCGCGGCGACACCACGCTCGAGCGCACGTCGCCGACCTCCCTGTCCGCGTCGTCCAGCACGACCGCGCCCGCCGGAAGCGGCTCGGCGGACGTGATCCAGCGCAGGTGGCGGTTCACGTGGCCGCGAAAATGAATGCGCGCGACGACCTCCTGCCCCGTGTAGCAGCCCTTGTTGAACGAGATGGCGCCGAGGTCGTCGAGGTTGGCTTCCTGCGGGATGGTCTCGGCGTCGAAGTCGCGGCCGAAGCGCGGGATTCCCGCCTCGACGCGCGCGATCTCCAGTGTCTCGTCGGTGGCGGTGGGCAGGCCCGCGCCCTCAAGCGCGGCACGGAGCGTCGCCACCGTGTCCACCGCGCCGATCACGTCGTAGCCCGGCACGCCGAGCTCGATGGAGCGCACGATGTACAGTGCGCCGTCCGCCGCCGCGAGTCCGCCGAACGGCGCGAGCGCGCTCAGTGCACGGACGTCCACGTTCGCCGCCGCGGCGAGATGCGCCGCGGCGCGCGTGCCATAGACCCCGAGGCACGAGGTGGACGCGGTAATGACCGCATACTTGGCGAGCCGCGGATTGACGAACTTCCGGATCATCGTCGCGAACGCCTCGCCCGACCCGGGCTCCGCGTCCACGAGCAGGTCCGCGCCGCGGTCGAGGATGCGCACCACCGAGATGACGCGCCCCTTGGCGGTGAGCGCGACGGCGCGCTGCCCGTCGCCGGGCCGCAGCGCGAGCACGTCGTTGGTGACGAGCCCGCCCAGCGCTTCCTTCGCCTGCTCGCCGGTGAAGGTCATCCGCACGCGCGAGGCGCGGTCGACGAGCACGGCGTCCTCGTGGAGCGCGTCGTACGATGCGTCGGCGGCGGCGGGCGCGGTGCTCACTTGGCGCCTTCGGCGTGCAGGCCGAGCAGCTCGCGCACGCGCTCCGGCGTGAGGTCCGTGAGCGACTCCATCCAGGCGTTCGCCTCCATTGCCTCGTGCGGCGGCACCTTGCCGACGACCACGCTGAGCAGCCCCGCCGCGCGGGCCGCGCGCGCGCCGATCACCGAATCCTCGACGGCAATCCCGCGCAGCGACTGGCCCGGGAAGAGTTCGCGGACCTTGGCCATCGCGACGTGATACGGCGCGGACTCGGGCTTTGCCGGGAGCACATCCTCCGCGCCGATCACCGGCCGGAAGAGTCCGTCGAGTCGCGCGAGGTCGAGCACGAACTCCACCTCGCGGCGTGACGCGCGGGTCACGAGGGCGAGGCGGCCGATGGACGCGAGCCGTTCGAGCGCCCGCTTGACTCCGGGCTGGAGCGTGACGCCCTTTCCGGCACGCGCGGCAAAGGCGCGCTCCGCGCGCAGGCGGCCCAGCTCGACGGCGGTGGCGTCGTCCGGCGCGCCGACGGCCTCCCGCACCCGGCGCACCGCGTCCTCGACCGTGCGGCCGTGCGCCAGCCGACGGAGGTGATTGTCGAGCGCGATTCCGTCGGGCGCGAGTGCCTCGCCGAGTGCGGCGGACCGCATTGCCGCGGTGTCCGCGAGCACCCCCTCGAACTCAACCAGCAGGACCGGGACTTCCATACTCGAATCCTAATGGCTCGCGGGGCGCCCCGCGTAGGCCGCGTCGAGGAGTTCCACTGGGTGACGGGTGACCACGTGACTCCCGGCCAGCCGGAGCCCCGCGCCGATCTGCATCAGGCACCCGGGGTTGGCCGTGGCCACCACCGTCGCGCCCGATTCCCCAATCCGGGCGAGCTTGGGGGCCAGCACCTGCTCGGCCACCGCGGGCTGGACGAGGTTGAAGATCCCCGCGCTCCCACAGCACTGGTTGCTGTCGACGAGGGGACGCAGCGCAATCCCGCCGATGGCGTGGAGCACGGCGAGCGGCGGCGCGACCACGCGTTGCGCGTGTTCGAGGTGACAGGGCGCGTCCCACGCAACGGCCAGTGGCGCCTTTGCCGGGGGTGTGGGCACCGGGCCCGCCGCGGCGAGGAGCTCGTGGACGTCGCGGACCCGCGCGCTGAACGCCGCGGCGCGCGCGGCCCAGGTGCGGTCATCCGCGAGGAGATGGCCGTAGTCGCGGCACATCGCGCCGCAGCCGGCGGAGTTGAGCACGATGCGTTCCGCGCCGCTCGACTCGAACGCGGCGATGTTCTCGCGCGCCAGCACGCGGGCGGTGTCGGCATCGCCCGCGTGCGCGTGCAGCGCGCCACAGCAGGCCTGGCCGGGCACCGGCACCACGCGGTAGCCGTTTACCGCGAGCACGCGCTCGGTGGCGCGGTTGAGCGGGGCGAGGAGCCCTTCCATCACGCAGCCGGTGAGGAGCGCCGCGGTCCCGCGCGCGCCATCGCCGGCCGCCGTGTACTCCACGGCGACGGGGCGCGCGGTGGCGTCGAGCATCGCCGCCGGCATCGCGAGCTGCGACGGGAGCAATCGGGCCGCAACGCGTGCGAGGCCCGTGGACCGCACAACGCGCGCCACGAGGAGTGCCGGCCGCAGCAGCCACTCGCGCGCGAAGATCGCGAGCACGGCGCGCGCCATCCACGGCAGCGGCCGGTGCGCAACAAGCGTTGCCCGCGTCGCTTCGAGCAGGTGGCCGTACGGCACGCCCGCCGGGCACGCGGTCTCGCAGCCGCGGCAACCGAGGCAGGCGTCGAGGTGCGCGCCCACTATGGGGTTGTCCGGCGCGACGCGTCCGTCGAGGAGCGCGCGCATCAACACCAGCCGACCGCGCGGCGAGTCGTTCTCGTCGTCGAGGGCGAGGTAGGTGGGGCACGCGGGGAGGCAGAAGCCGCAGTGGACGCAGGCGTCGAGCCCTTCGCGCGCGCGGTCGAGCGGCGAACCGGGGAGCGCGCAGTGCACGGGGGCGCTCATTGCGCCGCCCCGAGAAGCCCGGGGTTGAGCAGGTCCGCGGGGTCGAACGTCGCCTTGAGCCGCCGCGAGAGCGCGTCCCAGCGCCATTGCCCCGTGCGATCGGCCGGCGCGCCTACGGCGCGCACCGTGGCCCATACGGACTCCGGCACGGCGTCGCGCGGGCCGAGCGCACCCAGCGCGGCCCGCGCGGCGGCAACAAAGGCCGCGTTCCCGCCCAGCCGGACGAGCCAGCGCGCGTCCACGCCCGCGCCGATTGCGTTCGCCAGCCGGGGGGTGAGCGCCACGCAGGCCAGCGGCGCATACGCACCGCGCGCAAGGCGCGACACCGCCTCGTCGTCGGCCGTGCGCAGCACCCAGCTCTCGTCCACCGCCGGGCGGGCGCGCGTCCGCAGGTGCACCGCGGTAATCACGCCGAGCGTGCCCCACGCGCCGACCATCAGTCGCGTGAGGTCGAACCCCGCGACGTTCTTCACCACGCGTCCGCCCGCGCGGATTACGCGCCCGGTCCCATCGACGCACTCCAGGCCGAGCACGAGATCGCGCGCGCGGCCCAGCGTCTCGGCAAGGGGGCCGGTGGTGGCGGTGGCGATGGTCGCCCCCACCGTGCCGTCGTCGTCGCCCCAGGGGAGGAGCGGACACCACTGCCCTTCGGCGCGCGTGACGGCGTCGAGCTCGCGCAGCGTGGTCGCCGCGCCCACGGAGATGGTGAGGTCGCCCGGCGTGTACGCGTGGATGCCGCCAAAGGCGCCGAGGTCGAGTGCGGCCGCGTGCGGATTCGCGCGGCCCGCGTCGAGCCAGCGTCCCGCGCCACGGATGCGGAACCCGGCGGATGCCGCGCCGGTGCCCGCCTCGCGCACGAGCGCGGCCAGCTCATCAACGGACGCCGGGCGATGCGCGCTCACTGGGCGAGCCGCCGCGTGGCCACGGTGCCGTGCCATTCGCGGCACGAGCGCACCGGCACCGCCTTCCCCGGATTCGCGCGGCGGTGGGGGTCGAAGGTCTCGCGCAACGCGCACATCGCGTCGAGGGTGTCGCCGGTGAACAACGCCTCCATATACGGCAGCTTGTCGAGTCCCACGCCGTGCTCGCCGGTGATCGTGCCCCCCGCCGCGATGCAACGCTGCATCACCTCGCGCATTGCCGCGTGGACCCGCGCCGTCTCGTCCGCGTCGGTTCCGTCGTAGGGAATGTTGGGGTGCAGGTTGCCGTCGCCCGCGTGGAAGACGTTGCAGACACGCACGCCGTGCCGCGCGCCGATTGCCGCGATGGCCTCGAGGAGCTCGGCGAGCTGCGTGCGCGGCACCACGGCGTCCTGCACGACGAGGTGCGAGGCCACGCGCCCCATCGCGCCGAACGCCTTCTTGCGTCCCTGCCAGAGCTTGGCGCGTTGCGCCGGGTCGGTGGCGCTGCGCACCGCCCGCGCGCCCGCCTCCGTGCAGCGCGCCGTCACCGCGCGCGCGTCGTCGTCGAGCCCCGCCGCGGCGCCGTCCACCTCGATGAGCAGCACGGCTGCCGCATCAATGGGGTAGCCCGCCGCATAGATGCTCGACTCCACGGCGCGGATCGTCGCGTTGTCCATCAGTTCGAGCGCGGCCGGCACGATCCCCGCCGCGATGATTGCCGAGACCGCGCGCGCGGCGTCCCGCACCGCCGTGAAGTCCGCGAGCATCGTGATGACGTGCTCGGGGTCCGGCGTGAGCCGCACCGTCACGTCCATCACGACGCCAAAGCATCCTTCGCTCCCGACAAAGGCGCCCAGGAGGTCGTAGCCGCCCGCGCCATCGCCGCGGTCGATCGTCGTGATCGATCCGTCGGGGAGGATCACCGTCGCGCGCAGCACGTGATTGAGCGTGACGCCGTACTTGAGGCAGTGCGGGCCGCCGGCGTTTTCGGCG
>CAYXQS010000055.1:0-12852 GCA_964466515.1 uncultured Gemmatimonas sp. | reverse complement strand
TGGCCGCCGCATCGCTTTCCGAGTACTTCCGGTCCGCGCGTCGCACCCCCGAAGGCACCCTCGGGCTGCGCCTCCTGCTTGTCGTTGCGGTCTATTCGGTGGTTCGGCTGACGTTCTTCGTCGACCAGGCGGAGATCTTCCGCACCATCCCCACCGGCGAGATCGTGTACGGCTTCGTGCACGGACTGCGGTTCGACCTCTCGGCGATCACGTACTCGAACCTCCCGTTCATCCTGCTGTCGCTCGCGCCGGAGGCGCTGCTCCGCCGGCGCTGGTACCAGCGGGCGCTCCTCGCGCTCTTCGT
The DNA here is from genome assembly GCA_964466515.1 of uncultured Gemmatimonas sp. Taxonomy (GTDB): domain Bacteria; phylum Gemmatimonadota; class Gemmatimonadetes; order Gemmatimonadales; family Gemmatimonadaceae; genus Pseudogemmatithrix. The sequence continues at coordinate 12,548 of CAYXQS010000055.1, read as the reverse complement.
CGCGGTGAACGGCGGGCTGACGATCATTATGGTGGCCGACATCGGCTACTTCCCGTTCACGGGCGCGCACGCGACACGCGAGATCTTCGCGCTCACGCGCGAGGCGTCGTCGCGCGCGGGGAACCTGCTCGTCAACTATGCCCCGCTCGCGTCGGTCGCGATCCTCCTCACGGTCTCGCTGGGCATCTTCTTCGCGAAGTACCGGGCGTCGGAGACGGACGCCCCGCGTCCGTGGCTCCGGCGCGCGATCGGCGCGTTCGGCGTGGTCGTCTGTGCGGTGGTCGCCGCGCGCGGCGGGCTGCAGAAGAAGCCGCTCAACCCCATCCACGCGCTCGCGACGGGGAGCCGGGCCGTCGGCGTGCTGACGCTCAACACCGCCTTCTCGCTCATCCACAGCCCGCGCGGCAAGCCGCTCGAGCCCGTGACCTATTTTGCCAGTGACCGCGAGGCGGAGGAGATCCTCCGTTCGCCGTTCGGCTATGCGCGCCGGGTCGGGGCGGGCGAGACCCGTGCACGGCAGAACGTCGTGTTGCTGATCCTCGAGAGTCTCTCCACCGAGTATTGGGGCGGGGAGCGCCGCGAGGCCGAGCTCGTGCCGTTTCTCGATTCCCTCGCGCGGCACGGGACATTTCTCGTGGACAACTTTGCCAACGGCCGGCGCTCGATGGACGCGTTGCCGAGCATCCTCATTGGCGTGCCGCTCCTGATGGGGCGCTCGATCGCGGTCTCCGGCTACCAGGCCAACGAGTGGCGCGGGCTGGGCCATTTCCTCGGTGAGGCCGGATATCGCACGAGCATGTTCCACGGCGCGGTGAAGGGGACGATGTACTTCGACGCCATCGCGAGGATGGCGGGGATCGCCGACTTTTATCCGCTCGAGCGGTATCCGCGCGAGCTCCAGTCGCGCGACTTCGACGGCAACTGGGGGCTCTTTGACGACCCCTTCCTGCAGTGGACCGTGCAGGAGATGGGGACGTTCGGGCAGCCGTTCTTCTCCACCATCTTCACGATCAGCACGCACCACCCGTACCGGCTGCCGCCGGCATACGAGGACGCGCTTCCGCCGGACGACAACGCGTTCCACCGAAGCGTTCGCTACCTCGACCTCTCCGTGCGGCACTTCTTCGAGACGGCGAGCCGGCAGCCGTGGTACGACAACACGCTCTTCATCCTCGTGGGCGACCACACGCCGCCCGCGCGCTCGCTGCGCTACGAGACGGACCTCGGGCGGTATATGGTGCCCCTGCTGCTGTATCATCCGACCCGCAGGCTTCCCGCGATCGACACGGCGCGGATCACGCAGCACGTCGACATCTTTGCCACGATCCTCGACTACGCCGGCGCGCGGCCCGGGCGGATTCCATACTTCGGGACCTCGCTCTTCTCGTCGGAGCCGGGCGAGGCGATGCTGGAGACGAACGGCGCATACTGGCTCGTGACGCGCGACGGCGTGCTGGAGCGCGACGTCGCGGGGGCGGAACGGTTGCTGCCCTACACGCGCGAGACGACCACCGCGGCGGGCACCGTGCCGCTCAGCGATGCGGCGCGCGAGGCCGAGCTCTCGCGGCGGCTCCACGCGTATATGCAGCACTTTACCTCGTCGATGATCAACAACTCGTTCTACCGCGAGTCGGGGCCCCGGGGCGGCGCACGTGCCGGCAACTGACGCCGGGACCACCCGGCTGGTTCGCGCGCTCCTGCTGGCGACGCTCCTCACGCGCGTGGTGGCGGTGCTCTGGTTCCGCACGTGGACGCTCGACGCGGGCGCGTACGAGCACGAGGTGATTGCACGCGCGCTCGCCGCCGGGGACGGGTTCCGCTTCAATTTCTTTGGCGACGCGCTGCAACCGACGGGGCATCAGGCGCCCGCGCTCCCGATGCTGCTCGGGCTGGGCTACCTCCTCTTCGGGATTGGCAGCGCGGGCGGGCGGCTCTTTGCGGAACTCGTGCTCGCGGGGCTCGGCGTTGTCGGCGCGTGGGCGTTGGGGCGACTCGCCCTCGAGTGGTGGGGGCGCCGCGCGATGGCGCTCGCGATGGCCGGCTTTGCGCTGTATCCGGCGTTCGTGTACCTCCCGACGCGCATCCAGGCCGTGAACTGGATGATCCCCTTCCTGTTGCTGACCACGCTGGGGTTCGTGCGGCTGGAGGCGTCGCGGGGCGATGCCCGCGCGCCGCGACGCCTCGCAATCGGTACCGGGATCGTCGGCGGGCTCGGGGCGCTCGGCGAGCCGATTCTCGCGGCGCCATTTGCACTCTGCTGGCTCCTGTTTGCGTGGCGCGCGCGCGCGGTCCGCGCGACGGGCGCCACGGCGCCGGCGCTGCGTCCCGCGCTCGTGGTGGCCGCCGCCTGCGCGCTCACGCTCGCGCCCTGGATGCTTCGCAACGCGGTGGTGCTGCACCGGCTCGCGTTCGTGAAGAGCTCCTTTGCGTATGTGGCCTGGCAGGGGAACCATCGGGGCGGGTCCGGGACCGACAAGGTCGAGGTCCCGGCCGACGTGCAGCGTGCGCTGGCGTGGCGTGCCGGCGGCGGCCGCGGGACGGAGGCGCTCCTCGAGACGGCACGACGGCAGGCGGTGAGCGTTGACGCGGCGCTCACCGCCGCCGACAGCGCGGAACTCCTCGCGCTCCCCGACGAGGGCGCGCGGATGCGGTGGTTCGGCACCCGGCTGCGCGCGGAACTCACGGCGGACCCCGCGGCATACCTCGGCGTGAGCGCGCGGCGGCTCGGGATGCTGGCGTGGTTCGATCCCACCAACCCGCGTTCGTTCGTGCTCGCGTACCGATTGCCGTATCTCGTGTTGGCCGCGTTCGCGCTCGCGGGAGTCGTGCTGCTTGCGCGCCATGGCGCGCCCAGTGGGTTTGGCTATTGGACCGCCGCCGCGCTCGGGCTCGTGGTGGTGCACACGCTCATCATTACGTCTGCACGCTTTCGGCTGCCGCTCGAGGCGCTCTATCTGTTGCCCGCGGCCCTTGCCCTCGACGCGGCACTCGCCTATCTCTTCAGCATAGCCGCCAGGGGTACTCCGCGAACGCGGGGTTGAGACAGTCTCTTGGAACCTGACCCGGTCAAGACCGGCGTAGGGAGCGCGGCGAGTGTCGTGACCGCCGTCCCTGGGCCACGCCACCCGCTCGCCGGGTGCGCGTGGCCTCTTTGCTTCGGCGAGCGTCCACGCACACGCGGTGAGGTACCGGGCTCCGGACGCCTTTTCACGAGGCCTTCGGTATGCATCGTAGTATCCGCAGCATCCACGCCGCGCTCCTGTTCTCTGCCATCACGGGGGTGGCGGCCCACGCGCAGCGCCCCACCGCTCCGGCCGACAGCGTTGCGCCGGATACGCTGGAAACGGTTGTCGTGCGCGCCACGCGCGCCGGCGGCGCCGCTCCCACGTCGCAGACCACGCTCGACCGCGCGACCATCGAACGGACCTATATCGGACAGGACGCGCCGCTCGCGCTGCTCGGGGCCACGGGCATCACCGCCGCCTCCGACGCCGGTGCCTTCTCGGGCTACAGCTCCATCCGGCTGCGCGGCATCGACCAGACGCGCCTCGCGATCTCGATGGACGGGATTCCGCTCAACGATCCCGAGGACCAGGTACTCTACTTCTCCAATGTGCCGGACTTTATGAACTCGATGCAGAGCGTGCGGGTGCAGCGCGGCGTCGGGTCGAGCGCGTTCGGGACGGCATCGTTTGCGGGGTCGCTCAACTTCGAGAGCATTCCGCTGATGACGACGCCGCGCTTTGCCGAAGGCCAGCTCACGGGCGGGTCGTGGGGCACGCAGCGCGTAAGCGTCGAGGGCGCCACCGGCCTCAGCGGGAGCTTCGCGGCGTACGGCCGCATCTCCGCGCAGGAAACAGACGGCTACCGCATCCGCTCGGGGAACGAGTCGCAGTCCGGCTTTGCGAGCGCGGGATGGTTTGGCGCGCGGAACGCGGTCAAGCTCACCGCCTTTGCCGGCCGCTCGCAGATGCAGCTCGCCTATTACGCGCCCAGCGAGGCGGAGCTCGCGACCGACCCCCGCACGAACCCGATGGCCCCCGAGGAGCGCGACGACTTCCACCAGGAGATGGTGAGCGTCCAGTACACGCGCGTGATCCGCCCGGCGATGACGCTCACCACGACGGCGTATCGCAACAGCGCCGGCGGCGCGTACGACGTGTTCGTCGGCCCGGAGCTCTGGAACTTCAATCTCAATCACGTCTGGTACGGCGCGCTCTCGACGCTCAGTTGGGAACGGGGCGGGCTCGCGATGGCCGCCGGCGCGCACCTCAGCACCTACGCGCGCGATCACTACCGCTACACCCAGCCCGACCTCGACACCCGCATCTACGACAATACGGGACACAAGCAGGAGCAGAGCGCCTTCCTCAAGGGCACCTGGACGCGCGGGCGCACCGATTGGCACGCCGACGTGCAGGTGCGCCGTGCGGCGTTCCGGTATGCGCCGAGTGCCGGGACGACCTTCGGCGAGCCGACGATCGACTGGACCTTCGTGAACCCGAAGGTGGGGGTGACCGTCCGTGCGCGGCCAAGCCTTGAACTCTTTGCCTCGGTGGGGCAGGGCAGCCGTGAGCCCACGCGGAGCGATATGTTCGCCGGCGCGGACGATGTCGATGACGCCGCCGCGGCCGAAGTCCTGCCGCTCACGCAGGTGAAGCCCGAGTCGCTCGTGGACGTGGAGGTTGGCGCGCGCTGGCAGCGGGGCACGCTGCAGTTCACCGCCAATGCCTTCGCGATGCGCTTCCGCCACGAGATAGCCCCGATCGGCGCGATCTCCGTGACTGGGAGCCAGCTCCGCAGGAACGTCGACCGCAGCTCGCGCAACGGGGTGGAGGTCGAGGCGCAGTGGCAGGCGCGTCCCTCGCTCCTCCTCACCGGCAACGCGATGTTCCTGCGCGCGCGGATCGCGGAGTTCACGGACGAGGCCACGGCCACGACCTACACCGATGTGCGGCCGCTCCTCACCCCTGCGGTGGTTGCCAACGCGCAGGCCGCGTGGCGACCGGTGGCCGACGGCGAGTTGGCCGTCACGCTCCGCCACGTGGGGGAGTCGCCGCTCGCCAACGACGGCAACGCGGCACTCGTGACGCCGGCGTTCACGCTTGCCGACCTGGGCGCGTCGTACCGTGTGGGGAGGACCACGCTGCGCGCGCAGGTGCAGAACCTCTTCGACGCCACGGCCTACGCGAGCGGCTACACCGACGGCACGACGCGCTACTTCTTCCCGGTCGCGGCGCGCACGCTGATGGCGACCGTGGTGCTCACGTTCTAAGATTGGGGATGCCCCGACCGCCGAAATCCCTGCAGGACGAGCTGCTCCAGACGCGCCCCTTCTCGTCGCCGGCGGAAGAGGCGCTGGTGGCGTTGATGCGGACGTCGGCGCTCGTGCGCCGTGCCATCGCGCAGCGCGTGGAGCGGTACGGGATCTCGGCGGCCCAGTACAACGTGCTGCGGATCCTGCGCGGGGCGGGGGAGGAGGGGCTCCCCACGCTCGCGGTGCGCGCGCGCCTCATCGAGGAGGCGCCGGGCATCACGCGGCTGATTGACAAGCTCGAGGTGAGCGGGCACGTGCGCCGGGTTCGCTCGGGGCACGACCGGCGGATGGTGCATTGCGGCATCACCGACAAGGGACTCGCCCTGCTCACCGCGATGGACACGCTCGTGCGGGAGACGACGGAGCTGGTGTCCGAAGGGATCCCGGACCCCGCCGACCAGCAGCGGCTGATTGACCTCCTCGCGAGGCTCAGGGCCGGGATGTCGGCGTGATCGCCTCGATCACATCCCCTTCCATCACCCGGTCCACGACCTCGATCCCCTCGACGACCTCCGCAAAGACCGTGTAGTCGCGTCCCAGGCGGGGATTGTCGCGCAGGTTCACGAACCACTGGGCGTCGCCGGTGTCGTGTCCGCGCGTGCTCATCCCCACCGTGCCGCGGCGGTGCGGGAGGCGGCCGAGCTCATCCACCAGGTAGCGGCGCTGGCCCACGTACTCGTTATCGCCCGCGCTGCCGCCCTGGATCACGAAGTCGTGCTCCACGCGGTGCCAGGTCAGCCCGTCGTAGAATCCCAGCCGCGCGAGGTCGAGGATGTGCGCGGCCATCAGGGGCGCGACATCGCCGCGGAGCCGCACCACGAAGCTCCCGCCGCCGCCGGTGGAGTCGGCCATCGTCACGCGGAGATACGCCTCCGCGCCCAGCGCGAGCGCCACCGCATCGGGCGCCAGGGACGCGGCACCCGGCGGCGGCTGGTCGTCGGTTGCGGGGCGGCCGGCCACCTCGAGGAGCGCCACCCGCGCATCGCGCTCGGAGGCGTTGGCTCGTTCCACGAAGTGTGCGAATGTCGCCTCGGCCGCCTCGCGCGCGCCTTCGAGCGTGGTCCCCTTGAGCGCCACCGCGGCCGCGCGCACGGCCTGCGCGCCTTCGCTCCGCAGTGCCGCCACGTAGAGGGCGTCGTCCGCGTGCGCGGTGAGGTGCGAGAGGCCTTCGATGGCCGCTTCCTTCACGTTGTCGTTGAGGTCCACCACGAGCGCGCGGAGCGTCGCGGTGTCCGCGGCGAGCGCGGCGGCGCGGGCTGCGTACTGCCGCACCTGCCACTGCGGGTGGAGACTGTGCCGGTCGATGAGCGCGATGGCCGCCCCGGGCTGCAGTCGCGCCAGCGCGACCAGTCCGTACGCCCCCGCCTGCCACGACACGCTGTCGCGCCCGCGCTGGGAGGCCTGGTCCGGAAGGTCCTCGGCCCAACGCCGGAAGACCGCGACCAGCGCCGTGTCCGCCGCGCACGAGGCACGCGCGAGCGCGGCGGCCCGCAGGCGCACCGGCCAGGCCGGGTCGAGCGTGGCCGCACGCAGCGCGGCACACTCGTCGCGCCGCGCGGTGAGCGCCCGATACCGCACCCGCCACGCGGGTTCCGGCCAGGTGGGCGAGGCCGTCGGCGCCGGCCCGGGGAGCGAATCGCGCTTGGCGAAGATCGGGTCCGCAATCCGTGCGCTCGCCCGCAGCGCCAGCGCGCGCACCTTCGGGTCGCGGCTCCCGGCCCCTTCGCGGAGCGCCGACGCCGTGGGGTCACGGCCCTCCTCCGCCCGGAGGATCCGGCCGACCAGCGCGCTGTCGGTCTGTGCCGCCAATGGGGTGGTTGCCGTCCCGCAAAGGAGGGCAAGGGCGCTCAGCACGCGGCGCGTGGGCCGTCCGGGCAGGAGGGGCATTGCTGGAACCTACTGGCGCCCAATGGCCGTTGCGAGTGGCAGGCGGTAAAATTCCGCCTATGCTCCTCATCAATTTCCTGCGGTCGATGTTCAAGGCCCTCAACTCCGATGGCACCCCGGGGCAGGTGGGGATGGGGATGGCCATCGGCCTGGCCTTTGGGCTCACGCCGCTGATGAGCCTGCACAACGTCGTGGTCCTCTGCGTCGCGATGCTCACCACGGTGTCGTTTCCCGGCGTGATGCTCGGCTGGGTGGTCGCGGTGCCGGTGGGCTTTATGCTCGACCCGCTCTTTGACCGCGTCGGGATGGCGCTGCTCACGACGGATGCGCTGGCGCCGGTGTTCACCTGGATCGTCAACACGCCGGTGATCGCGCTCTCGGCGCTCAATAACTCGATCGTCCTGGGCAGCCTGGTCACCTGGATCGTCCTGTTGATCCCGGCCTACTTCGCGTTCAAGGTGCTGGTGGCCAGGTACCGGGCGCACATCTTCGCCCACGTGCAGCGGTGGAGAGTCGTGCAGGTCCTGAAGACATCGAGGCTCTATACGCTCTACCAGCTCTTCCGGCCGTGAGATACATCCGCTGGAAGGCCCTGCTCCCGCTGAGCGTCACGCTCGCGCTGATCGCGATGTTCTCGCTGCTCTTCAAGGACCGCCTGCTCAAGCGGGGCGTCGAGGCGGGCGGCACGGCCGCCGTGGGCGCCAGGGTGGAGCTCTCGGGCGCGCACCTCTCGGTCACCGACGGGCACATCTCGTTCACCGGGTTGGCGGTCACCAATCCCAACCGCCCGATGACGAACCTCTTCGAGGCCGACGAGCTGGTCTTCGACGTGGGGATCCTGCCGGCGCTCGAACGGAAGATCGTCGTGGACACCGTCGCCGTGCGTGGGCTACGCTTTGGCACGCCGCGCCTCACCTCCGGGGCCGTCCCGCGCAAGGAACCCGAGGTCGAGGAGACCAGCCAGGTCATCGCCGAGTGGAAGAGCCGGGTGAAGATTCCGCCGCTGGAGCTCAGCACGCTCACGAGCGCGGTGAATGTCGCGGCCATCTCCGCCGATAGTCTCCTCACGCTGCGCGAGGCGGTCCACGCGCGCGCCTACGCCGACACCGCCAAGGCGAAGCTGCTCGCGGACCTTCAGGCCGCCGACCCGCGTCCCGCCATTGACTCGGCCGAAGCGCTCGTCGCGCGCCTGCGCGGTGCGGACCTGCGCAGTCTCGGGCTCAACGGCGCGCGGCGAGCCGTGACCGACATCCGCCGCACGGTCGCCGAGCTCGGGCAGATTGACGATCGTCTCAAGGCATTCGAGGCGGAGACCAAGGGCAACGCGGCGGGGCTGCAGGCGCGGCTCGACGCCATCCCCGCCGCCCGCGCCCGGGACTATGCCTATGCCCGGTCGCTGCTCCAGCTCCCGACCTTCGACATCCCGTCCATCGGGCCACAGCTCCTGAGCGACCTCGTCGCGGAAAGGCTCGGCAACCTGCTGTATTGGGTGCAGATGGCGGAGAAGTACGTGCCGCCCGGACTCAAGCGGCAGACGCAGAAGGGGCCGGAGCGCGTGCGCGCGTCGGGCACCGATGTGCTGTTCCCCAAGGATATGGTCTACCCGAACTTCCTGATGCGCCTCGCCGAGCTCTCGCTCACGGTGGGCGGGGAGAGCGGCGCGGCCGGGGACTACCAGGCCCGGCTCGTGGGGGTGACGACGCAGCCCGCCGTGTACGGAGCGCCCACCACGTTCCTGGTGGGCCGTTCGGGCGCCGGCAAAGGCCCGCGCGAGGCGCGGATCGAAGGGATGTTCGACCACCGCACCGCCGCCGTGCGCGACACGATCGGCGCAACCTTCGAGGGGATCACGCTCCCGAGCTTCCCGCTCGCCGGGCTCGGCGCCACCGTCGTGATGGGGCAGGGGGCCTCGCAGCTTCGGCTCGACCGACGCGGCGATTCGCTCGCGGGCAACTGGCTCTGGCGTGCGCCCAAGGTGACCTGGGTGCGCGACTCCGGTGCCGCGCGCGCCAGTTCGGCGACGATGCGCCTCGTGGAGGACGCCATCTGGCGTGCGATGAGCCGGCTTGACTCCGTGGAGATCGATGTGCGCTTCGGCGGCACGCTGCGCGACCCGAACATCGGGATCCGCACCAACATCGCCAACGCGGTGGGCGGCGCACTGCGCGAACAGCTTGGCGACGAGGTCCGGAGGGCCGAGGCCCAGGTGCGTGCCCGCGTGGACGCCCTGGTTGACGCCAAGGTCGCCGAAGCGCGCGCCTACGCCGACGACGCGCGCCGCGAGGTGCACACGCGGATCGCGGCCGAGCGCGTGCGGCTCGACACGCAGAAGGCGGCGCTCGAGACCAAGCTGCGCGAGCTGGTGCGCATCCCCGGGATCGGCTGACCGATGTCGCTCGGACGCAGGATCCTGCTGGCGGCGGCCAAGAGTGAACGGCTCAACCGGTTTGCGCTCAGGAGCGCGGTGGTGAAGCGCGCGACGCGCGCCTTTATGCCGGGCGAGCGGATGGAGGACGCGCTCGACGCGGCCGCGCGCCTCGCGCCGGATGGGCGCGGGTTTCTCCTGACGCGGCTGGGCGAGGCGCTCACCGAGCGCGGGGATGCCATTGCGGTACGCGACCATTACCTCACGCTCTTCGACGCCGTCCGGGCGCGTGGGCTGCGCGCGCACGTCAGCGTGAAGCCGTCGCAGCTCGGCCTCGACCTCTCCGAGCCGGACTGCCGCGCGCACTGCCTCGCCCTCGCGGAGAAGGCGGAGGCGGTCGGGTCAACGCTCTGGCTCGATATGGAGGACTCGTCGTACGTCGATCGCACGCTCGAGCTCTACGCAACCATCAAGACGGTGCACGCGCGCGGGGGGATTGCGCTGCAGGCGTACCTGATGCGTACGCCGCGCGACGTGGAGCGCCTCCTCCCGCTCAAGCCGGTGATCCGGTTGGTGAAGGGGGCATATGCCGAACCGGCCTCGGTGGCGTTTGCGCGGAAGGCGGACACCGATGCCGCGTACGCCGCCATCGCGGAGTCACTGCTCGACGCCGCACGCGCCGGGCGGTGTACCCCGATTTTCGGTACGCACGATCTGGGGCTGGTGCAACGGATCGTCGCACGCGCCAAGGCCATCGGCCTCGCCCAGGGCGCGTATGAGATCCATATGCTCTACGGGATCCGCGACCGGGAGCAGGCCGCGCTCCGCGCGGCCGGCGAGAGCGTGAGTACGCTCATCAGCTACGGCGACGCCTGGTATCGCTGGTATATGCGCCGCCTCGCCGAGCGTCCGGCGAACGTCTGGTTCGTGGTCCGGTCCCTCGTGGCCCGATAGCGCGCCGCATACGCCTGTCCGCCATCAGCGCGTCGCCACCACCCGGCCGTTCACGTACGCCACCAGCGCAGCGACCTCGGCCGGATTCAGCTCGAGCTTCGGCATCAGCGCGTACTCGGTGAAGCGCACCCGGTTGACTTCCGGGTCCGCAATCTTGGTGGCGAGCCACTCGGCGTCGTAGCGCCGGCCGCCGAGATCCGGCCCCGCGCGTACCGACGGCCGGGCGGACATCTCCGGGTCGTCGCGCTTCACGTGGCAGGTCACGCAGCCCTTTGCCACGAAGAGGTCGCGCCCGCGCTCTTCCATCGAGAGTTGCGGCGCCGGGGCACCGGCCGCCACCACCGTGAGCGGGCGCAGCGCCATATCGGTCACGCGGGGGCCGCCCTGTACGGCTATCGTTGCGCGCCCAGCCTCGTCGGGCGTGAACGTCGCCGCGTACTCACCCGGCAAGCGCGTCGGCACGGCGTCCACACGCTGGCTGCGCAGCATCCGCCCTTCCATCCGCACCGTCACGCGGGCATCGAGCCCGCGCTCGAGCGCCTCGCCGTGCTGTCGAATCCTGAAGGTGAGGGTCGTGGGCGTGCCGACCACGAGGTGGGTCGGATAGTCGCTCACGGTGAGTACCGACCATCCACCGCTGTGTGGCGCCGCCGCCAAGAGGGAAAAGACGAGTCCCGCCGCCACTGCCATCCCGGTCTTCCGTCGCATACGCGCACTCCCGTCCGAGGGTTACCCCATTGCCCACATCCACAGCCGCCGGCCGAGCGTCGCCCAGAGCGGGGCCGCCTCCTCCGCCCACATCGGGGAGAGCTCGCGGCGCCAGCGGTCGAGCATTCGACGGTCGAGCGCGCGGATTCCTTCCATCGTGACCTGGGGTGGGGGGGGGGACAGCGCGGCGAGCCGCGCGATCACCCGGTCGCGCGGCGCGCCCTCGAGGCGCTGCACGAGGTGCCAGAGCGTGATCCCGCTTGCCTGGCGCAGCACCACGAGGTCGGTTGGCGCTGCCATCGCCGCGAGGACCCGCGCGAGGTCGGCGTCGCTCCCCGCGCCGGTATCGAGCCGCCGCAGGGCCGCGCGGGTGCTGTCCGGGAGTGCGGGGTCGTACGGCGCCGCCCGGCAACACGTCCGCGGCGAGGCCGGCGGGCACGAGGGAACGCCGCCCATCCCGCTCGAGCTCCACCCATCCCGCCGTCACACGCAGCCGACTCCCCCCGAGCGAGTCGACGTCGAGCGTGTAGGCGCAGCCGAGGTCGGTGGCCAGGGCGGACGGCGTCTGCACAAAGAAGAGACGCGGCGGCGCGGCAATCACCGCGTGCAGCGAGCCCTGCTGCAGCACCAGCCGGTGGTCCGTGAACCCGCCGCGCACAATCCGCACGCGGCTCCCGGGGCCGACCTCCGCAACGCCGATCCGTCCCACCGTGAGTCGCGCGCTCGACTGATGGTCGGTCGTGAGCCACTCGTCGACCCCCAGCGCGCCCTCGCCGCTCAGCGCCACGCCGTTGAGTGCGGGCGCACCGTCCACGGCAGCCACGCGCCATTCGGCGGGCGGCACGAACTGGCGATACGCGCCCGCCACCCCGCCGAGCACCAGCGCGGCGGTCGCCGCCGCGGCCACCGTCCAGGGCGAGCGCACGGGGCGTCGTGCCATCGAGAGGCGGCGCGGGGTCGCGAGTTCGGCGCGGATCGCGGTCCAGGCGTCCTCGGGATTCGGGAGCGGGGTGACGGGGAGGTCGCGCAGCAGTCGCCGCACATCGTCCCGCGTCCCGTCGTCAGAGGGATCAGGCATTGTCCGTCCCACGGGTGCGCAGTGAATCGAGCTCGCGCGCGAGGATCGCGTGCGCGCGATTGAGGCGAGAGGCCACCGTGCCGCTCGTGGCACCGATGGCGGCGGCGATTTCCTCGTACGAGAGATCGTCAAAGTACCGAAGCACCACCACGAGCCGCAGTCGCGGCGAGAGGCGGTGGAGCGCGGCGCTCACGCGCGCGTCGGGGGCGGCGATGTCCGGTTGATCCACCGTCGCCTCG
>CAYXQS010000054.1:0-13310 GCA_964466515.1 uncultured Gemmatimonas sp. | reverse complement strand
TGGCCGCGGCGCGCGCCGTGGGGTGGACGCCGCGCACGAGCGCGTCGAGCACCGACGCCAACCTCCCGATCTCGCTCGGCATTCCCGCCATCACCATCGACGGCGGGGGCCAGGGCGGCGGCGCGCACGGCACCGAGGAGTTCTATCGCGAGACGCCGGACTCGTACAAGGGACCCCAGTTCGCATTGCTGATCGTCACCGCCCTCACCGGCGTTCGCTAGGAGCACCGATGTCCATCACCCGACGCGACTTCCTCACGCTCGCCGGCGCCGCCGCGGCCGCCGGACTCGGCGCGCACCCCCTCGGCGGGCAGCAGCGTCCCGCGCAGGCCACGCTCCCGCCGATGACCGTCTACAAGAGCGCATCGTGCGGGTGCTGCGGCGCGTGGGTCGACCACGCGCGCGCCAACGGCTTCACCGTGCGCGTGGTGAACACCGACGACCCCGGCACCGTGAAGCGCGAGCTCGGCGTCCCCGCGCGCCTGGCGTCGTGCCACACGGTGGTCGTGGGGCAGTTCATCGTCGAGGGCCACGTGCCCGCCGCCGACGTGAAGCGCCTCCTCGCGGAGAAGCCCGCCGTACGCGGGATCGCCGTGCCCGGGATGCCGATCGGCTCTCCCGGAATGGAGCAGGGCCCGCCGTCCGGGTACGAGCGCTACGAGGTGCTCGCCTTCACCGCCGCCGGCGCGACGACGGTCTTCGCGCGCCACTGACCCCGGTCAGGGAACCGCCAGCGACGTCAACGCCTCACGCACCTCGTCGCCGCCAAAACGCTCGAGCGCCGTTACCGCACGACGTCGCACCGACGCGATCTCCGTGGAGTTGGCAATCGCAATGAGCTTGTCGCGCGCGGGCTTCGAGCCTTCCTGCGCGAGCGCGGCAACCACCGTGAGGCGGATCTCCGTCTCGGTCGCCGCATCGAAGAGCGACGCGAGCTGGCCTCCGCTCGCCCCCGCACGCTCGGCCAGCGTGACCGCACGACGCCGGGTCGCGACGGGCTGCCGCGCATCACGCGCCACGCCCAGGAGCCAGTCGGCGTTGGCGCCCCCGCCCACGGACGAGACCGCCACGAGGAGTGCCTCCTTCTCGCGCGGCCCGTCGAGCGAGGGCCAGGCCTCACGAAGCAGTCGGGCGTCGGCGCCGGTGGCCTGGTCACCGCCGAGTCCGGTGATGGCTGCCGTACGGAGCGGCTCCGGCGTGCGGCGGTCGGCCACGGCCTTCCGCAGATACTCGCGGGCGCGCGGATCGCCGCTGCGGGCAATCACACGCACCGCCTCGCGGGCGAGCCACTGATCGTCGGGCGCGCCGGCGAGGGTGACGAGCGGCGCGAGCCCTGCACCGCCCGGGAGTCGGCCGAGCGCGGACAGCGCACCCTGCCGGATGGGCGGCGCGTCACGCTCGTCGGCGGCGAGCGCCTGCAACGCGCGGGTGGCCTCTGGCATCGAGGCGCCCGGTGCGCGCGCAAGCCATCCGATGGCGCTGCGCCGCGTCTCGCGCGAGCGGTCGCGGTCCTGGACGAGCCGCAACAGCCCCGCCGTCGGCGCGGCCGAATCGGCGATGACCGCGGGAAGAATGGCATCGCGCGCCGGGCGCCCATCGAGGCGCGCCGCAAGCCCGAGGAACCACGTGGATGCCGTGCGCGCCGCCACGGCGCCGAGATCGTTCGCGTCCGCCAACGCCGTGAGCGGCCCCGCCGCGGTCTCAATGCGAATGATCTCGCCATCAAGCTTGGTGATGGCCACTCGCACCGGCCCGTGCGCGCAGCGCTCGCGGGCATCTCCGTCGATGGCTCCCGACCACGTGCCGTACCACGACTCGTCACCCACGCGGAGCCAGCGTGCGCCGTCGCCGCACACGGATGCGTGCGACGCAAAGTGGAAGGTCACAACTCCGTTCGCAGTCGCCGCCACACGGCGGTCGAGGGCCGTGTCCTGCGCATCGGCGGCCGTGACCACAGCGACGGCCCCGAGGGCGATGAGTCCCGTGCGCGTGAATGTCATTTGTCGATCATCTCCAGGAGGAGCTGCGTGGTGCGTGGGTCCTTCTTGCGCGTGAGCGCGGAGATTGCGGAGCGTCGCAACTGCGGATCGGTGCCGGCACGCACGATCTCAATGAGCTTGTCGGTGGCGGCCGCCTCGTCGCGCTCGCCGAGCGTGGAGACGATCTGGCGACGCACGGTCTGGTCGGACGCGGTGTCGTACAGCCGGCCCAACTGCGCAATGGGCAGCACGCGACCGAGCCGCGCGAGCACGGCGGAGCGCACGTCGGCCGACTCCTCTTCGCGCTGCACCAGCGCCATCAGCCAGTTGATGGAGGCCTCATCGGTGGCGCGGGTAATGACGGTCGCCGCGCGCGACTTGAGACGCGTGGTCTCGAGACGGGGATAGACGCCGCGGAGCCAGGCGGCATCCTCGGCGGAGAGAACGCGCGCGCCACGTCCCTCGGGATACGCGCGCGGACTCGGCCCTTCAACAAACACCTCGAGGGGTTCGTGGGCGCTGGGCACACCGGGCATTGCGGCCGGACGGGGTGCCGTGGCGGGACGCGGCGCGGCGGGCGCGGCGGGCGGCGCGGGCGGAGCCGGAGTCCCCGGGCGCGCCGCGCCCATTGGCGCGAGCGGCGCCAGGCTCGTCGTGGCGCAAAGCCCATCCTGGCACGCAATCGAGTAATCGAAGGACGAGCCGCCAGGGTCCATTGTTGCGATTGCCTCAAGACGCAGCGCCTCGGGCGCATCGCGGCGCTCGACGAGCGCGCGCATCGCGGCCTTGGCGCGCGCGCCTTCGCGGTCACCCAGCGCGCGGACCGCCGCGCGCCGGATGCGCTCGGTGTCCGAGCCGCGGATGATCTGTTCCAGCGTGGTGACCACCTCGTCGCCCGAGAGATTGCCCAAGCGACTCACGGCGGCGCTGCGCACCTCGGCCGACGGGTCGGAAGTGGCGACCGACACCAGCGTCGTGCGTGCCGCCGCGTCATCGCGCGCCGCGATCATCGAGAGCGCCGTGCGACGGAGCGGCACGGAACATTCGTCGCGACGCGCCAGCACGCGCGTCAACTGGGCGTTGGCCGCCTCGGGGTCGGCACGCTGCAATGCGTGGAGCGCCGAACTGCGGACCGACAGCTCCTCCGCATCGCACTGCGGCTCGGTGCCCGTGACCGACCGGCGGGAGACCGCGGCCGCGGCGCTCGTCACGCCGCGCACAACCAGGGCGTCGCTGATGCGTACCGCGAGCGAGGCCGCCTCCCCCTGGGACCGCGCACCGGGATAATTCGCAATGCGGGCATCGAGGGCGTTCAGCGCCTCGCGCAGCTCGGTCGTCCCGCCAATCCGGTAGAGCGCAAAAGCCTGCCAGTAGAGCGCGTCCGCGCGGTATTCGGAGTTGGGATACTTGGTGGCGATGCTCGCGAACAGCGTCGCCGCGCGACGCCATTCGCCGCGGTTGAGCAACGTGCGTGCGGCCCGGTACGTCGAGTCCGCCGGATCCTGTGCGTGGCGGCGGTCATTGAACTCGCTGGCGGGCTCGGTGGGACCCAGCGAATACACGGCCATCGGGGGGGCGGGCGTCCACTGCGCGCCCACGGGGGCGGCAACGACGGCGGCGAGGAGCAATGCGGTGCGAAGTGACATCGGGAAGTCCCTCAGTAGTCGGAGTACGACATCGCGGCGGCAACGGTGCGGAGACGCGGAACCACATCGCGCTCGTCCATTGCAGCCGTGATGAAGGTGAGTTCCTCGGCGCGCGGCGCTGTGTTCAGACGCGCCACTTGCGCCAGCACCAGCTCGAGGTCCTCAAGGAGATCGCGGAGGCGCTCGTCGCCCGCCGCCGGTGAGTCGAGCAGCAGCCGCGTCATTGTCAGCATCTGCGCGGCATAGGTCGTGAAGCGATCGTCCAGGCGGCTCCCATCCTTGGGGAGCGACGCCAGGAGCAGCGCGGCATCGTCGAGATAGCGTGAGGTCGCACTTTGGAGTGTCGCGACCGCGGCCGGACCGACTCCCGTCGTGGCGTCGACCACCGCCGGCAACTGACGTGGCGCGGTGGGCGCGGTGAAGCGGCCGATGCCCACGCCGATGACCAGCGTCGCGGCGATCGCGGTGACGGCACGGCTCCAACGCGACCAACGCGCCGTGCCCTTCGCCCGGGTCACGTCCGGCACGCGCACGCCGACGCCGTCGAAGTGTTCGGCCTCGATTCGCGCCCACATCGTGTCGAGGGGAGGGTCGGCCGGCACGCGGTATCCGGGCGCGGCCTCAGCAATCAATCGTTCCAGCATCTCGTCAGTCATCGGTCCTCCTCGGCAAAATCCGCCAGCGCCACCCGCAACTTCCCGCGGGCCTCGAACAGCCGCGCCTTGCTTGTCCCTTCGGCCACGCCCAGCATCGTGCCTATCTCGCCGTGCGTGTAGCCTTCCACATCGTGCAGCACCACCGTGAGCCGCAGTGACTCCGGCAGGGCGTCGATCGCCGCCCGCAGCCGGTCCTTCAGGTCCGGGTCCGCCTCGCGCGACGGCGACGCGAAGTGCTCGTCATCCTCCAGCGATTCCTCGCGGGCGCGGATCCGCTTCACCGTTCGCATCGCGTTGAGCGCGGTGGTCACGGCAATGCGATGCAGCCAGGTGGAGAACGCCGAGTCCCCGCGGAACCCCTTCAACTGGCCGAACGCCCGGATGAACGCATCCTGCGTGAGATCGCGCGCCAACTCCTCGTCCCCGCAGATGCGGAAGACGATCCGATGCACGCGCCGGGCGTGCTGGTCGTAGAGCGTCCGGGCAGCGAGCCGATCCCCCGCAACGATCTGGGTGATCAGTCCCCACTCGGCGGACCCCGCGTCCGGGGCCTGGGCGATGGCAGAGGAAGTCATCTGGTTCGCCGGGTTGGACACAGGGGGGCCGGAAAGCGTTGGGGGAAGGGGCCGGCCCGGCCCCAAGGCCTCACCCCGCCGCGCGGACCTGCTGCGCCTCGCGCAGCTCGCGGAAGCCGATCATCCGGCCACGCGCTTCGTCCCACAGCGTGAGCCGGAGCGTGCGGAAGGCCGTGCGGATCGTCAGCTCGGGCGCCGCGTGGAAGATCGGATTCTCCTCGTGCGCCTCGGCCAGGCGATAGTTCGGAATCTTGGGGCCGAGGTGGTGCACGTGGTGCAGGCCGATGTGGCCCGTGAACCAGTTGAAGATGGCCGGCAATCGCAGGTGCGAGCTCCCGGTGATGGCGGCGGTGGCGTAATCCCACTCCTTGCCGCGCTCCCAGTACGCGTCCTCAAACTGGTGCTGCACGTAGAAGAGCCAGATCCCGCCGGCCGCGGCGAGATAGTAGGCCGGCACATAGATGAGGAAGACCGACTGCCAGCCGAAGGCCAGCACCGCGATGGCGGCAAGGCCGACGAGCGCGGCGTTGGTCATCCAGACGTTCCAGAGCTGCTTGGCGCCGCTCGCCAGGCTCGGCGTGCGGAAGCGCTGGAGGATCATCATATGCAGCGGCCCGACGCCAAAGAGCACAAACGGATGGCGATAGACGCGGTACTTCAGCCGCTCGAAGCGCGAGAGCGCCTGGTACTCGGCAACCGTGAGTGTCGTGACATCGCCCCAGCCGCGGCGATCGAGGTCGCCCGATGAGGCGTGGTGCAGCGCGTGGTCGCGACGCCACTGGCTGAACGCCGTGAAGGTCAGGACGCCGGTGATGAACCCGATCGTGTCATTGACGCGCGGCCAGGGGAGGAACGAGCCGTGCGCGCAGTCGTGCATAATCACGAAGGTCCGGATCAGCAGCCCCGCGAGGGGGAAAACCAGGAGTGCCGTCGCCCAGGGGGCCCGCGGCATCAGCCAGACGCTGAGGACCAAGGCGCCAATCAGCATAATGAGCGTGCTGCCCGCCTGCCAAATGGAGCGCCCGATATCCGAGCCCGTGTAACGCGAGACAATGGCACGCCACTCGGCGCCGTCGAATCGCGGGGTCTCTGGTGGGCTGGATGGGGCGGTCGTATCGGTCAGTGCGGGCTCCGGAGGCGGGATATCCACATAATCTACGCCCCCAGGGCCCAACTCGCTGTCAGGACCCGCCCCACACCGTACGCTACGGGGCGTCGGGGAGGAGCCCCACCCGGACGAGTGTCACGTTAAACACGAGGATGCTGTACGCCGGAATCCCCGAGCCGATGGGCGGATTGCCGCCGTAGGCCCTCGTCGGCGGGATGATGATCTGACGCTCGCCACCTTCCTTCATCCCGACGACCCCCATCTCGAAGCCCTCGATGGTGGCGAACTCGCCGGTCGGGTACGAGAACGGCGCGGAGGGCGCGACGTTCGAATCAAACTTGAACCCGTTCCGCAGATATCCGCGGTAGCGCACGACGACGGTGTCCGCGGAGTCCGCGGGGACCTCGGTGCCGCCGCCGACGGTAATATCACGGATGTAGACGCCCGAAGGAAGCTTGGTCGACGCGGCGAGGTTCACGCCGAGCGACGGATCGAAGGTTGACGACTCGATCTTCGGCACAAAGGGCGAAGCCTCGAGGCACGCCGTGACGATGACGGCGACGAGCAGGAACAGCAGGGTGCGGTGACGACGCATAGCGGGATCGGGGGGACAGGTCGGGGCCCGCGAACCGGGCTCACACAATCTACCCCGGCAACGGCCCGTTGTGACTCAGAGGTATCGTCGTGGCGGGACCAGGAGACTGCCGAAGAGGAGCCCGGCCACAAGGGCAATGAGGGCGCTCAATACGGCAATCAGCGTATCGAGCCCCAGGGTGTAGTCGCGCTCCATCACCGCGCCGAGCGCACGGAAGCTCACGCTCCCCGGGACGAGGAGCATAATGCCCGGGACACGGATGAGGGCACCCGGACGGCCCCGCTTCTTGCCGTAGAGATTGGCGAGCGCCGCCATCACGAGGCTCGAGAAGAAGACCGCGCCCGCGAAGGTCCCGGAACTAATCGGCCCGAACCACGCGCCCGCCACCCGCGTGAGCACATAGCCCAGCGCCGCGCTCGCCATCACGAGGAGGACGTCGCGGCGCGCCGCGCGGAAGAGCACCGCAAAGGAGAACGATGCCGCAATCGTCGCCACGACCTCCACCCACTGCGGCAGCGACTGCGCCGTCGCCTGCTGCGGCGTCCAGCCGAGCGCGGCCATCAGTTGCGCGGCGGCCACGCTGCCGAAGGTCAGCTTGAGCAGCACCACCATCGCACCCGCAAAGCGCGAGGTCCCCGTCACGAGTTGCTGCGACGCAAGTTCCGCAATGGAGGTCGTGAGCGTGAGACCCGGCATCAGCACGATCAGCGCCGCGACGATCACCGTCTGCAGCGAGAGCGGCGCCACGAAATGCGAGAACGCCGTGGCAAGCACCGTCGCGATGAGCGCGGCCACGGCCTCCGACGCCGCGTACAGGTGCGGGCGCGTGGTGCTCAGCAGCACGATCCACCCAATGGCCAGGCCGAGCGCCGCGGCCACCGCGATGTCGATCCACCCGGTACGCAACAGGCCGGCGACCGACGCCGCCGCCAACCCGAACGCGGCGACCATCGCCAACTGCTGCCTGGCGGTGAACGGCCGGTCGAGCGCGCGCATCGCGTCCCACGCCGCTTCCGCCGACATCGTCCCCGCCACGACATCCTCGGCGATGCGATCGAGCGCCGCGAGGTTCCCCAGGTGGATGTCGCCCGGCTCGAGCCGCAGCACGCGCGTCTGCTGCGTGGTGTGCATCGCATTCGCGTCGCCGAGCGACAGGAGGAGTCCCGTGGGGGACGACCAGATTTCGCAGGTCACGTCAATGGCCGTGGCCACCGACTTCACCGCGCCTTCGAGGCGCGAGGCCGAGACGCCCGCGACGTGCAGGCGTCGGCCCAGCTCCGTGAGAAACCGGACCCGTTCGTCGAAGTTCGATCGCGGCAGCGCGGCGCTCATCGGGCGGGAGAGAGCCACCGGTCGAAGAATGCCCAGGTCAGGTTCCAGGAGTCGATCTGCTCCGGCGAGTCCTCACGCACCAGCGTCTCGCGATGCACGCGGCGGCTAAAGGTGTGCCCCTGCCCCGCCGCGCCCGGCGGCGGATCCCAGTAGATCTTCGTTTCCGCGAGCCCCGGCTTCCGGGCAATGAGCGCGTCGACGAGCGGACGCGCCTCGACAAAGTCCACGTCGGTGTCGTTGCTCGCCACGTGCACCAGCAGCGGACGCAGCAGGCTGTCGACGTGATAGTACGGCGAGCGCGCCACGTATTCCGCCCGCCGCTCGAACGGCAGCCCGGAGAGTTCGCGCTGCGTGGAGAAGCTGCGCTGATAGCTCGGTCCCTTGTACGACAGCCGGAAGATCAGGTTGGTGACCGGCACGATTGCCGCGCCCGCCACGAAGCGCGTGCGCGCGCCGCGCATCATCAGGTGCGCCGTGATGAACCCGCCGTGGCTCCACCCCATCACCCCGATGCGCGCGGGGTCGACCTCGGGACGCGTGAGGAGAAAATCGAACGCCGACCCCACATCGTCGACCTCCTTGCCGCCGTAGTCGATGGCGTTGTGGTGCGCGGCGCCATACCCCGTGCTCCCGCGATACTCGGGCGCGACAATGACATACCCGCGCTGCACGGCCTCGATGATGAACGGCAGATAGTTCTGGTCCCAGTTGCCGTGTACGCCGCCGTGGACCCAGACCATCGCGGCGTGCGCCCTTGGGCCGCGCGGCTGCAGCGGCGAGAAGACGTACACGGGAATCGTCATCCCGTCGACAGCGCTCGCATACGAGGTCTTCTCGTAGCGCATCACACCCGCGCTGCGGGCGGCGAAGATGCTGTCGGTCCGCGCCTTGTTCTGCTGGTGCTGTGTATAGTTCGCCATCGGATGGTCCTCGTGCCGATTGCTGACGTACAACTGGGCGGCGCGCGCGGAATCCATCGGCACCGCCTGGCGCGGCGCGCTGGACGGCGCGTTCTGTGCGCCCAGCGGGAGGGCGAGGACGGCGGCCGCGAGGACGGGAAGGCGGAGGGAGGGTCGCATCGGGACGGGGGCAAGGGAGCGGGGGGGGCGGGCGAAGCGCAGGACGGACGCTTCAAGATACGGGGACAAGTTCGGGCTCGCAGATCACCTCGGCGCGGATCGAGCTGGCGATGTAGCACTCCTCGTGCGCCTCGTGGTGCCAGCGCGCAAACTCCTCGGCCGTCGGCGGCGTGCCGCTGATGGCCACGCGCGGACGTAACGTGACCTGGGTGATCGCGACCCGCCCGTCCGGGCGCCTCTCCATCAGCCCCTCGGCGGGATCGTCGTAGCGCTCGACGACGATCCCGGCCCTCGATGCAATGGAAAGGAAAAACAGCATATGGCAGCTCGACACCGCCGCAACGAGTGCCTCCTCGGGGTCGACGGCCGCCGCCACCGCCCAGGGCGCACGCACCGCGTGCGGTGACGCCGACGCCGGTACGGTGAGCCCTTCGTCAAACTCCCAGTGATGGGCGCGGCTGTACTGCTGGCGCAGGAACCCATCCTGCCCACGGGTCCAGTGGATGACGGCGTGGTACACACTCATCGAGAATCCTCGTCAAGTACACGGGTAATCGCCCCCCGGAGACTCTCCGGGGTGTCCGTCGATCCGTACCGCTTCAGCACCGATCCATCACGCCCCACGAGGAACTTGGTGAAGTTCCACTTGATGGCCGTCGTCCAGAGCACGCCCCGTCGCGCGCGCCGGAGGTGTGTGTAGAGTGGATGGGCCTTGGGGCCGTTCACGTCGATCTTCGCATACAGCGGGAAGGTCACGTCGTAGGTGAGCGAGCAGAAGCTCCTGATTTCCTCCGCGTTTCCCGGCTCCTGCTCGCCAAACTGATTGCACGGAAAGCCGAGCACCGCGAGACCGTTGGGGCCAAGCTCGCGGTGCAGCGCCTCGAGTCCCGCGTACTGCGGCGTGAACCCGCACTGGCTCGCGACGTTTACGATCAGCATCGCCCGGCCCCGGTAGGGTGCAAGGGTGGTCTCGTTGCCGTCGATGGTCTGCACGGGGATGGTATAGATATCCGTCATAGGGCAGTGACCGGTGTGAGTTGCGGACGCTTGGCGCGGATGCCGGCGGCGGAGGAGCGGCCGGTGAGTCGTCGCGCGAGCCAGGGAAAGAGGTGGCGGCGCGTCCATCGTGCGTCGGCCGCGAGCCGTGCGCGAATCGACGGCGGGGCCTCCGGCGGGAGCGGCGCGCCCCACGAGTCGTCAAACCCGTCGATGCCGAGCGCGGCGGCAAGCCCCTGCGCGATCCGCGCGTGCCCGAGGGCGTTGGCGTGCAGTCGGTCCTCGCTCCAGAGTCGCGGGTCGCTCGCCACCGGATACCGCGCGAGGTCCACGCAGTGCGCGCCCGTCTCCGCACAGATCGCTCGCACGTCGGCGTTGAACCGTTCGAGCCGCCCGCGCAGCCGGCTCGCCCCCGGGATCACCCCCGAGAGATCCGGCATCGTGATCGTCAGCACCGCGGCCCCGGTGGCGCGAAACGCCTGCTGCATCGCACGGATATCCTCCGCGACCGCATCGAGGTTCACGCGCGAACGGATGATGTCGTTGGTGCCGGAGAACACCGTGGCCACGTCCGGGCGCATTGCGAGGGCGGGCGCGAGCTGGGTTTCGCGGACTGCGCGCGTCTTGAGCCCGCGTACCGCGAGGTTGGCGTAGAGCAGCGGCGCGCGTTGCGCCCCGGCGAGATGTGCGGCAAGGCGGTCGGCCCAACCGCGGTAGCTCCCCGTGCCATCCGGGTCGTCGAGCCCTTCGGTGGAACTGTCGCCAATGGCGACATAGCGCGCGAAGACGCGCCTCAAGGCACTGCGGCCAGGGAATCGTGCAGCGCCTTGCGACGCGCGGCGGAGTCACTCGCCGCGAGCGCACCTTGCACGCCGGCGGCACCCGGGAGTCTCGACGCGCCGATCGTGCTGTCGATGGCGCGCTGCTGCTCCGGCGTGCGTTGCGCGGGCTGTTCCTCCGGCCTGGACGAGCAGCCGGTGGCAAGCGCGGCGATCACGATCGCGAGGAACGGCTTCACGGACTCTCCTGCAGGGGGGTACTGAAGCCTACTCAGGGCACGCCGAGTTCGCTCTTGGCGCCGGTGCCGTGCCCGGTCAGTTCCATCGTGAAGCCGGCGTCGCCCTCGGCGCGCGTGGCCGTGTAGCGCACCCATCCCCCCGGCACGCTCTCGGCAAGCCACCACTCCTGCTTCCCGCCCATCCCACCGAAACGCACGTGCTTGGCGGAGAAGCTCCCCGCCGGCGTCGTGACGCGCTCCGTGCCAACCGTCGCGCCCTCGATGCTCTCCTTGGTGGGGCGCGCGCTGAAGGCGCCGAGGGTGCCGAACGTGGACATATTCTGCGGCACCATCATTTCGTTGGCCTCCTTCTCTCCCGGCATCCGGCCGCGCATCCGCGCAAGCTGCCGGTATCCCGCCTGTTCCGGCCCGAAGAGCCCCTCGAGCACGACCGTGTCCGCCGTCGCGTTGCGGCCGCTCCCACTGATGCTGATCGACTTAAAGCGCCACCACTCCCCGCCATCCGCGGTGCGCGCGAGGAAGGCACGCTCCACGGTGTACCTGTCGTCATCGTCCGAACTGGCGTCCTTTATCGACCACTGCGACCACTGTCCCGGCTCGTACCCGGTCTCAAACACGCTCGCGCCGGTGGCATACATCATCCCGAAGAGCTGGGAGATGTACATCCACGAGATGTCCGTCGTCCACTGCCCGGGTGCCACGCGCGCGGTGCCGGCCGCGCCGCCCAGCGAGGCGAGGGCGTCGGCCACGGCCTGGAGGTCGCCCGACACACCCGACCCGCCGAAGATGCTCGCAAAGCGTTCCTTGCGCGCATCGACCGCCACGATCTCCGGCTCCTTGAGCCCCGCACGATCGCCATAGAGATAGACGCGCTCGAGCCGCGTCCGGAGCCGCGAGAACTGTGGCACGGTGAAGTTGCCCGCCTGCGCCGCGGCCGCCGTCGCGCGGTTCTTCAGTTGCGTCTTCTGCCGCTCGATCTCGGCCTCGCTGTTGGCGCCGCAGCGCGCGCGGATTCCGGCATTGGCGGCCAGGCGGCCCAGGCGGCTGCCTGACGCAGACCCCGCCGCATCGAACGCGAGCTTGCACTCGCGGAACTTGCGGATCTTCTCGTCAATCTCCGCCAGTTCCGGATCGAGCGCCGCGAGGTCCTCGCGTTCCTTGTCGTAGGCCGTCACGAAGCGATCCAGAACATCCGTCGTGAGCTCGATCTCCTGCGCACCGAGCGCAGGAACGATGACGCACGCGGCAGCGAGGGCGGCAAGGAATCGGCGCATAGTCAACTCGGGGTGTGGGCCGGGAGGAGGGAGGGAAGGTGGGGGCCGAGCTAGCGAACGAGCGGCTTGAACTTGATCCGGTGCGGCTGGTCGGCGTCCGCGCCCTTCCGCTTCCTGAGGTCCTCAATGTACGCCTGGTAGTTGCCTTCAAACCAGACGACCTCCGAGTTCCCCTCGAACGCGAGGATGTGCGTGGCCAGCCGATCGAGGAACCATCGGTCGTGCGAGATGACCACCGCACAGCCCGAGTAGTCCACCAGCGCCTCTTCGAGCGCGCGGAGCGTGTCGACATCGAGGTCGTTGGTCGGTTCGTCGAGCAGGAGCAGGTTGCCGCCGCTGAGCACCGTCTTGGCGAGATGGAGGCGGTTGCGCTCCCCGCCAGAAAGCACCGCGACCTTCTTCTGCTGGTCGGTGCCCTTGAAGTTGAAGCTCGAGAGATACGCCCGACTGTTCATCTCCTTCTTGCCGACG
This sequence comes from uncultured Gemmatimonas sp., assembly GCA_964466515.1. Classification (GTDB taxonomy): domain Bacteria; phylum Gemmatimonadota; class Gemmatimonadetes; order Gemmatimonadales; family Gemmatimonadaceae; genus Pseudogemmatithrix. The sequence continues at coordinate 582 of CAYXQS010000054.1, read as the reverse complement.
GTGATCAGCTCGTTGCCGCCGCTGATCTCCTCCCACGCCGTCTTCTTGGGGTCGAGCGTGCGCGACTGGTCGACGTACGCAAGCTGGACCGTCTCGCCCACCTTGAGCGTGCCGGCGTCCGGCTGTTCCTGCCCGGTAATCATCCGGAAGAGCGTCGTTTTGCCGGCGCCGTTGGGGCCGATCACGCCGACGATGCCGCCGCGCGGAAGCGAAAAGTCGAGGCCGTCGATCAGCAGCTTGTCGCCGTAGCCCTTTTTCAATCCCTTGGCAATCACGACGTCGTTGCCGAGGCGGGGCGCGGGCGGGATGATGATCTCGTTGTTGGCGATCTTTTCGTTCTGCGCCTCGCTCGCCAGCTCCTCGTACTTCTGGAGGCGCGCCTTGCTCTTGGCCTGCCGCGCGCGTGGCGCCATTCGCACCCATTCCAGCTCGCGCTGCAACGAGCGCTGGCGCGCCGAGGCGATCTTTTCCTCCTGCGCCAGGCGGGTCTGCTTCTGCTCGAGCCAGCCGGAGTAGTTCCCCTCGTACGGCACGCCGCGGCCGCGGTCCAGCTCGAGGATCCACTTCGCCACGTTGTCCAGG
>CAYXQS010000053.1:0-13455 GCA_964466515.1 uncultured Gemmatimonas sp. | reverse complement strand
TGTGCCACGCCATTCGGATGAAGAGCGGGCCGTAGTGGCCGTAGTCGGCGGGCCACCACTCCTGCGAGTCGGTCATCAACGCGGTGAGGTCCTTCCGGACCGCGTCCAGGTCGAGGGTCTTGAACTCGGCCGCGTAGTCGAATCCCTCACCCATCGGGTCGAATTGCGTGGCGTGCTGGCGGAGGATCCCGAGGTTCAACCGATTCGGCCACCAGTCGCGATTGGACCGGGCCTGGGCCACCGTCGGCTTGGCGGTCCCGTGATTCACCGGGCACTGGCCGCCGGCTGCTCCACCTGTTGCGTCCATACGTTTGCTCCGCTCGAGTCTGCGTGGTGTGGGGTGGACTGCACTGAGCTGACTACACGGGAGTGAATCTCGCGGACGGCGATCCGGTTCCATCGTCTGCGCGCCGATGCGACGGCACACGGGAGGATGCATCTTACTCCTCCGACAACCCTCCACTCCCACCGCGTGATCGCCGAGGCGTTCGAGGAGACCGTGCGGCCGGGGTCGCGGCGGCGCGGCATCGGACGCAGATTGATGGAGGCGTTGCGCACCGAGGCGGCACGCGAGGGTATCACCGTCGCCTTTGTCCCCGCGGACAACGAGGATCGACACGCCTTGGACTTCTATCGAGCGCTCGGCGGGACGGCTGCGCCGGTGACGATCTTCACTTTCGATTCACGGTGCCAATGACACAGACCGACAGACTCCGCCCGCACCCGAAGGACCGCCTGGCCGATCCCATCCAGCGGATCTCCCTGGCCGACGCCGCCAGGCAGCTGCGCGCCGAGCCGCACGCCGCGGTCGCTGGGCACCGACAGGTTGCGCTCGTGCGTCACGGACCCGTGTCGCTGATTCTCTTCGTCTTCGAGCAGGGCGGTGTCCTGAAGGAGCACCGCACCGATGGGGAGGTCACGATCCACGTGCTTGCCGGACAACTCGGCGTGACGGTCGCCGGAAACGAAGTCACCCTCGGCGCCGGCGAGATCCTGTCGCTCGCACCGGGACAGGTGCATTCGGTACATGCGGCAGAGGCGAGTGAGATGTTACTGACGATCTGCCGGAGTGGAATCCCCTCGTGACGCACACCCAGGAGCCCCTATGAGCAAGCGACGCAAGGTCGTGGTCCCCGATTTCGGCTCGAAGAAGCCGTCCGCGCCGCGCGGTGCGTTCGGAAAGGCGGCATCCGCGCCTGCCTCCATCCCCAAGCCGCCGGCAACCAAGCCCAAGGCGACATCGGCGAAATCCGGGCACCGCGGCAAGTAGGCAACCCGATCCCCCAACCCGCGATGTCCACCATACGCTTTCCGTTTTTCACCACCGCGCAGTGGCTCGTCGTCCTGCGCATCGTCGTCGGCCTGTATATGGTTGCGCACGGCGCGACGCGCGCGGCAGTCGGCACCGTCGATGACTTCGGCGGGTTCCTCGCGAGCCGCGGCTTCCCCCTGGGCGTTGCGGTCGCCTGGGCCATCACTACGGTGGAAATCGCCGGCGGCCTCACGCTCGCCGCCGGACGCTACGTGCGCGTGATCGCGGCCGTCTTCGCGGTGGAGCACCTGTCGGGCATCATCCTCGTCCACGCACCGCGGGGATGGTTCACCGTCGGGCATCAGGTTGGCGGCGCGGAGTACAGCGTACTCCTCCTGCTCTGCTTCCTCTTGGTTGCGTCGACGGAACGGCGCGCGTAGGCCATATTTCGGACGCTGGCAATCTCACCGCGGAGACCCTATGGCCGGTCGGCTGCAGACCTACGAAGCCCCTGGCATCACCGTGACGTTCGACCCCGAGGTCTGCATCCACTCGGGCATCTGCGTGCGTGGGCTGCAAGCAGTGTTCGACACGAGCCGCCGACGGTGGATTCGGCCGGAGCACGCGACGCCCGACGAGGTCGCGGCGCAGGTGGAGCGGTGCCCCTCGGGCGCCCTGCAGTATAGGCGCACCCCGGCCGACCACTCGGCAACGGCCACGTCGTGAGACGCATCCTTTGCCTGGCAGGGTGTCTGCTGGCCCTCGCCACCGCGCTCCAGGCGCAGTCCACGGCCCCACTCGAGGTGAGGCGCCCGGATGGATCGTCGGTCACCCTTACCGCCACGCAACTCGCGGCGCTGCCTCGGGTCGTCGGGCGCGCGACCACGCACGGCAACACCTTCTCCTTCGAGGGAAGCGATCTCCGCGACGTGCTGCGGCTCGCGGGCGTGACGCCGACCGATTCGCTCCGCCGCGCGCAGATGCGGCGGGTCATCGTCTTCGTGGGGGCCGATGGCTATTCGGCGCTCATTGCGCTCAGCGACCTCGATCCGAGCATCGGCGCGCGCCGCGTGACCCTCGTGGACCGCCAGGATGACCAGCCGCTCCCGGCAGAGGCCGGCCCACGACGACTCATCATCGATGGCGACCACCGCGCCGCGCGCTGGGTCCGGCAGGTGGTGCGGATCGAAGTCGTGGACGTGCCCTGACCGACGTTCCTGCCGCTACTTCAAGAACCGCCGCGCCACCTGCTCCAGCCGGTCATCCCCTGCGGCGACCGCCTCGGCGAGGATGGCCTCCACGTACGACCTGAGCCTCGGCTCGCCCCAGTAGTATCCGGTGGCGCGCTCGGCGAGCTGCGTCTCGCTCACCCGCGCGGCCTCAAGGAGCGCCTTGGCGGCGACACGGTCGTAGTCCGGATCATCCCGCGCAGGGAGTCCATAGTTGCGCCGGGGCATCTCGCCCTCGGCGTCGTCCCGCAGGAAGGCCCGTGACATCCAAGAACGACCCGGTGGGTCGACGGAAGGTTCCCGGCCTCCCGAGGGCTAGGCCACAAGCGTAGCTTGGAAGCGCGATCGTTCACCCATCAATCACTTCCGGATCCGTTCGATGACCGAAAAAGAGCTCTTCATCAAGTTCTGGACCCACGAATCCGAGACCACCGAGAAGGTGCTGGGGCGCATCCCCGAAGGATCAACCTACAGGCCGGACCCCAAGTCCCGCACCGCGCAGGAGATTGCGTGGCAGATAGTGTGCGAGGAGCGACTGTTGGTCGAAGCGCTCGAGAAGGGCACCTTTGAATGGACCCCGCCGACGATGCCGGCGTCGATGCAGGAGGTGCTCGCCGCATACCGGGCGCAGCGTCTCGACCTCATTGCGCGGTGGACCGCGCTCCCTGCCGCCAAGTGGGACGGCCTGCTCGAGTTCTTTGGCGGGAAGCGGCCGGCCTCACCGATGGCGTGGGGATTTCTCTTCGACCTGGTACATCACCGCGGGCAGATCTCGACCTACCTGCGGCCGATGGGATCGACCGTGCCGCAGATCTACGGGCCGAGCGGCGACGAGCCCTGATCAGACGAGCAGGAACCCGAAGGCCGAGGCGAGTGCGAGGAGCGCGAGTCCCTTGAGCGCCGCAGCCCGATAGGTGCCGACGCCGATTGCGGCGACGAGTCCGGACTTGAACACCGTATTGGAGATCACGCCGATGGCGATGGCGCGCGCCGCCAGTTCGGGCGCGACGCCGCCGTCGAGGCGGCTCATCGAGAGCGTGAGCGCGTCCACATCGGTGAGCCCGAGGAGCGCGGCCGAGGCAAAGAGTCCGCGCGTGCCCCAGGTATCGCTCACGACCTGCAGGAGCGTGAGGCTGACCTGGAAGATGAGCGCCATCTGGATGGCGCCGCGGAGCTTGAGCGGACTCTCCGGCGCTTCCACCGTCGCCGCGTCGGGACCATTGGGGCCATCGGGATCGCGCCGACGGAAGGCATAGAGCAGCCCGGCGCCGACCAGCGCCGGCGGCAGGAGGAGGAGGGCCAGCTTGGCGCCGACGGCGACGTGGAGCACGAGGCTCACGATGACGATGCGCGGGAGCTGCACGGTGCACGCGCCGACGACGCCCGCCGCCAGCGCCTCGCCGTGCGGGCGCTCGTGCCGACTGCGCCGCGAATACTCGAGCGTGACCGCCGTCGACGAGAGCAGCCCGCCGAGGATGCCGGTGAGCGCGCGCCCGCTCCCCGCCCCGACCGCGCGGCGCGCGAAGAATCCCGCGAAATTGAGTCCGAGGAAGAAGAGCACCACGCCCCAGAGCGCGCGCGGGCGGATCGCCAGCACGCCGCCAAAGGGCCCGGTGGGGAGTAGTGGGAGCACCACGAGCGCGAGCACCGCAAAGTGGAGCGCGGCGCGCAGCTCTTCCTCGCCGACGCGCCGTACAAGCCAGTGGAGCCGCGTCTTCTCGCGCAGGATCAGGACGAGGATCGAGCCCGCGCCGGCGGCGAGCATCATCCACCCGAGCCCGCTGAGCGCACCGAGCGCGACCACCGCCATCGCCGCGGCCTCGGTGGTGCCATCCACCTCGGCGTCCGGCCGGCGCGTGGTGATGACGTAGGCGGCCACGACGAGCGCCATCCCGCCGGCAATGAGCGCCGCGCCAACGGCCCCCGCGCCCACCGCGCAGAAGAGCCCGCCCACGCCGCCGAGGAGCCCAAGAAGAAAGAAGGTGCGCAGGCCGGCAAAACGCGCCTGGGGACCCGAGGCGTGCCCCGACCATTGGCGTTCCAGGCCGGCACCGAGGCCCACGAGGGCGGCGATGCCGACGCGCGCCGCCGCGACGATTTCACCGCCGATGAGGTCCACGCCCGGAATATGCGCTCGCGTGCCGCCGCGCGTCAGCGCGTGTCGAGCCAGGCCGCGGCGGCATGCACGGAGTGCAGCTCGCCCCGCAGCAACAGCTCCACCAGGTCGTACGTGACCATCGCGCTGAAGGGGCGGTCGTACACGAGCCCTTCGGTGGCGCCCGGCATCTTGAGGATGAATGGCACGCGGTGGTCCACCGGCTCGTCGAGGTAGGCCGGCCGGTAGCGCATCACGTGGTCGGAGAGGAGGAGGACGGCCGTGCTGTCCCACTTCCCGGTCGCTTCCATCGCGTGGCGCAGGTCGCCGAGGAAGCGGTCCATCAGCTCCATATTGCCGTAGTACCCGTCGTTGTCGAAGCGCGTGACGGTGAACCCCCCTTCCTCATCGTCCCAGATCCAGGGCGTGTGCGGCAGCACCATATGCAGGAAGATCAGCCCGCGCCCACCTTGCGTGACCGCTTCCACGGCATCGTCGTGCTGCGAGCGCACGATCTCGACCTGCCGCCACCGGAGGCTCGCATAGGGCGTCAGCGCGCGCTGCTGCTCGACGACCGCGCGGAGGAATCCGGTGGAGCGTCCGCGGGAGCCGATGGTGCGCGTGGGATAGGTCGAGCACCCGTCGAGCGTGGGGAAGAGTCGGCAGTACGGATGGTACCAGCCCGCGACGATGGCCACGCCGCCCAGCGCCTGCGCATCGCGCAACAGGCTCGGCGCCGTCGACCAGGGCTGCGTCGTGCTGCTGTCGATGGTCAGCAGCAGCTCGTCGGCACTCACGGGATGCGAGTCGGTGACGCGCAGCCCGCTCAGCATCGCGGGGACGGAGATCTTCGTCGCGCGGCCGATCTGTTCGACCTGCGTCGCGTCGAGCGAGATGGCGCGGAGGCGGTCGAGCTCGGGAAGCACGAATCCCTCCGGGCGATCCTCGACCGCGTGCCGTCGGCCAAGCGCATCCATCACGATGACCACCACCCGCGGCCCCTCGACGGTCGCGACCGGCGTGCCGATGGGCGGCGCCTCGGGGGCGAGGGCGTTCGACGGGTCGACGACCAGGAGGATCCAGAGCCCACGGATGAACGTCACCGCGACGAATGGCGTGAGGACGTAGACGGTGCCGACCGTGATGGCGAGCGCGCGGCGCGGCCAGCGGTACGCGGCCGCCGCGATCACCAGCAGGAACGCCACCGGCGCCAGCGCCTCGAGGTACAGCCCGTTTCGCCAGCGATCGATCACCGCGAGCACGCCCGGCGCGAGCTCGGGGCCGAGCGAGTTGAGCTGCACGGCGAGCACGAGCACGAACCCCGTGACCATCGCGATCCGTCCGCCGCGTCCATAGCCGCGCGCGAACCAGGCGAGCCCGAGGAAGATCGCCGCCAGGAGCAGCACGTTCACCATCAGCGCGGCAACGTCGGAGTTGGCCACGCTGAGGAAGTACGCCTCGGTTGATGTGACACCGAGGACCTCGACCCAGAGCCGGAGATAGCAGAGGTTCGCGAGCGAGAGGGCGACCGCGACGTCCTTCCCGCGGATGCGGCGCGCCGTGCCGGCCGTCATCGCACGAAGAGGTGCAGGGTGCGTCCCGAGTCCCCCACCCGCTCGCGCAGCCGCTCGCGCATTCCGAGCGCGGCAAAGGCAGCGCGCATCCCTTCCTCGGTGTAGCCGCCGAAGATGTCCTCGCGCGCACTGAGGAGCCGCTGCACCTGCGCATCGGGCTTGGGCACCCACTCGATGATCACCGCGGCCCCGAGGCGCGCGAGCATCGCGGCGACGCCCGGCAGCGGCACGTTGTTCCCGATGGCGAGGTGATGGACGAGCGCCAACGCAAGCACGGCATCGAACGGCCCCCGCGCCGCGAGCGATGGCCACTCGCCGTGGTCCCAGCCCTGCTGCGGGCTTGGATTGGTGAGGTCCACGAGGAGCGGATGGATGCCCTGCTCGCCGGCGGCGGTGAGCCGCTGGAAACCGCGTTCGACCGCCACCGGATCGCCGTCGGCCGCCACGACGACCTGGGCCCCGGCATCGCGTGCCACGCGAGAGTACTCGCCGGCGTTGGCCCCGAGGTCGAGGACACGCCGTGCGCCGCTCGCCTGCACGAACTGCGCGACGAGCCCCTGCTTGGCCCGACGGCCCGCGGCGTCGTAGTTGTGCGTCTCCTCGTACGCCCCCCACTCGGTGCCGCCCGCGCGCCAGACGAGCCCCTGCACCGTGCCCGCGAGGTGCGCCACCAGTCCCTCGAGCCCGCGCTTGGCGACCCGGGCGCTCCGCACCGCCGCCGCCTCGCGCTTGGCGTCGGTGTCCGTCGCCGCGTGCCGGGCGATGCTGCGCGCGTGCAGATGGAGATGAAACAGGAGCGAGGGCCGCAGCCAACTGCGCCGCGGGAGCAGCTGCGACGCGAGGTCCAACGGGATTCCGTCGAGATACTGCCGCAGGAGCCCGCCGAGACGCGTGTCGATGCGCGCCTGGAGCACGAGTGGCGCGAGGAAGTGCTGGCAGAACTGCCGGTACGCGATCCAGGGCGCGCCCTCCTCGTAGATCTCAAACGAGAGCGTGTCGATGAGCACGGGCCGCACGCCGCGGAACTGGATGTTGTATGCGCTCGCGTCCTTGAGCGTCATCCCGTGCGCGAGCGCGATCTCCTGCACGCGCAGGGTGAGGAGCGCCGCCGCCTTCCGCTGGCCAAAGCTCCACTCATACGGAAGCGAGCAGAACGGAATCCGCTCGGGCCGGAGGATGAACGCCGCGCCCGGCTGGTCGGCCTCGGCGAGTGGGCGTTCCTCGTGCGGGATCACGAGCCCGGCGGAACAGAGGGCGTCGTACAGACCGCTCCCCATCAGGCGCTCGTAGTGCGCCCGGTATCGTTCCTGCACCTGGCGCAGCAGGACCCCGTCGCGCGTATACAGAAATCCGCTGGGATCGCGGAAGGAGGAGCCGATCCGCGATGTGGCGTGACTCATCCCTTGATGCGCTTCACCAGTCGCGCCCAGGCCTCGCGCACGGCGAATCCGACGCGCTTGAAGGTCAGGAGTGCGCCAAGGGCACCGGCGATCAACGCCTGCAGGATGATGGACCCGGAGATGGGGTCGAGGTATGCGAAAACGACGTCGGGTGAGTTCAGCATCAGGAGCTTGGGGGGGATCGCGCGTTGGCGGATTGCGAATATGCCGCTGTCGTATACCCACCGCAACGGGCGCGTGTGCCTTGCGTCTCTGTTGTGTCACGCGTCACACGCGCCAAGGTCACATCCGCGTCCAATCCCGAGCGGAACTCCGGTCATTCCTCCGGCGAGGGCGTGTCGTCGTGCAGGGCACGGATGGCAGGGGTCGTGAGGTCGTCGAACTGGCCGCTCCGCGAGGACCACGCGTACGCCGCGACGAAGACCCCGACGAGGAGCAGCGCCGCGGGGACGAGGACGAAGAGGACACTCACGCGGGGCTCCGCGGGAAGGTGCGGCCCTGCCAGGCGCCGAGCACCACGGTGAGCGAACTCAGCGGCATCAGGATCGCGGCAAAGAGCGGATCAATGGCCCCCAGCATCGCCAGCGAGACGCCCACGGCGTTGTAGCCGAGCGCGATCACCATATTGCGCCGAATGATCCCGGTGGTGCGCTGCGCGCCCTCGAGGAGCTCGGCCAGCGCCCCCACGCCGCCGCGCGCGAGGTAGACATCGGCCGCCGCCATCGACGCCTCCGCCCCGCCGCGCACCGCGATCCCCACCGTGGCGAGCGCAATCGCGGCCGCATCGTTGACGCCATCGCCGACCATCACCACCGGGCGCGCGCACGGCAAATCGCGCGCGGCCCGCACGACATCGCGTTTGCGCTCGGGCGGCGCGCCCCCTTCGGTGTGCGCCGGGTCAATCCCGAGCCGTACCGCCACCGACGCGACGACATCAGGCGCGTCGCCGCTCAGGAGTCGGACCTCCCACCCCGCGCGCTGCAGGGCCGCGACGGCGCCGCGCGCCTCGGGCCGGAGCGGGTCGCCGAACCCCGCGCGCGCCACGACCGTGCCGTCCACCACCACGAGCACCGGCGTGAGCGCCCCCAGTGGGCCGTCCGTCGGCGAGGGGTCGTGCGCGCCTGCGCGCACCCACTCCGGCCGTCCCACGAGCACCGCGTGCCCGTCCACCGTGCCGCAGAGGCCGCCGCCGAGTGCCTCGCGCACGTCCACGGCCTCGGGGACAGCCAGGCCGGGCCAGGCGCGCGCGAAGGCGGCGCCAATCGGGTGCCGCGAGTGCCGCTCGAGCGCGAGCACCATCGCGCGCACCGCGTCCGGGCCGGTCCACGACTCCAGCGCGAGCTGCCCCTCGGTGAGCGTCCCGGTCTTGTCGAGAAAGAGCGTGCCGCGCCGCGTCAGCGTCTCGAGTGCGTGCGCGCCCTTGATCAGGATCCCGCGCCGCGCCGCGCGGCCGATGGCCACCGTGAACGAGAGCGGGGTCGCCATCGCCAGCGCGCAGGGACAGGTCACCACGAGCAGGGCGATGGCGTGATCGATGGCCGCATAGGGGTCGCGCGGCCACCAGAGCGCGACCGTCACCGCGGCGAGGACGAGCATCGCCGCGATGAACACGCCCGCCATTCGATCGGCGAAGAGCACCACCGCCGGCCGCGACCGCGCGCCCATCTCCACGTCACGCAGCAACCGCCCGAGCCGGCTGGTCTCCCCCGCCTCTTCCACGCGCACACGGAGCGGCGCCGCGAGGTTGAGCGTGCCCGCAAAGACCCGCGCGCCCTCGCCCACCGTCTCGGGCCGCGACTCCCCCGAGAGCAGGGCGAGATCGAGCGACGACGTCCCCTGCTCCACCACGCCGTCCGCCGCCAGGGTATCGCCCGCGCGCACATCGAGCAGCATTCCCGGCAGCACGGCCTCGGTCGGGATCTCGCGCACGCCGTCGGGCTCGACCACGCGCGCGGTCGCCGGCGAGAGCGCGCCGAGGAGCGCGGCGGCATCGGCGGCCGTGCGCTGCGCGCGATGCTGCAGGTAGCGGCCCACGAGGAGCAGGAAGATCAGCGTGCCGACGGCATCGAAGTAGATCGGCCCCGCGTCGCGCCAGGTGTTCACCGCGCCCTGCACGTAGCCGACGGCGAGGGCAAGGGCGATCGGCACATCCATATTGGGGACACGCGCGCGCAGCGCGGCCCGGGCGCTGGTGAAGAAGACCCGCCCCGGCCAGAGGAGCGCCGGCGTGACGAGCACGAGACTCAGCCACCGGAAGTAGCGGACGAACTCGCCTTCCATTCCGCTGAAGAACCCGCTGTAGAGCGCGAGCGCGATGGTCATCACGTTCGCCGCGATCGCCCCGGCCACCCCGATGCGTGTGAGCATCGCGCGCTCCTCGACGCGGCGCGCCTCGTCCGCGCGGCGGCCGCGGAAGGCGTGCGGCCGGTACCCAAGCCGGTCGAGACAGCGTGCGAGCGCACTGAGCGTGGTGCGCGATGGGTCCCACGCGAGTCGCACGAGTCCGCGCGTGACGTCGAGTTCGGAGCGCACCGCGCCCGGCACCGCGAGCGGCACGCGTTCCACCAGCCAGACGCACGATGCGCAGTGGATCCCCTCGAGGTAGAGCGTCACCCCGGCAAGGCCGGCACTCGTGCGGCGGACGTGCGCGGCCTGGAACGCCGCGTGGTCAAACTCGGCAAAGGCGCGCCCGCTGGACTGCACGGGGAACGCGCGGCGCTCGGGCAGCGCGTAGAAGCCGCTGAGCCCACTCTCGCGGATGATCGCGGCCGCGGTCTCGCACGCCGCGCAACAGTACACCGCGCCGGCCGCGCGCCGCGCCGTGCCGGGGAGCGCCTCGAGCGCGCAGTGCGCGCAGACGAGAGCCTCCACCGCCGCGCGCGCGGCCGCGTGCGCGCGCGGCTCAGCGGTGAGCGTGGTCGCCATCAACGGCCTCGGTGGTAGGCGTCGCCGCGGGCGGCGGCGCGCCGTGGGTGAATCGCCCGGCCACGGTGAGCGTGCCGATCACCACGAGGAGTGCGGCGGTAAGCGCGGGGAGCCGCGACCGCAGGGGGCCGAAGAGTCGCTGGGCGCCCAGACCGACGGCGGCCATCAGCGGCACGGTGCCGGCCCAGAAGGCGGCCATCACGAGCGCGCCGCCCACGGCGCTGCCCGCCGCCGCCGAGGTCGCGACAAAGGCGTAGAGCCAGCCACAGGGCAGCGCCGCCGACAGCGCCCCGATGGCGAGTCCGCGGACCACCGGCGGCCGCTCCTGCACGGCGCGCAGTGCACGGGCCACGCGCGTGGCAAGCGCGCTCGGCACGGCGAGCGCCGGCACGCGCACCCCGAGCGCCGCCAAAAGCGTCGCCACGCCCCATACAATGAGCAGTGTGCCGGCAACGACCGTTGCCGGCCGCGCAAAGCCCGCAACCGCACCGGCCCGGTCGAGTCCGGCCCCCGCGGCGCCGACCACGAGCCCGAGAATCATATAGGAGAAGAGTCGCCCGCCATTGTAGGCCGCGCTGCTCCGGAGCACGGCAGGCCCGCGCGAGGCATCGCCCCCCGACGCGAGGCAGGCGAAGCTCCCGCACATCGCCGCGCAGTGCACGCTCCCCAGGAGGCCGGCCACGAAGACCGTCGCGGCGAGCGCAATCACGGCGCGACATCGGTGTGGACCGTGGCGAGGAAGCGGTCGGTGTCGCGACGCGCGTCCACGCGCACTTCCCAGAGCCCGCGGTGCGCCAGAAGCACCGGCGCGCCGTAGCGGCCGGGCGCGCCCTCCTGCAGCGCGACGCGAATGGGGTTGGCCGCGTCGCGATTATGGATGAGCGTGGCCACCACCCGCGCGCCGATGATCGGCGCACCGTCGCGACCGACGGCGCGCACCTCGATGGCCCCCGAGTCCGCCGCCGTACGCCGCAGCACGGCGCTCGCGCGCCAGCCGAGCCCGTCGCTCGCCGACTGCCGGGCCATCGTTTGGTCCCACGCCACGGCCTTGCGATAGTAGTCCGGCTCGACCACGGACCCGTTGGGATCGCGTGAGACCGCGACGAGCATCGCGACGTTCACGCCCACGGTGAAGAGGAGCGCCGCGGTCACGAGCCAGGGCCAGTACCATCCGCGTGTGGCGCTCACGGACGCTCCCGGCCATCGCCGGTGTTCCGGTGCCCCTGGTCGGGCCCCAGCAGCCGCCAGGGGAACTCGCGCTCGAACCCCGCGCCATCCGAGATCCGGAAGCGCACGCGCCGCTCCCCGTCATCGAACCGCTCCGCGCCCTGCAGGATGAACACCGACGTCGCCGCGGTGGCACCGGGCGCGACGTGGAGCGGGTTCTCCGGCGCAATCAACCGCGCGCGGTCGTCGTCGATCAGCGCGACGGTATAGGCCTGCTCGCGCGACGACCGGTTGGTCACGCGGATGCGCACCTGGTTCACCACGGTGCCTTCCGCATCGCGCGTGAAGGGGGCGCCGATGGCGCCGAGCAGCGTGACGTCGGCGGTCGAGCGCGTAAAGAGCGCGAGCACGAAGGCGCCGAAAAAGAGCGCAAAGGCAATCGGGTACAGCACCGTGCGCGTGCGCAACAGCCGCGGCGCGTTCCCGGCGAGCGCGTCCTGCGAGGTGTAGCGGATCAGCCCCGTCGGCTTCCCCACCTTCGCCATAATGTCATCGCAGGCATCGGCGCATTGCGTGCAGTGGACGCACTCCATCTGCAGCCCGTCACGGATGTCGATCCCGGTGGGGCAGGTGAGGACGCAGGCGCTGCAGTCGATGCAGTCGCCGAGCCCCTCGCGCGCGCCGGTGCCGTGGCCGCGCGGCTCCCCGCGCCGCGTGTCGTAGGCCACGATCAGCGACTGGCGGTCGAGGAGCGCCGACTGCCAGCGTCCGTATGGGCAGGCGACGAGGCAGGTCTGCTCGCGGAACCAGGTGAAGTCAACAAAGACGAGTCCCGTCGTCGCCGCCATCACGAGGAACGCGGTGGGGTGCTCAAACGGCGAGCGCGTCATCCAATGCACGAGCGCGTCGGTGCCGACGAAGTACGCAAGGAAGGTATTGCCGAGCACCGCGGCAAGCACGAGATACACCGCGTACTTGAGCAGCCGCCGCGGCGCGAGGCGCCGACCATCGCGGTCGAGCGCCCGCGAGGCGTTCCAGCCGCCCTCGAACACCCGCTCGAGCGGGCGGAAGATGAACTCCATCCACACCGTCTGCGGGCACGCCCACCCGCACCACACGCGGCCAAAGAGCGCCGTCAGGAGGAAGATCCCGATGAGCGCGCTCACGAAGAGCAGCATCAGCAGCAGCGTGTCCGTCGGGAGGAACGTCGTCCCGAAGAAGGTGAACTGCCGGTGCGGGAGGTCCAGCATCATCCACGGCCGGTCGTTCCAGCGCAGGTGCGGGAAGGCGAGGAACGCGGCGATGAGCGCGTACGCCACCGCGCGCCGACGCGCCAGCCACTTGCCCGACGAGGGCCTGGGGCGGATCCAGCGGCGCGACCCGTCCTCGTTGAGCGTGGCGAGGACGCGGCGATTGGCGGCGGGTGCGGCCATCAGGCGCCGCGACCCGATGCTGGCGGCCCTTCCGGCGCCTTCGGCGAGGGTGGGTTCGTTCCCTTGAGCGAGAGCACGTACGCCGTGACCGCGTCCACCTGCGCGGGTTTGAGCATCTTGCCCCACGGCGGCATCCCCTTGGCGAGCACGCCCTCGCGGATCGTGCGGTGGATGTCGGCCGGCGTCGCGCCGTGGATCCACGCATCGTCCGTGAGGTTGGGCCCGATCATCCCGCCGCCGTCGGCGCGATGGCAGACCGCGCAGTTCTGCGCGTACAGTTGCCGTCCCTCGGCGATCGCCGCGCGATCGGACGCCAGCGCGAGGAGCGCGGCGTCGCTCATTGCCGGTGGCACCTCGGCCGGCCGGGAGGCGCGGTACGC